>CAUQYP010000021.1:0-34447 GCA_963522035.1 uncultured Noviherbaspirillum sp. | reverse complement strand
CTGCAACTGCAACTGCAACTGCAACTGCAACTGCAACTGCAACTGCAACTGCAACCGTCGCTGCGCGGAGCTGCAAGCAACGGCAACTGTCGCTGCGCGGGCAACTGCAACTGCTCAAGCTGTGCAAAATTCGTAGGGTGCAATAACCGAAGGGCATTGCACCACTGGCCGATAAGATACCGCCAGCCATGATCGTCCAATGGTGGAATGCGCTTCGCTTATTCCACCCTACAAAATCTACCTAGATCAACCCTTCGAACACCAGCACATCGACCAGCTCGCCGGCCTGCACATTGCCCTGTTCATGCCCTAGCACGACCATGCAGTTGGCCTCGGACATCGAGCGCAATATTCCCGAACCCTGGGCGCCGGTGATGCGCACCTGGCGGCTGCCGTCCGCTGCCACCGACAGGATGCCGCGCTGGTATTCGGTACGTCCCGGCTTCTTGCGGATGGCCGCTTCCGAGCGGGCCGGCAGCAGCGGCAGCGGCGGCACCTGCGCGCCCATCATGTGCAGCAGCGCTTCCCGCGCGAAGAAGTAGAAGGTCACCATCACGGCGACCGGGTTGCCGGGCAGGCCGAACAGGTAGGCGCTGTGGCCGGCCGAAGATATCTTGCCGAAGGCCATCGGGCGGCCGGGCCGCATGCCGATCTTCCAGAAAGTGACATCGCCGAGCTGCGCCATCATCTGCTTGGTATAGTCGGCGGCGCCGACCGACACACCGCCCGAGGTGATGATCGCGTCGGCGTTCTCGCAGGCGGACCGGAATGCCGCTTCCAGCGCGGCGGGATCGTCCCTGACCACGCCCATGTCGATGATGTCGCAGCCCAGCCGCGTCAGCATCCCGTATAGCGTATAGCGGTTGCTGTCGTAGACACAGCCTTCGTCCAGCGGCTCGCCGATGGAGCGCAGTTCGTCGCCGGTGGAAAAGAACGCCACGCGCAGCCGGCGCTGCACCGGCACTTCGGCCACGCCCAGCGAGGCCAGCAGCCCGAGGTCGGCGGGGCGCAGTATCTTGCCCTTGGCCAGCGCCGGCTGGCCGGCAGCCAGGTCCTCGCCAGCCAGACGGCGGTTGTCGCCGGTGCGCACCACGCCGGGCGGCAGCATCACGCTGTGCGTGTCGGCCTGGGAAGTGAATTCCTGCGGCACCACGGTGTCGCAGCCGGCCGGCATCACGGCGCCGGTCATGATGCGCACGCATTCGTCCGCTGCTACCGGGCCGTCGTAGGCGCGGCCGGCGTAGGCGGTGCCGACGATGCGCAGCGACGTCGGCGCATCCGCATGCAAGCCGGCGCCGATGAACGCATAGCCGTCCATCGCGGAATTGTCATGCGACGGCACATTGATGCCGGAGACGATGTCGCCGGCCAGCACCCGGTCCAGCGCACTGCGTATCGCGACTTTTTCAACGACATGCAGGGGCGCCACGAACGTGCGGATAATTTGCTGGGCCTGGGCGACCGGCAGCGCGTCGGGGTCGTAGCCGGACAGGCAGCTGACAACCTCGCTTAAAGTGGGGTGGTTCATCGGTGAGCTATCCGCCTATATAGGACATTTCAACTTTTTTGCGCGACGCCGGCCCCAGGCCGTCGGTGTTGCCGGTGCGGAGTTCCGAGTAGCGGTCGGTACGTGCCCGCCATACGTGGGCAACGGCGGTCGAGATCTCTTCGTCGCTGCGGCCCTCGCGCAGCAGTGCGCGCAGGTCGTGGCCGCTGGTGGCGAACAGGCAGGTATAGAGCTTGCCCTCGGTCGACAGCCGGGCGCGGCTGCAATCGTGGCAAAAGGCCTGGGTCACGCTGGAAATGACGCCGATCTCGCCGCCGCCGTCGCGGTAGCGCCAGCGCGCGGCTGTCTCGCCCGCGTAGTTAGCGCCGATGGGTTCGAGCGGCATGGCTTCCGAGATACGCCTGACCACTTCCGCCGACGGAATGACCTCGTCCATCTTCCAGCCGTTGCTGGCGCCGACATCCATATACTCGATGAAGCGCAGGATGGTCGGCGTGTCCTTGAAATGACGCGCCATCGGAACGATTTCCTGGTCGTTCATGCCGCCCTTGACCACCATGTTGACCTTGACCGGCCCCAGCCCTGCACGGTGGGCCGCGTCGATGCCGTGCAGCACGTCGGCCACCGAAAAGTCGACATCGTTCATGCGGCGGAAAGTCGCGTCGTCCAATGCGTCGAGCGACACGGTCACCCGGTTCAGGCCGGCGTCTTTCAAGGCCTGGGCCTTGCGCGCCAGGATGGAACCGTTGGTGGTCAGCGTGAGGTCAAGTTCGCGGCCATCCGGCGTCTTCAGCGCGCGCAGCATCGCAACCAGGTTTTCCAGGTTCTTGCGCAGCAGCGGTTCGCCGCCGGTCAGCCTGATCTTTTCGACGCCATGCGCGACGAACAGGCTGGCCACGCGGGTAATTTCCTCGAACGATAGCAGGGCGCTGTGCGGCAGGAACGCGTAATCCTTGTCGAACACTTCCTTGGGCATGCAGTAGACGCAGCGGAAATTGCAGCGGTCCGTGACCGAGATGCGCAGGTCGCGCAGCGGGCGTGCGAGGGTGTCGGCCAGCAGGCCGTCGGGGCGTTCCAGGATGGCTGGAATGGGGGGCGCGGACTGCATGCTGCGGTAATCGGCGACCGGTATGACTTTGACTCGGGAGGACATGGCGGGCAGTGTATCAGACCATGGAAAGGGACATTCCCTACGCTTGACGCAGGTACGATACCACGAGGCCTGCAGCCGCACAGGCCAGGATCAGCTTGATCGTGCCGGCCTTGTAGCGCGTCAGCGCAAGCAGGGCGATGGCGCTGATGGCGACAGCCGTCCAGTCCCATCGCGCGGGCGGCGCGGCCAGCCCGAACACGTGCCAGGCAAAGAACAGCGCCAGGCTGACGACCACGCCGACCACCGCGGCCGAGATGGCTGTCAGCGGCGCTGTCAGCCGTATGTTGCCGCGCGTGGATTCCACCATCGGGCCGCCGGCGAGGATGAAGATGAAGGAGGGCAGGAAGGTAAAGAAGGCGACCACGCAGGCAGCAGTGGTCCCGGCCAGCAGCAAATGGTCCGGGCCGAACAGCATCTTGGTCCAGCCGCCGACAAAGCCCACGAAGGCGACGATCATGATCAGCGGCCCCGGCGTGGTTTCACCGAGCGCCAGCCCGTCTATCATCTGCGCGGCGCTCAGCCACTGGTAGGTCTGCACGCCGCCCTGGTAGACGTAGGGCAGCACCGCATAGGCGCCGCCGAAGGTCAGCATGGCAGCCTTGGTAAAGAACCAGCCCATCTGTGCCAGCGGGCTGGCGCGGCCATACAGCAGGGCCAGCGTCGTCCATGCCGCCAGGCCGAGTGCGATGCCGACGCCGAGCACCAGCGCCAGCCGCGTCCAGCTGAACCGCGCATGCGGCGGCGGTGGCGTCGCGTCGTCGATGATGGCCGGCCCGTAGGTGCTGGCTGCGGCTGCGCCATGCGAGCCGCCCGGCCGGAAGCTTTGCGGCAGCATCCGGCCGCCGACTATGCCGATCAGCGCCGCACCCAGCACGATGGCCGGGAATGGCAGTTGCAGCACCGCGATCGCCAGCAGCGCCGCCACGGCAATGGCGATCAGCCAGCCATTCCTCAACGACCGGCTGCCCAGCCGCCAGGCCGCCGCGAGCACGATGGCGACCACCGCCGGCTTGATGCCGTACAGCACGCCGGCCACGACCGGCAGCGAGCCATAGGCCAGGTAGATCCAGGACAGCAGGATCAGGATGCCCAGCGATGGCAGCACGAACAGCGCTCCAGCGAGCACGCCGCCCACGGTCCTGTGCATCAGCCAGCCGATGTAGACCGCCAGTTGCGTAGCCTCCGGGCCGGGCAGCAGCATGCAGTAATTCAGCGCATGCAGGAAACGCTGCTCGGAGATCCAGCGGCGCCGCTCGACCAGTTCGGCATGCATCATCGCGATCTGCCCGGCCGGGCCGCCGAAGCTGATGAAGCCCAACTTGAGCCAGTAGGCAAGCGCTTGCGCCACGGTGACTGCCTGCGGCAATGTCGGAGTTGTCATGGGCCGGGTTTTCGTCAAACATGAAAAAGGGAGCTTGCGCTCCCTTGCCTTGCATTCTGGCACGCCAGGTCTTCGCTTGCTGCTGCGCACTGCCCGGAGGCTGGGCGCAGCGGTGGCGAATGCCCGACGATGATCAGCGCTGGGTTTCCACCTGGATCAATGGCTCGTCGGACATCGGCGGCAGCGGTTTGCGCTCACGCGGAACGCGTGGCGCAGGCTGGATGCGGGCAGCGGCTTCCTGGGCTGCGCGCAGCTTTTCCGGATCGGTGCTGGCCAGCGTGAGCCCCGCTGCGTTGAGCATCGCATTGATTTCCTGCAGCGGCATCGCGGTCTCGGCAGGCCGCGTTGCGCCAGGCGTCGGCTGGACTGCGGCTGGCGCTTCTGCAACGGCAGCTTGCGGTTGCATCTGAGCTTGCGCTTGCGGCGCAGGCGCTTCGTCGCGGGCGGATACAGACTCGGCAACAGGCACGTCCTGCACCGCGGCAACTTCAGCCATATCTGCCATATCAGCCGTTTCCGGCGCTTGCTGAACCGCTGCTGCTTCGTCCTGCGCCGACGCGGCCTGGGCCGGTTCGGCGGCTTCAGGCTGTGCAGGAACCTGTTCTGCAACCGCTGCCGCTTCGGTATCGACGGCAGCGGCCTGGACAGCCACTGCCTCGTCGGCTTTGGACTCGGGGACCGCTTCCGACGCGGCCTCGTGCGACGCTACCTCCTGCGGTGCTTCCACGGACGCAGGTGCAGGTGCGGAAACTGCTGGTGCCTCGGTGGCAGCGGATTCGACGCTTGCATAGGTAACAGCGACTTCAGAGCCAATGTCCTGCATCGTTTCCGGCTTCGCTGCAATCTGCTCATCGCTAATTGCGGCTGCTTCGCCGGCGATGGCGGCACCTGCGCCCAGCACCTCGTCGCCGATCTCGCCGCCTTCGCCGTTCTCGCGTTCGCGGCGATTACGGTTGCGGCCGCCACGGCGGCGGCGGCGGCGCGGCTGGTCGTCGCCGTCCTCGCCAGCCTCGGACGATTCCAGCCCCTGGCTTTCCATCCCTTCCTGCTCGGCGCCGGTCTCGGCGGCGAGCGCCTGGACTTCTGCCTTCAACACTTCATCGACGACAGGGGCGGCGATTGCCACTTTTTCTTCCGTTGCTGCATCGGCAAGGTTGACGGCAGTTGCCTCGGCCACAGGTGCGGCTGCGGCTACAGCTGGCTTGCGTTCCTCGCGCGGCGTGCGTGGGGCGCGTTCGCGACGTGGTTCACCTTCGCGCGCTTCCCTGGGTTCGCGTGGCGGACGCGGCGGTCGCGCCGGTTGGGCGGCGGCCGGCGCGGCAGCGGCAGCGGCAGCATTTGCGCTGACCGGTTTCGCGGCTTCCTCGCGCAACTCCGGTTTCCCGGCTTCGCGCTCGTCACGGTCACGGCCACCACGGCCGCCGCGGCTACGGCCGCGCTGGCCATTGGTACGGGCATTGCGGTCGCTGCGTTCGCGCGCTGCCTCCGGCTTGGCGGCCACCACGGGAACCGGCGCCGGCGGCGGGGCGACGGGTTTCTTGCGGAACAGGCCGAACAGGCGGCTGAGGAATCCCTCTTCAGCCTGCACCACCGGCGCTGCGACTGGCGCCGGCACTGCTTCCGGCGCCTTGCGTTCGACGATGGGCGCCGGCTGGTCGGGCGTGATGCTCTTGACCATGGCTTCCTGGCGTGGCTTGGCTTCTTCCTTCTGCCGCTTGTCATAGCCGATATCGGTCTCGGCTTCCTCGGCCATCGCATAACTTGCCTGCATGTCTTCCAGGCGCGGGTCGTCGTGCTTGAGGCGCTCGAGCTTGTAGTGCGGCGTTTCAAGGTACTTGTTCGGAATCAGGATCACGCCGACGCGGTGCCGGGTCTCGATCTTCAAAATCTCGCCGCGCTTCTCGTTGAGCAGGAACGCAGCGACGTCGACCGGCGCCTGCACATGGATGGCGGCAGAGTTTTCCTTCATCGCCTCTTCCTGGATGATGCGCAGCACCTGCAGCGCCGACGACTCGGTGTCGCGGATATGGCCGGTGCCGTTGCAGCGCGGGCAAGTCACGTGGCTGCCTTCGGACAGCGACGGGCGCAGGCGCTGGCGCGACAGTTCCATCAGGCCGAAGCGGGAAATCTTGCCCATCTGGACGCGGGCGCGGTCGAAGTGCAATGCATCTTTCAGGCGGGTTTCGACTTCGCGCTGGTTCTTCGCGTTTTCCATGTCGATGAAGTCGATGACGATCAGGCCGCCGAGGTCGCGCAGGCGCAACTGGCGGGCCACTTCGTCGGCGGCTTCAAGGTTGGTGTTGAGGGCTGTCGTCTCGATGTCGCTACCGCGGGTGGCGCGGGCCGAGTTGACGTCGACCGACACCAGCGCTTCGGTATGGTCGATCACGATGGCGCCGCCGGACGGCAGTGGCACGGTGCGCGAGTAGGCCGTCTCGATCTGGTGCTCGATCTGGAAGCGGGAAAACAGCGGCACGTCGTCGCGGTAGCGCTTGACCCGTTGCACCATGTCGGGCATCACGTGGCTCATGAACTGCTGCGCCTGGTCGTAGATGTCGTCGGTGTCGATCAGGATCTCGCCGATGTCGGGCTGGAAGTAGTCGCGGATCGCGCGGATCACCAGCGAGGACTCCTGGTAGATCAGGAAGGCGCCCGACGCCGACTGGCCGGCGCCTTCGATCGCGCGCCACAATTGCATCAGGTAGTTCAGGTCCCACTGGAGTTCATCGACATTGCGGCCGATGCCGGCGGTACGGGCAATCACCGACATGCCGGCCGGCAGGTCCAGCTTGTCCATGGTTTCACGGAGTTCCTGCCGGTCTTCGCCTTCGACCCGGCGGGAAACGCCGCCGCCGCGCGGGTTATTGGGCATCAGGACCAGGTAACGGCCGGCCAGCGAAATGAATGAGGTCAGCGCGGCGCCCTTGTTACCGCGCTCTTCCTTCTCGACCTGCACCACAATTTCCTGGCCTTCGCGCAGCGCCTCGCGGATGGTCGCGGTGCGTACGTCGACGCCTTCCTTGAAATAGGTGCGGGCAACTTCCTTGAAGGGGAGGAAGCCGTGACGCTCTTCGCCGTAGTTGACGAAACAGGCTTCGAGGGAGGGTTCGATGCGGGTAATGACACCCTTGTAGATGTTGGACTTGCGCTGCTCGCGTCCACTGGTTTCGATGTCGATGTCGATCAGCTTCTGGCCATCGACGATCGCCACGCGCAGTTCTTCCTGCTGCGTGGCGTTGAATAACATGCGTTTCATTTTTTCACTCCGTGACCTTGGGGTCATCTTCAGTGCCGCCGGCGAACCGGGTCGCCGTAGGCGGCTGCAATTTATAGGGATGTATGCGAGGAAAAAACGTCCGGGAGGGAATGCCCTGGTGCCGGCTTTTCAGCGGGTGCGCTGCAGCCGTAGGGGCGCCGATGCGGTTTTACCCTGATGCCGAGTGTGCGTCGGAAGCGCGCCTGCCGCCTCTGCAGGGTGCAGGCGCGCAAGCAGCAACTCGGTCGCAAAACAGCTCGGTCAAGCCAAATGGAACATGATGGTTCAACAATTTCGGCAAACAGGTTTTAAGCCACATCTGCCGGCAAGCCCACCCAACAGGGGCAGGCTTGCCAGCGAAATCCTACTATTCCGTTCATTCGATCCAACATTTTCGCGCGCTGCCCGATTGCAACAACGGTTGCAACCCTGGCTCGCGCAACAAATGCTGCATACACATCTTTTCCATCGAATTTGCATTTAGGCGAGGCCGATGGAGACGCCCCTGTGTAGAATGTGCTTTTTATTCTTACACTACCGCCGCAGCCTTCTGGCCGCTGCCGACCGATTATATATTCAAAATGAAGGACTTAGCGAGCTTTTCAGGGAAGGGTGACAGATTCCCGGCCGCGGCCCCGCAACCCCAAGTCCTCGCGCAAGCCCAGCTGGTGACCATTTCCGGAGAAGAAGCCGGCCAGCGTATCGACAATTTTCTGCTGCGTATTTTCAAGGGTGTACCGAAAAGCCATATCTACCGGGTATTGCGCTCGGGCGAAGTGCGGGTGAACAAGGGACGGATCGACCAGACCTATCGCCTGTGCGAAGGCGATGTGCTGCGCCTGCCGCCGGTACGCACCGCCGAGCGCGCACCGTCGACTGCGCCGGGCGCGGAGTTTTCCATCCTGCTCGAAGACAGCCACCTGCTCGTCATCGACAAGCCGGCCGGCGTTGCCGTGCATGGGGGTTCCGGCGTCAGCTATGGCGTGATCGAGCAGCTGCGCGCATCGCGGCCGGATGCAAAATTCCTCGAACTCGTACATCGCCTGGACCGCGATACGTCCGGCATCCTGCTGCTGGCCAAGAAACGCTCGGCGCTGACCAATTTGCATGAGCAGATACGCGACGGCGTGGTCGACAAGCGCTACCTGACGCTGGTGAAGGGTGAATGGGCCAATCCCCGCCAGCATATCCGCCTGGCCTTGCACAAATACAGTACGCCGGATGGTGAACGGCGCGTCCGGGTGCAGTCGGATGGATTGCAATCGCATACTATTTTCAATTTAATCAGAAAATATGGGCCTTATGCCTTGCTTGAAGCGGAACTGAAAACCGGGCGGACGCACCAGATCAGGGTGCATCTTGCATCGAGCGGATTTGCGATCGTCGGCGACGACAAGTACGGCGACTTTGCGCTGAACCGCGACATGCAGAAGGCGAGTGGGCAGCGCGCCGCCTTCAAGCGCATGTTCCTGCATGCGCACCAGATTACCTTCAGCCACCCGGAAAGCGGGAAGCCGGTGACGCTGAAGGCGCCGCTGCCTGCAGAGTGCGTTCGGCTCCTGAAAAGCCTGGAAAGCGCCGCAGACTGAAATGGCTGTACAAGGCTCATCAACGACTACCTGGAAAAACGGAGCAGACGGCCACGGCCGAGCATAACCATGCCTAGAAAACAGTTTGACCTGATCGTCTTCGACTGGGACGGCACGCTGATGGACAGCACCGGCACCATCGTCAAGTGTATCCAGGCGTCCGCCCGCGACCTCGGGCTGCCGGTGCCGGACCATCGGGCCGCGTCCTATGTCATCGGCCTGGGCCTGCAGGACGCGATGGAAGCGGTGCTGCCCGAACTCGACCCCAAGTATTACCCGCGCATGGTCGAGCGCTATCGTTACCATTACCTGTCGCAGGACCAGGAGCTGGTTTTGTTCGACGGCGTGCCCGAGATGCTGGCCGACCTGGCGCAGCAGGGTTATTTCCTGGCGGTAGCCACCGGAAAAAGCCGCGTCGGCTTGAACCGCGCGCTCGACACGACCCGGCTGCTGTCGGTATTCGACGCCACCCGGTGCGCCGACGAAACTTTCTCCAAGCCGCATCCGGCCATGCTGCATGAACTGACCCGCGAATTGGGGCAGGACATGAAGCGCACCGTGATGATAGGCGACACCACCCATGATTTGCAGATGGCGTACAACGCCGGCGCCGGCGGCATCGCCGTGCATTACGGCGCCCACACGCCGCAGGAACTGAAGTCGGTGGCCTCGCTGTATGCCGCCGACTCGGTCGCGCACCTGCATGCATGGCTCAACGAACACGGCTGAACGAGCATAGTTTAATGGACGAGATATACATCTGCGAAGCGACCCTGGTGGAAGAGGGCGGCAAGGGCGTACGTTTTCCGCTGACTGCCGGCAGTGAAGATACGACCGGTTTCGTGGTGCGCTACGGTGGCACGGTCTATGGCTACCTGAACCGCTGCGCCCATGTGCCAATCGAGCTCGACTGGGCCGAAGGCGAGTTTTTCGAGTCCAGCGGGCTGTACCTGATGTGCTCGACCCACGGCGCGATCTACGACCCCGAAACCGGACGCTGCGCAGGCGGCCCCTGCCGCGGCGGCCGCCTGCGGCCGCTGGCTGTCGTCGAACGCGACGGCAAGCTGTACTGGCAGCCCGACGATTTTGTGAGGCCCGCCCGCGCCTGACAGCGGGCATTGAGGAAGCCATACGACGATGAGCATCGACAACCCAAGCACCCCCACGCCAGCCATGGCCCAGCCTGAAGCGCCGCTGCGCAGCGTTGCCTGGGAGCGTGAAACCCTGGAAAAGCTGGCCTTTGCAACGCTTGCGGAACAGCGTGCGCGACGCCGCTGGAATATTTTTTTCCGCTTCGTATTCGTGGCGCTCGTCCTGCTTGGCCTGGCTATGGCCTTCGGCTATACCGGCGGCGACATGGAATCGGTCGGCACGCACAGCGCGCTCATCGAGATCGACGGCACGATCGAAAGCGGCGGCGGGAGCGGATCGGCCGACTCGGTCATTCCGGCGCTGAACCGGGCATTTGCCGACGCCAGCGCAGTCGGCGTCATCCTGCGCATCAACAGCCCGGGCGGGAGCCCGGTGCAGGCCGGGATCATCAATGAGGAAATCCAGCGCCTGCGGGCCGCTTATCCGCAGAAGCCGCTGTATGTCGTGGTGGACGAAATGTGCGCATCAGGCGGCTACTATATTGCTGCCGCCGCTGATCGCATCTACGTCAACAAGGCCAGCATCGTCGGATCGATCGGCGTGCTGATGGACGGTTTCGGTTTCACGGGCCTGATGGAGAAGGTGGGCGTCGAGCGGCGCTTGCTGACTGCCGGGGAGAACAAGGGCTTTCTCGACCCGTTCAGCCCGGTCCAGCCCAAGCAGGTCGATTATGCCCGCACGATGGTGGCCGAGATTCACCAGCAGTTCATCGACGTCGTCCGCAAGGGCCGCGGCAAGCGCCTGAAGGAAACGCCCGATATGTTCAGCGGCCTGTTCTGGAGCGGCGCGCGGGCAGTGGAACTTGGCCTGGCCGACGGTTTCGGTACGGTGAATTCCGTTGCGCGCAATGAATTCAAGACCGAGGACATTGTCGACTACACCAAGCACGAAGGTTTGCCGGAGCGGGTGCTGAAAAAATTCGGCGCGTCCATTGGCGCTGCGGCAGGCGCGTCGGTGCTGGAAAGCGTCGTTGCCAAGCCGGCACTGCGCTGACCGGCTTCCCTGTTTGATTTCTACCCGGCCAGAAAAGAAAAGACCGTCGGTTTCTTGTGGAAATCCGGCAGGCGCCCGGCGCTGATGTCGCGTCGCCAGCCTGCCGCCGCCTGGGTTCGAATCGTTTCCGTCGGCAAGGTCAGATCGGTTGCCACTGAAATAAGCGTCGACGGCTGGCAAGCGGCAACCAGCGCTTCCAGCAGCGCAGCATTGCGATAAGGCGTTTCGATGAAAACCTGCGTCTGCCTGTCCTTGCGCGAGCGGTCCTCGAGTTCCTTTATGCGTTTTTGCCTCAATCCTGCATCGGTGGGCAAGTAACCGTTGAAAGCGAAACTCTGGCCGTTCAGCCCGCCCGCCATGACGGCCAGCAGCAGCGAGGAGGGACCGACCAGCGGCCTTACCCGGATTCCGCGTTCATGCGCGAGGCGTACCAGGTCGGCGCCCGGGTCTGCCACGGCAGGCACGCCTGCTTCCGACACCAGTCCGGCGTCCTGTCCCTGCAGCAGCGGTTCCAGCAATGCCGGCAGTGCGCTTGCAGCAGTATTGATATTCAGCTCGGCAATCCTGATTTCCTGCAGGGGCTTCGCAAGAGGCCGCGCCAGTGCAATCGTTTTCAGGAAAGCCCGGGTAGTCTTTGCATTTTCAGCAACGAAATAATCCAGTCCTGCCGTGATCGCCTGGACTTCTTCGGGGATCACCTGTTCAAGCGGGCAGCCTGCAGGTCCGTCGCTTGGGCCGAGCGTGTTGGGTATCAGGTAAAGAGTGCCAGCCATGTTTGCGTACTCAGCCCTGGAAAAAAGATACGCCGGCCTGGCGCAGCATGCCGGTCAGCGCGATCAGCGGCAGGCCGGTCAGCGCAGTCGGATCGGTGCCGCGTATGGCGGCAATCAGCGCAATACCCAGGCCTTCGTTACGAGCGCTGCCCGCACAGTCATAAGGCTGTTCAATCCGCAGGTAGGCATCCAGTTCGGCATCGGGCAGATCGCGAAACGTGACCAAGGTCTGCACGTTTTCCATTTGCAGCGGGTACCGGGCGCCGGCACGACTGTCGAGCAGGCAAAGGGCGGTATGGAAAACGACCTCGCGGCCGCGCATCAACTGCAACTGGGCCATCGCATTGGCATGGGTGCCAGGCTTGCCGATCTGTATGCCGTCGAGCGTTGCCACCTGGTCGCATCCAATAATCAGTGCGTTCCTTGCCTGCGAAGAAATGGCCAACGCCTTCTGTTCCGCCAGGCGCATCGCGGTCGCCTCCGGCGCTTCGGCCGGCAGTGCGGTCTCGTCGATGTCCGGCGCGATTACGTCGAACGGCAATCTCAGCCGCTCAAGCAACGCCTTGCGGTAGCTGGAGCTCGAGCCCAAGATTAATCGGGGTAATGTGGCGACGTCGGACATGGGCAGGACGGTAGCGAATAATTGGACAAAAAAGTCGTCTAAGGCTTTGACGATTAAAGGAAAAGGCTGCTATTATCGCAGGTTTTCCGGCCAAGCTTAAACCTCATGGACTCATTCGTTGTCGACGCCTTTGATTTTAGCCGTCAAAAGCAGGAGCGTTCGGGTGAGACAGCTGTTGCCGACATGGCCAGGCTTTCCGCCGAGCTTCTCGACACCAGCGGCGTCCTGAAATGGTCGGCGCGGGGCGGCGTGGAAGTGCAGGGTCATCCGGGTTTGACGCTGGAGGTTTCAGGTCCCGTGCATTTGCGTTGCCAGCGTTGCCTGGGCTTGCTGGCGTTCGACATCGATTCAAGCTCGGTGCTGATCTTGGCCAAGGATGAAGCCAGTGCGGACGCGCTGGAAGCGCAGTTGGACGATGACAGCCTGGACGTGATTCCCGGTTCCAGGACCATGGACATGGCAAGCATGATCGAGGATGAGGCGTTATTGGCGTTGCCCTTGTCGCCGCGCCACGATGTCTGCCCGGATTCGTCGGCGATCGACGCGTTGAAGCAGGACAAGCCGGATTCGCCGTTTGCAGTACTCAAGAATTTGAAGAAGTAATCCGGCCTCGCCCGGTGCAGGATGTTTCAAATGCTGCCGGCCTCCGCCGGCAGGGATGTTTCCAGTTCCGGCGGTCGGCATGGTGGCCGGATGTGTTAAAATTTAAGAACTTTTGGTTTAGGAGTTATCATGGCTGTTCAGCAAAATAAGAAATCCCCGTCCAAGCGCGGCATGCATCGTGCGCACGACTTCCTGGTGGCGCCACCGATCGCAGTCGAGCCGACCACCGGCGAAACGCATCGTCGTCATCACATCAGCCCTAACGGTTTCTACCGCGGTCGCAAGGTCCTGAAGACCAAGAACGACGAGTAATCCCCATCTTGTGCCAGGCTGAACGCGGCGTTGCGAGTTACACGACTTGGCGCCGCTTTTTATATGCTCAAGCAACATTTTCTGTCATTTTGAATCACGCCAATTCTGGCCGATAATGCGGTTGGGCGAGGCACTGAAACAATAATGACAATTACACTTTCCATAGACTGCATGGGTGGCGACCACGGTCCCTCGGTCACCGTTCCCGCAGCTGTTTCCTTTCTCGCCGCAGAAGCCGGCGCGAACCTCATATTGGTCGGCAAGTCCGATGCCATCCAGGCCGAGCTGCACAAGCTACGCGCCAGCGACCATCCGCGCCTTACGGTTGTCAATGCAAGCGAAGTAGTGACGATGGACGATCCGCTTGAAGTCGCCCTGCGGCGCAAGAAGGATTCTTCGATGCGGGTGGCGATCAACCTCATCAAGGAAGGGCGCGCCCAGGCATGCGTCTCCGCCGGGAACACCGGCGCGCTGATGGCGGTGTCGCGCTATGTGCTCAAGACGCTGCCAGGCGTCGATCGTCCCGCTATCTGCACCATCCTGCCCAACCAGAAGGACGGGCCGACCTATATGCTGGACCTGGGCGCCAATGTCGATTGCGAGCCGCAGCACCTCCACCAGTTTGCGCTGATGGGTTCGGCGCTGGTGTCGGCAATGGAAGGCAAGGCCAAGCCCACGGTCGGCCTGCTCAACATTGGCGAGGAAGACATCAAGGGCAATGACCTGGTCAAGCGCACCGCGCAGTTGCTGCGGGCCGACCACGAGCGCGGCATCCTGAATTTCTACGGCAATGTGGAAGGCAATGACATTTTCGAAGGCACGACCGACATCGTCGTCTGTGACGGCTTCGTCGGCAACGTGGTGCTGAAGGCGTCCGAAGGCGTCGGGCGCTTCGTCAAGAATGCGCTGACGACCGAGTTCAGGCGTAACCCGCTGAACATGCTGGGCGCACTGATCGCGCGCGGCGCCATCAAGGCTTTCTCGCGCCGCATGAATCCTTCCCGCTACAATGGCGCCAGCCTGCTGGGCCTGCGTGGCCTGGTGTTCAAGAGCCACGGCGGCGAAGATGCCTATGGCTACGAGTTTGCAATCCGGCGTGCGTATGAAGCCGTTCATCATGACGTGCTCTCGCGTATTTCCAAATCGATCGCGGAACTGATGCCTCAGCCGGAGCGTGCGCCACAGGCCCAGGATGCGCTTTCCAAACCGCGACTTACCGAAGACAAAACGGCATGACTCTTTACAGCAAAATCATGGGTACGGGAAGTTACCTGCCGCCCAGGCGCGTAACGAACCAGGAACTCTCGGCGCAGCTCGCCGAGAAAGGCATCGAGACTTCCGACGAATGGATAGTTTCGCGCAGCGGGATTTCCGCCCGCCATTACGCCGATCCGGACATGCAGTCGAGCGACATGGCGGTGATCGCCGCACGCAGGGCCCTGGACATGGCAGGCTGCGACCTCAACGAGGTCGACCTGATCCTGCTGGCGACGTCGACGCCCGATTATTTTGGCGGATTCCCCAGCACCGCCTGCGTGGTGCAGAACAAGCTGGGCATTACCAATCACTGCGCGGCAGTGGATATCCAGGCGGTGTGCAGCGGCTTCGTCTACGGCCTGTCGATGGCCGACAGCTTCATACGCACCGGCATGCACAAGAAGGTGCTGGTGATTGGCGCCGAAGTGTTTTCGCGCATACTCAATTTTGAAGATCGCACCACCTGTGTGCTTTTCGGCGATGGTGCGGGCGCCGTGCTGATGTCGGCGTCGGACGAACCCGGCTTGCTGGCCACGCGCCTGCATGCCGATGGCAGCCAGGCAGGCATCCTGTGCGTTCCCGGCAGCGTCAACGCCGGCGCGATAGCCGGTAGCGCCTTCCTGTACATGGACGGGCAGGCCGTCTTCAAGCTCGCTGTGTCCGTACTTGAAAAGGTCGCGCACGAAACATTGAACGCGGCTGGCATGCGACCGTCCGACGTGGACTGGCTCATTCCGCACCAGGCGAATATCCGCATCATGCAAGGCACGGCCAAGAAGTTGGGCTTGCCCTTGCAAAAGATGGTGGTGACGGTCGACCAGCATGGCAATACTTCTGCCGCATCGATTCCCCTGGCACTGGACCAGGCCATGCGTGACGGCCGGATCCAGCCCGGGCAGACGGTGCTGATGGAAGGCGTCGGCGGTGGCTTTACCTGGGGCGCGGCGCTGGCCCGCATGTGACAGACAAAACATCCAATATCGAACGAGAACGATGAAATTTGCATTTGTATTTCCAGGGCAGGGCTCGCAGGCAATCGGCATGCTCAACGGGTTTTGCGACAACCCGGTCGTGCGCGATACCGTTGCCGAGGCATCGGACGCCATCAGGATCGACCTTGCCAAAATGATCGCCGAAGGGCCGAAGGAAGAACTGGACCTGACGGCCAACACCCAGCCGGTCATGCTGACCGCCGCGGTCGCCACCTGGCGTGCGTGGCTTGCTGCTGGCGGTGCAATGCCTGCGCTCGTGGCCGGCCATAGCCTCGGCGAATACTCGGCGCTCGTCGCTGCCGGCGCGCTTGCCTTCAGGGACGCGGTGCCGCTCGTGCGCTTTCGCGCGCAGGCCATGCAGGAAGCGGTGCCGGTCGGGCAGGGTGGCATGGCTGCCATCCTCGGCCTGTCGGACGACGACGTGCGCGCTGCCTGCGCCGAAGCTGCGCAAGGCGAGGTCGTGGAGCCAGTAAATTTCAATGCGCCTGCACAGGTCGTGATTGCCGGCCACAAGGCTGCCGTAGAGCGCGCATGCGATGCCGCAAAGGCTCGCGGGGCAAAACGCGCGCTGGTGCTGCCGGTCTCGGCCCCTTTTCATTCGTCGCTGCTGCGGCCGGCATCGCTGCGGCTGCAGGACTATATGGCGGGCATCCAGTTCAACGCGCCATCGATCCCGCTGATCAATAACGTGGACGTGGCGATCGTCACCGATCCCGCTGCGATCAGGGATGCGCTCGTGCGCCAGGCCGCCAGCCCGGTGCGCTGGGTGGAAACCGTGCAAAAGTTCGCGGCCGAGGGTGTGACCCACGTTATCGAATGCGGCCCGGGCAAGGTCCTGGCCGGACTGACCAAGCGCATCAATAGCGAGCTGGCCGGTGACGCCATCGTCGACCAGGCTTCGCTCGACCGACTACTGGAGCTCGCCAAGTGACATCCAACAGCATGAACCTCGATGGACAAGTCGCGCTCGTTACCGGCGCATCCCGTGGCATCGGACGCGCGATTGCCGTCGAACTGGCGAGCCAGGGCGCCATCGTGATCGGCACCGCGACCTCGGACGCCGGCAGCGCCGCGATTACCCAATATCTTGCCGAGACCCGCGAAGGCTGCGGGCGCGGCATGGTCCTCGATGTCAACGATGGCGAGCGCTGCAATGCTCTCGTCGGCGAAATCCAGAAGGAATTCGGCAGCCTTTCCATCCTGGTCAACAATGCAGGCATCACGCAGGACCAGCTGGCGATGCGCATGAAGGACGAGGAGTGGGACGCTGTCATCGCGACCAACCTGACGTCCGTCGCGCGCCTCTCGCGTGCGGTGTTGCGCGGCATGATGAAAGCCCGGCACGGCCGCATCATCAACATCACCTCGGTCGTCGGCTCCGCCGGCAATGCCGGGCAGATGAACTATGCCGCAGCCAAGGCCGGCGTGGCCGGCATGAGCCGCGCCCTTGCGCGTGAAATCGGCAGCCGTAACGTCACCGTGAATTGCGTGGCCCCGGGATTCATCGATACCGACATGACCCGCGCGCTCGAAGAGCAGCAGGTGTCGGCATTGCTGCAGCAGATTCCGCTTGCCAGGCTCGGCCAGCCGGCGGACATCGCCGCTGCCGTCGCTTTCCTGGCTTCGCCGCAAGCCGCCTATATCACTGGAAGCACGCTGCATGTGAATGGCGGCATGTACATGAATTGACGGCGGCTGGTTCGACGGCGGCAATGACCGCTGAAACCGCCGGCAAATAGTAATTACCCGCGCGCAAACCTGATAAAATGCGCGCACTTTCTGCAACCCACCCTTTGGAGGCACAACATGTCGGATATCGAAACACGCGTCAAGAAGATCGTCGCTGAGCAACTTGGCGTCGCTGAAGCAGACATCAAGACAGAATCCTCGTTCGTTGACGACCTCGGCGCGGATTCCCTCGACACCGTCGAACTCGTGATGGCGCTCGAAGACGAATTCGAAATGGAAATCCCGGATGAGCAGGCTGAAAAGATCACCACGGTCCAGCAAGCCATCGATTACGCCAAGGCGCACGTCAAGGCCTGATTCAGCATTGAACGACTCCAGGAGATTCGCTTGAGCCGCTCACAAAAGCGCCGCGTAGTAATTACTGGTCTGGGTTGCGTCTCACCCATCGGCAATACCGTTGCCGCTGCCTGGGAAGCCCTGACTGCCGGCACATCCGGCATTGCGACCATCACACGCTTCGACGCGTCGGCCTTCAGCACGCGGTTTGCAGGCGAGGTCAAGGGTTTTCAAATCGACGACTACATTCCTGCCAAGGAAGCGCGCCATATGGATACGTTTATCCACTATGGCATGGCTGCCGGCATGCAGGCAATGAAGGACAGCGGGCTCGAGGTTACCGAGCTTAACGCCGACCGTATCGGCGTCATCGTGGGTTCGGGCATCGGCGGCTTGCCGATGATCGAGGAAACCCACGCCGAACTTGTCAGCCGCGGCCCGCGCCGCATCAGTCCCTTCTTCGTGCCGGCATCGATCATCAACATGATTTCAGGCCACCTGTCGATCAAGTATGGGCTGAGAGGCCCGAACCTGGCGATTGTCACAGCTTGTACGACCGGTCTGCACTGTATCGGGGCTGCGGGTCGGCTCATCGAGTATGGCGACGCCGACGTGATGATTGCGGGAGGCGCCGAGTCCACCATTTCACCTCTGGGCTTGGGCGGCTTCGCCTCGGCCAGGGCGCTGTCTTCGCGCAACGACGATCCTGCCACCGCCTCTCGTCCTTGGGACAAGGACCGGGACGGCTTCGTGTTGGGTGAGGGCGCCGGCGTCATGGTGCTCGAGGAGTATGAACACGCGAAGGCACGTGGCGCCCATATCTACGCCGAGTTGCTGGGCTTCGGCATGAGCGCCGATGCACATCACATGACCGCGCCACTGGAAGATGGCGACGGGGCAAGGAGGTGCATGATCTCGGCAATGAACAACGCCGGTGTCAATGCCGACGAAGTCAGCTATGTGAATGCACACGGTACGTCGACCCCGCTTGGCGACGTCGCAGAAACCATCGCGATCAAGCGAGCCCTTGGTGATCACGCAAGAAATATCGTGGTGAACTCGACCAAGTCGATGACGGGCCATCTTCTCGGCGGTGCAGGAGGACTTGAAGCGGTCTTCACGGTG
The DNA here is from genome assembly GCA_963522035.1 of uncultured Noviherbaspirillum sp. Lineage (GTDB taxonomy): Bacteria > Pseudomonadota > Gammaproteobacteria > Burkholderiales > Burkholderiaceae_D > Noviherbaspirillum_A. The sequence continues at coordinate 15,707 of CAUQYP010000021.1, read as the reverse complement.
CTTGCTGTCAAGCAGCAGATCTCACCGCCGACGATCAATATCTTCAATCAGGACCCGGCATGTGACCTGGATTACTGCGCGAACGTGGCGCGGGAAATGCCGATCAATATCGCGGTCAAGAACTCGTTTGGCTTCGGCGGCACGAACGGTACGCTGGTATTTGGCAAAGTATGATCCTTCGGCCTGTTCGCCCTAGAGGCGAACAGGCCGTTTCTTCATCATGACCATTGCAGTGTCGGTTGTGGTGCATCCTTCCAGAAGCTTGTCGCTCTCCATCTATGCCATGGCTTCCATGGCCCTCGTCGCCGCATTTCTTATCCTGTTCGGCCAGTACGAATTAAGCTGGATCTCACGCCTACAAATTTTCGCAATCGTCTCCATCTTTGCTGTAGCTACGATTTTTAAAGCCGGTCGGCCTAGAAAAACGTTCCATATTGATATTTCCGGCATCGGACAAATCCGGTTGACGCAATATAGCGGGGAGTCGGCAAATCGGGGAAATTCGGATTTGGCCTTAGACGGTGATAGCGGGCTGGAGGTTCACTTAAGTTCGGGTTCCGTACTCTGGCCATATTTTCTATTGTTGCGACTCAAGCCTGAAGAAGGGACTGTCCTCTCTGTGCCGGTGCTGCCGGACAGTTTGAAGGGACCAGGTTTTGCCGAGCTTTCGGTCGCGTTCAGATATATCGCGGCACGTGACGCCAAAGGTAAAATTATCGATTAACCGGAGTGTGGGTTGAACTTATTTAATTACACTCAGTCAACATCTAGCCGCGTGCATGTTGCACTTCAACAAGGATATGGGGATTGACGACAGAACGCGACATTGATCAACTGCTAGTTGAGCGCGTCCAGCGCGGTGACAAGAGAGCGTTCGAGCTATTGGTCTCCAAATATCAACGAAAGCTGATGCGGCTGGTGTCGCGGTTGGTGCGCGACCAGGCGGAAGCGGAAGATGTTGTTCAAGAGGCTTTTATTAAAGCGTATCGGGCCCTTCCGCAGTTCCGCGGCGATTCGGCGTTTTATACTTGGTTGTATCGAATTGGAATCAATACCGCGAAGAACTATCTGGTTACGCAGGGTCGACGTGCACCGACATCGACTGAGGCAGATGCGGAAGAAGCAGAAACTTTTGACGACGGAGAGCACCTAAGGGATATCAACACGCCGGAGTCCATGCTTGCTACCAAGCAGATAGCTGAAACGGTTAATGTTGCCATGGATGCATTGCCGGAAGAGTTGCGCATGGCAATTACCTTGCGCGAGATTGAAGGACTGAGCTACGACGAAATTGCCGAAGCGATGGGTTGCCCGATTGGGACGGTACGAAGCAGGATTTTCCGGGCGCGTGAAGCAATTGCCGAAAAACTGAGGCCTCTATTGGGCACTGCGCTGGATAAACGCTGGTAATAAAAAACGATAAATAGTAGTTCTCAAGGGATTGGCTGTCAGTTTTGGCGAGGTTAACAATGAACACGAAAAGCTTGGTTCAAGAACGGATTTCGGTATTCGCAGATGGCGAGACCAGCGACGAACAGTTGGATGTCGCTCTGGCGGAGTTGCGCAATGACGGTGGAAAGGCGACCTGGTCGCTGTATCACCAGATTGGCGACTTGCTCCGATCCGACGAGATGGCAGTGCCATTAAGTGCAGGGTTTTCCTCCAGCATGGCGGCACGACTCGCGGCGGAACCTGCGCTGGTTGCACCGGCGGCGCTTCGTATCCAGCCCAAAAAATCCGGTGTGCGCCGGCTGGCATTACCCGGTGTATTGGCCGCTGCCGCAGCAGCCGTTGCGTTTGTCGGCACCCCCCAGCTGATGGTGGCAATGCAGGGAGCGCCGTCAGTGGCTGCCGTCGCGGCGGTAAGCGACACTGGTATAGCCCGGACCGCCTTGCAGGCCAGTGCCGGTCGTGGCGGCGCGGTCCTGCGCGACGAGGGTATCGACGAATACCTGATGGCTCACCAGCGGTTCTCGCCTTCCGTCTACAGCTCTGCTCAATACGCGCGTTCTGCTACGTTCGCGAATGAATCTGGTAAATAATATTTATGCGGCGAACACTGGCCCTGTTTAAATTCGTTGTCGTCTTTTCCAGTTTCATCGCCTTCAGTACGCAAGCTGAGCCTGTGCCTTCCGGAGAAACACGGGAAGCGCAGGCTTTGTTGCGAACGATCCAGTCGGCGGCGCAAAAACTGAATTATTCGGGTACCTTCATTTATCAGCAGGGAAGCCAGGTACGCACTTCGCGAATCACGCACCTTGCCGAGGGCAGGAACGAGCTTGAAAAGCTGGAAGTGCTGGATGGGCAGCCCAGGGAATATATACGTAGCAATGACGAAATCATTTGTTACGTCCCGGACACCAAGACCCTGCTGGTTGAAAAACGCGTCGCGCAGGATGTTTTTCCCGCCATCATTGCAGCAAACGCCGACACGCTTGCCGAGCACTATGTAATACGCAAGGGTGAATCCGGGCGAATTGCGGGCTTCGATTGCCAGTCCGTGATCCTGCAGCCCAAGGATGACCTGCGCTACGGTTACCGCCTGTGGGCGGAAAAGTCGACGGGCCTGCTGCTGCGGGCGCAAACCATCGATGAAGCCGGCAATATCGTGGAGCAGATATCCTTTACCCAGCTGACCATAGGTAGCGTGGACCGTAACAAGGTCAAGCCCAGCTTTACCAACACCCGCGGCTGGCGCGTTGAAAACGCGGTGATGACGCAAGCCGATCTGTCGAACTGGAACGTCAGTCGTCTGCCGCCCGGTTTCCGGAGAACGCGCGAGTTGAAGCGCATGGTGTCGGACACGCCGGTCCAGACCGGCACCGTGCCGGCCCAGCGAGAAGTTTCGCAAATTGTCTATTCGGACGGCCTGGCTGCCATTTCGATCTTTATCGAGCCCGGAACGCAAAGTCGTACCGAGGGTTCCCTGCAACAAGGCGCAATGAATGTCGTCGGCAAGCGACAAGGCGAGTTTTGGCTTACCATTGTTGGTGAAGTGCCATTGACCGCCATCCGGCAAGTTGCCAATTCCATTGAATATAAACCGACCAAGTAAACAAATGAAAATTGCGTATCCCGTCAAGCGCCTGCTGTCCGTGTTGATAGTAGGCGCTGCGGGCGCCTTCAGCGTGCCTGCAGCGCCTGCATTTGCCCAGCCTGCCGCCGCGGTGGCGCCGCCCGTTGCAGCGCCATCCGCCAGCCTGCCTGATTTCTCGGACCTGGTGGACAAGGTAGGCCCGGCAGTGGTGAATATCCGCACCACGGAGCGGGCAAAGATGAACGGGCAAAGCGGCATGCCGCCGGGCATGGAAGACCCCGAGATGCAGGAATTCTTCCGCCGCTTCTTCGGCGTGCCGGTGCCACGCCAGCAGCAGCCCGACACGCCTCGCGGGCGGCGCCAGGGGCCCCAGCAGCCGGAGGAAGAAACGCCGCGCGGCGTCGGTTCCGGCTTCATCGTCTCGCCTGACGGCTATGTGCTGACCAATGCCCACGTCGTGGAAGGCGCGGATGAGGTCTATGTCACGTTGACCGACAAGCGCGAGTACAAGGCAAAGATCATCGGCTCGGACAAGCGCAGCGACGTGGCGCTCGTCAAGATCGAAGGCAGCAATCTTCCGCGCCTGGCCTTCGGCGATTCGAACAAGGTCCGGGTCGGCGAATGGGTGATCGCCATCGGCTCGCCATTCGGCCTCGAAAATACCGTTACGGCGGGCATTATTTCTGCAAAGGCCAGGGATACCGGCGATTACCTGCCGCTGATACAGACCGACGTTGCCGTCAATCCGGGCAACTCGGGCGGTCCGCTCATTAATATGCGGGGCGAGGTCATCGGCATCAATTCGCAGATATACAGCCGTTCCGGCGGCTATATGGGTATTTCCTTCGCGGTGCCCATCGACGAGGCGATGCGGGTTTCCGAACAACTCAAGACCACCGGCCGCGTCACGCGCGGCAGGATAGGCGTGCAGATCGGTGAAGTTACCAAGGATGTTGCCGAGTCGCTCGGGCTTCCGAAGGCGAATGGCGCGCTGGTCCAGCGCGTCGAAGCGGGTGGGCCGGCAGACAAGGGTGGCATCGAGGCCGGCGATATCATTACCAGGTTCAACGGCGCAGCGATCGAGAAATCCAGCGACCTGCCACGCCTGGTCGGCAATACCAAGCCGGGCGCCAAGTCGACCGTGACGGTCTGGCGCAAGGGCGCCGCGCGGGAACTGAACCTGACCATCGCCGAGATGGAGCCGGATAACAAGGTGGCCAAGCGCGAGGAGAAGCCGGCCAAGCCGGAACAGGCAGTCAATACCCTGGGCCTCGTCGTCAATGACCTGACCGAAAACCAGAAAAAAGAGTTGAAAGTCGATGGCGGCGCGGCCGTGGAAACGGCTGAAGGCGCGGCGGCGCGGGCCGGCTTGCGCCCGGGCGACCTGATCCTGCGCATCAACAATACCGACGTGAAGGACGGCAAGCAGTTCAACGCGCTGGTTGCCAAGCTTGAGCCGAAGAAAACGGTGCTGCTGCTGGTTCGCCGCGGCGAATCGTCGCAGTTCGTGACGGTGAAGCCGAACGGACAGTAAGTTATCGGTCGGGCATTGCGCGCGTCAGCCCGCGCAATGCCCGTTTCCTGTTACTGCGCCAGCAAAACCTTCTTAGCGTCAGATTGACCCATTTCATTCTCTATTCCCGTTCGTACTGCCACCTGTGCGACGACATGCTGGACGCGTTGCGGGCCATGCCGCAAGCCAGCGGCATGGCGGTGCAGGTCATCGATGTCGACGCCGACGACGCACTCCTGCGCGCCTATGATGAACGGGTGCCGGTGCTGGTCGGCATCGGGCCGGATGGCGCCAGCCGCGAGCTCTGCCATTACTTTCTCGATCCGCACGCTGTCACTGACTTCCTTGCCGGATAGCTACGGAAGTTTCCGCGTCGGCATGCTATGAAATCCGGTAAAATGCGGCGCTGAACAACCATACCGTAGCAAGGCGCTCGCCTGGGGACAGGTTCCCCCTCAGAGCGCCTTTTTTGCAACTGGCACCAAGTCAATGAACAACATTCGTAATTTCTCCATCATCGCGCATATCGATCACGGCAAATCGACACTGGCCGACCGCATTATTCAGCTCTGCGGCGGCCTGTCCGACCGCGAGATGGAAGCGCAGGTGCTGGACTCGATGGATATCGAGCGCGAACGCGGCATCACGATCAAGGCGCAGACCGCCGCACTGTCCTACAAGGCGCGCGACGGGCAGATCTATAACCTGAATCTGATCGACACGCCGGGGCACGTCGACTTCAGCTACGAAGTCAGCCGCTCGCTGTCTGCCTGCGAAGGCGCGCTGCTGGTCGTCGATGCCTCGCAGGGTGTCGAAGCGCAGACCGTGGCGAACTGCTATACCGCGCTGGACCTCGGCGTGGAAGTGGTGCCGGTGCTGAACAAGATCGACCTGCCGTCGGCCGACCCTGAGAACGCCAAGTCGGAGATCGAGGAAGTCATCGGCATCGACGCCACCGACGCGGTGCAATGCTCGGCCAAGAGCGGTCTTGGCGTCGAGGACGTGCTGGAGTCGCTGATCACCAGGGTGCCGCCGCCCAAGGGCGATGTCGACGCGCCGCTGCAGGCGCTGATCGTCGACTCATGGTTCGACAATTACGTCGGCGTCGTGATGCTGGTGCGGGTCATGAACGGCACGCTGCGGCCCAAGGACAAGATCCTGCTGATGGCCCACGGCTCGCAGCACCTGGTCGAAAGCGTCGGCGTCTTCACGCCGAAGTCGGTCGCGCGGCAGACGCTGGCGGCGGGGCAGGTCGGTTTTATCATCGCCGGCATCAAGGAACTGAAAGCGGCCAAGGTCGGCGACACGGTGACGATGGTGTCGCGGCCGGCGAAGGAGCCGCTGCCGGGCTTCAAGGAAGTGCAGCCCCAGGTGTTTGCCGGGCTGTTCCCGGTCGAGGCCAACCAGTACGACGCGCTGCGCGACTCGCTGGAGAAGCTGAAGCTCAACGACGCTGCGCTGATGTACGAGCCCGAAGTGTCGCAGGCGCTGGGTTTCGGGTTTCGCTGCGGTTTCCTTGGCCTGCTGCACATGGAGATCGTTCAGGAACGGCTCGAGCGCGAATTCGACATGGACCTGATCACCACCGCGCCGACGGTCGTGTATGAAGTGATCATGCGCGATGGCACTACCCTGATGGTAGACAACCCGTCCAAGATGCCGGACCCGTCCAAGATCGAGGAGATACGCGAGCCTATCGTCACGGTCAATCTCTACATGCCGCAGGAATATGTCGGCTCGGTGATTACGCTTTGCACGCAGAAGCGCGGCATGCAGATCAATATGAGCTACCACGGCAAGCAGGTCCAGCTGACCTATGAAATGCCGATGGCCGAGATCGTGCTCGACTTCTTCGATCGGCTCAAATCGACGTCGCGCGGCTACGCGTCGATGGACTACGAGTTCAAGGAATATCGTGCGTCCGATGTCGTGAAGGTCGACATGCTCATCAATAACGAGAAAGTCGATGCGCTGGCGATCATCGTGCACCGTGCGAACAGCCAGTACCGCGGCCGTGCCGTTGCCGCCAAGATGCGTGAACTGATTCCGCGGCAGATGTTTGACGTCGCCATACAGGCGGCGATCGGCTCGAATATTATTTCCCGGGAAAACGTCAAGGCCCTGCGCAAGAACGTGCTGGCGAAATGCTATGGCGGCGACATCAGTCGCAAGCGCAAGCTGCTCGAAAAGCAGAAAGCCGGCAAGAAGCGGATGAAACAGGTCGGTTCAGTTGAAATACCGCAAGAAGCCTTCCTCGCGATTTTACAAGTGGATGAGAAATGAATTTGCAAGCTTTGCTGGGAAACTTCGCACTGATCCTGTTCATCCTGACCCTGGCTACCGGCATCGTCTGGTTCCTTGACGTGTTTTACTTGTCCAAACAACGCCGTGCCAGGGCCGATGCGGCGTTGGCCGAGTACGATGCCCGGCATGTCCGGCTGGCGTCCGACGGCGTTCCGCTCGATAGCAGTGGACGCAGCGCGATTGCCGAGCGCCTGCTTCGGCAACCTACCTGGGTTGAATACTCCGGCAGTTTCTTCCCGGTCATTTTAATGGTGTTCGTCCTGCGCTCCTTCCTGTTCGAGCCGTTCAAGATTCCGTCCAGTTCCATGGTCCCGACCTTGCAGATCGGCGACCTGATCCTCGTGAACAAATTCACCTATGGCATACGCTTGCCGGTGATCAACAAGAAAATCATCGACATCAACCAGCCGCAGCGCGGCGACGTCATGGTCTTCAAGTACCCGAAGGATACGTCGCTCGACTACATCAAGCGGGTGGTCGGGGTTGCTGGCGACAAGGTTGAATACCGGAACAAGAAACTGTCGATCAACGGCAAGCAGGTGGAGTACAAGCAGCTTCCCGATTACCTCGATGAGGAAAGCCTGACCTATTCGAAGCACTTCGAGGAAAATCTGAATGGCGTCGCCCATCAGATTCTGAACGACCAGCGTGCGCCGTCGTACGTGCCTAATCCCGATAACTTTCCGAACAAGGACCAGTGCACCTACAATTCCGAAGGATTCGCTTGCACAGTGCCTGCTGGACATTATTTCATGATGGGCGATAATCGAGACAATAGTCTTGACAGCCGGTATTGGGGATTCGTCCCGGACGAGTACATTGTCGGCAAGGCATTTTTTGTCTGGATGAACCTGGGTAATCTGAAGCGTATTGGCAGTTTTCGATAGCATCGCGGGGAGCGAATCGATGAAAGTGTGGTCAAAGAAAAAGCAGGCGGGCATGAGCGTCACCGGGCTGATCCTCACGTTGATGGTCGGCTTTTTCATCGCGGTGCTCGCCCTGCGTGTCGTTCCGTCGGTGACTGAATACATGGCAGTAAAAAAGGCGATCGTCGCCGCGAAATCCGCGGGCAATACACCGCAGGAAATCAGGGCAGCTTTCGACCGGCAAGCGGAAGTCGGCTATATCGAGTCCATCAGCAGCAAGGATCTCGATATCAGCAAGGAAAACGACGTCAGTTTTTCATACCAGAAAGTGATCCATCTCGCAGGTCCGGCCAGTCTGGTGCTGGACTATGAAGGAAGCACCGCCCGGAGTCGTCCTGCCAAAGCGGCCGAACAGTAAGCGCGCAAGCGCTCAAGAACATGGATTTGACATTATTGCAGACGCGGCTAGGCCACACGTTCAAGGATGCAGCGCTGTTGCAGCAGGCCCTGACGCACCGCAGCCATGGCAGTCTGCATAATGAGCGCTTCGAATTCCTCGGCGACTCCGTGCTTAACTGCGTCGTCGCTTCGCTGCTGTTCGACCGCTATGCCAAGGTCGACGAAGGCGACCTGTCGCGCTTGCGTGCCAACCTGGTCAAGCAGCAATCCCTGTATGAAATCGCACAACGGCTCGAACTGTCGCAGTTTCTGCGCCTGGGCGAGGGTGAATTGAAATCGGGCGGTTTTCGACGTCCGTCGATCCTTGCAGATACGCTCGAAGCCTTGTTCGGGGCGATCTTCCTCGACGCCGGATTCGAGGCGGCGCGCAAGGTAATCCGGTCGCTCTATATCCCGATACTCGACACGGTCGATCCCAAGACCCTGGGCAAGGATGCGAAAACCCTGCTGCAGGAATTTTTGCAGGGCAAGAAAATTGCATTGCCGCAATATAACGTGGTGGCCACGCATGGCGCTGCACACAGCCAGGAGTTCGAGATCGAATGCCTGGTGCCCAAACTGGATATCCAGGTTTTCGGAACCGGCGGCAGCCGCCGGGCGGGTGAGCAGGCAGCAGCCAAGCTCGCGCTGGAAGCCGTGCAGAAGTCCCTGGTAAAGGCGCCTGCCGCAGCCCGCAAGAACCGGCCGCGCGCGTCGCAACTGAAGCTCGCGGGCATTGCCACGGTCCAGGCCGAATTGCCTATAGACGAACCTGCTCCGAAGACTGCCCCGAATTCCTCCGCCGCCGACGACAAGGCCCCTGCCCAGAAGGGCGCGTCCACGCCAGGCCAGCCGCTGGTCGCCACTCACTCGAAAACCGCATGACAGAACCTGTAGCAACACCCGCGTTTCATTGCGGTTACATCGCCATCGTTGGCCGGCCCAATGTCGGCAAGTCGACGCTGATGAATGCGCTGATCGGCGCCAAGGTCAGCATTACCTCGCGCAAGGCGCAAACGACCAGGCACCGGATTACCGGCATCCAGACGTCCGAACGCGCGCAGTTCATCTATGTCGATACGCCCGGTTTTCAAACCAAGCATGCGAATCCGCTCAACAAGAAGCTCAATCGCACGGTGACCGACACGCTGCTCGCGTCGGACGTGATTCTCTACGTGGTAGAGGCGGGCACATTCGGCCAGGCTGACCAGCAGGTTCTCGACCTGATTCCCAAGGATGTGCCTTGCATCCTGGTTATCAACAAGTCTGACCGCGTCAAGGACAAGGCGGCGCTAATGCCGTTTGCGCAGCAGATCGCCGGCTTGCACCCGTTTGCGGCCGTGGTGCCGGTGTCGGCCAAGCAACGCTTCCAGTTGCAATACCTGCAAGAAGAGATCGAGCAGCGCCTGCCGGAAAATACGCCGATCTTCGACGCCGACGACATCACCGACCGGAGTGAAAAGTTTCTTGCCGCTGAAATCGTGCGCGAAAAGGTATTCCGTTTCGTCGGCGAAGAGCTGCCCTATACCAGCACCGTGCTGATCGAACAGTTTCTGCAAGAAGGCAATTTGCGGCGGGTCTTCGCCGCCATCCTGGTCGAGCGCGACAGCCACAAAGCGATGCTGATCGGGCAGAAGGGCGCGCGCCTCAAGGAAATTTCGACCCAGTCGCGGCTGGACATGGAAAAGCTGTTCGGCGGCCCGGTCTACCTGGAAATCTGGGTCAAGGTGAAATCGGGCTGGGCAGATAACGAGGCCGGCTTGCGGGCCTATGGCTACGAGTAAGCCTGCATGATGGATACGGACAGCCTGCCGGGCAAGTCGCCGGAAGCGGAGCAGGGCGGCGAAGTGGCGTTGGCCGGTCGGTCGGCCCCGGCGGCTGCAGCCGGGCCGGCGACCCCGGCAGCGCCTGCCGTCCGCCGGAACCGCTCGCCGGAAAAAGATCTGAGGGTAGCCAACCAGCCCGCCTTCGTGCTGCACAGTTATCCGTACAAGGAAACCAGCCTGATCGTCGATGTCTTTTCGCGCGACCACGGGCGAGTCGCGCTGGTGGCCAAGGGCGCGAAGCGGCCTCATTCGAAGTTGCGGGGCGTGCTGCAAACCTTCCAGCCGCTGGCGCTGGGCTGGAGCGGCAAGTCCGAAGTGCGCAACCTGACGTCGGCCGAATGGCTGGGCGGCTTGCTGCCGCTGGAGAAGGCAGCGTTGCTGTGCGGGTTTTACCTGAATGAACTGCTGGTCAAGTTCGTCGCCCGCGACGACCCGCACCCGGTGCTGTTCAATCATTATGTCGAAGCGCTGAACCGGCTGGCGCACGAGGAAACCGCTGCCATCGTGCTGCGCCGCTTCGAACTGGCGTTGCTGAAGGAAACCGGCTTTGCAGGCGATATCGGCATCGACGCCGAAAACCGGGTAGCGGTGACGCCGGACGCCGTGTACGTGGTCGACCCCGAACGCGGCCCGCGGCCGGAACGAGCGGCCGACAGCTCGCCCAGGGTGACCGGCAAGACCCTGCTCGACATGCAGCGCGGCGACTACAGCGACGCTGCCACCCAGACCCAGAGCAAATTCCTGATGCGATACCTGCTCGCGCATCACCTCGGGGGCGTGCCCCTGAATACCCGGCAGATATTGCTGGACCTGATGCAGTTGTAAATCCAACCCTACCGGGATCCGACTTCCATGAGTTATCTGCAGCCGACCGGACAGGTCATCGACCTGGGCGTCAACATCGACCACGTCGCCACGGTGCGCAATGCGCGCGGCACCACCTACCCCGATCCATTGAAGGCGGCCCTGCTGGCCGAGGAAGCCGGCGCGGATGTGATCACCCTGCACCTGCGCGAAGACCGCCGCCACATCAAGGACGCCGATGTGCGCGCAATCCGGCCGCGGCTTGCAACCAGGATGAACCTGGAGTGCGCGGTCACTGCCGAAATGCTGGACATTGCCTGCAGCATCCGCCCGCAGGACGTCTGCCTGGTGCCGGAAAAGCGGGAGGAAGTGACTACCGAGGGCGGGCTCGACGTGCGCCGCCATTTTTCCGAGGTCCAGGCGGCGATACGGCAGCTGCAGGCCGAGGGCATACGGGTGAGCCTTTTCATCGATCCCGAAGAAGACCAGATCCGTGCAGCCGCGGAACTGGGTGCGCCGGTGATCGAGTTGCATACCGGGCGCTATGCCGAGGCCGGAGGACCTGAACTCGACCACGAACTGGCGCGCATCCGGCAGGGTGTGGAGATCGGGCATGCACACGGCTTGCAGGTCAACGCCGGGCACGGCCTGCATTACACCAACGTGCAGGCGATTGCCGCCATTCCCGGCATCGTCGAACTCAATATTGGCCACGCCATCGTGGCCCAGGCCGTGTTCGATGGCTGGCAAAAAGCCGTGCGCGACATGAAAGCGCTCATGATTTCAGCCCGCCTGGGTGCGGGAACAAGATGATCTACGGCATAGGCACCGACATCATCCAGATCTCCCGCATCGAAGCGGCGCTGGCGCGGCATGGCGACCGGTTTGCGGAAAAGATCCTCGGGCCCGACGAATTCGACAAATACCTGCGCCGGCGCGCCAAGGTGGAAGCGCGCGGCGTGCGTTTCCTGGCCACCCGGTTTGCGGCGAAGGAAGCGTTTTCCAAGGCGATCGGCCTGGGCATGCGCATGCCGATGACCTGGCGAAGCCTGCAGGTCTTGAATGCGCCTGGCGGAAGGCCGGTTGCCGTTGCCAGTGGCCTGCTGGATGAATTTATGCAAAGCAAGGGCCTGACCGCGCAGGTCACGCTGACCGACGAGGCTGAATACGCGGTTGCCTTCGTCATCGTGGAGAAAACATGAATGCAAGCACGCAAGCGGCCCAGGCCCTGGGACCGGTCATGCTGGACGTGGTGGGCCTCAGCCTGACCGATGACGATATCCGTCGTATCAGGCATCCGCTGACCGGTGGCGTGATCCTGTTCGCGCGCAATTTCAGCGACCGTGCCCAGTTGTGCGCATTGACCGCTGCCATCCAGGCGGCGCGACCCGGTGTACTGATCGCGGTAGACCATGAAGGCGGGCGGGTGCAGCGCTTCCGCAGCGACGGCTTCACCCATCTGCCGGCCATGCGGCGGCTCGGCGACCTGTGGGACAGCGACAACGAGGCGGCCGCCCGCGCCGCCACCGCGGTCGGCTACGTGCTGGCAGCCGAACTCCGGGCCTGCGGCGTCGACCTGTCGTTTACGCCGGTGCTGGACCTCGACTACGGTGACTCCGGTGTAATCGGCGACCGTGCCTTCCACCGTGATCCGCGCGCGGTGACGCAGTTGGCAAAAGCCCTCAACCACGGCCTGGCGCTGGCCGGCATGGCCAACTGCGGCAAGCATTTCCCCGGCCACGGCTTCGTCGCGGCCGACTCCCATGTGGCGATTCCGGTCGACGAGCGCAGCCTGGAACAGATCCTGGCCCAGGACGCAATGCCCTACGACTGGCTGGGCATGAGCCTGTCGGCGGTGATGCCGGCCCACGTGATCTATCCGCAGGTCGACAGCCAGCCGGCCGGTTTCTCTGCGCGCTGGCTGGGCATATTGCGACACGATATCGGCTTCGGCGGCGTCATTTTCAGCGACGACCTCAGCATGGAAGGCGCCAGCGTCGCTGGCAGCGTGACCGACGCCGCGCAGGCAGCGCTGACGGCCGGCTGCGACATGGTCCTGATCTGCAATTCGCCGGACAAGGCCGATCGGCTCCTCGCCGAACTGCCGGCGTCTGCGTGCAAGCCGGCGTCGCATGCGCGCATCAGCGCCTTGCTGGCAAGGGGGTACGCCCCCAACTGGGAAGAATTGCAGCACGATCCCCGTTACCTGGCAGCGCGCGCGCTGGCGCTGTCGGCCTGTACCGGGTAGGCAGTCACGCCGGCCTGTCATCCACCCTGTCATCGAAACCGAACAAGATGTCCGAACCGCTCGCCCCCGATCCACGCGCAGTCGTCCTGGCCACGGTCAGCAAGCTGCCGCATCTGCCTGGCGTATATCGCTATTTCGACGCGGACAACAAGCTGCTCTACGTCGGCAAGGCGCGCGACCTGAAGAAGCGGGTGTCGAGCTATTTCCAGAAGACCCATGCCAGTCCGCGCACGGCAATGATGGTGGAGCGCATTGCGCGCCTGGAAACGACGGTGACCCGCAGCGAAGCCGAAGCACTGCTGCTGGAAAACAACCTGATCAAGACCCTGCAGCCGCGCTACAACATCCTGTTTCGCGACGACAAGTCTTATCCCTACCTGAAGCTGACCGGCCAGGAATACCCGCGCATGGCCTACTACCGCGGCGCGGTGGACAAGAAGAACCAGTATTTCGGTCCTTTTCCCAGCGCCTGGGCGGTGAAGGAGTCGATGCAGATCCTGCAAAAGATCTTCCTGCTGCGCTCCTGCGAGGACTCGGTTTTCGCCAACCGGACGCGGCCCTGTCTGCTGCACCAGATCCACCGCTGCAGCGGCCCGTGCGTGAACCTGATCAGCAAGGAAGACTATGCGGCCGACGTAGAGAATGCGGCCAACTTCCTGCGCGGCCGCCAGAGCGAACTGATGGCGAGCCTGGAAGGCAAGATGCAGGCGTTTGCTGCCGACCTGAAGTTCGAGCAGGCGGCGGCGGTGCGCAACCAGATCGGCGCCTTGTCCCGCGTGCTGCAGAAGCAGACCATGGAAACCGGCAACGAGGCCGACATCGACATCCTGGCGGTCGTCGTGCAGGGTGGCCATGCCTGCGTCAACCTGGCCATGGTGCGCGGCGGGCGCCACCTGGGCGACCGTGCGTATTTCCCGGTGCACGTGGACAGCGGCATGAACGAAAGCGACGAGCCGGTCGAGCTCGAAGTGCTCAAGGCCTTCCTTGCCCAGCACTATCTCGACAAGTTCATCCCGTCGACGCTCGTGCTCAATACCGAGCTCAACGAGCCGGCGCTGATGATGGCCCTGATGGAGCAATGCGGCCATCGCATCAACCTGGTGTTCCAGCCGCAGGGCCAGCGACGGCAGTGGCTGGAAATGGCGCAGAAGGGCGCGGAAATCGCGCTGGCCCGGCTTTTGTCGGAACAGGGTTCGCAGCAGTCGCGCACCCGCGCGCTGGTCGACGCGCTCGGGCTGGAGCCCGAGGACATCGACGCGCTGCGCATCGAATGCTTCGATATCAGCCACACCCAGGGCGAAGCGACACAGGCGTCGTGCGTGGTGTTTCATCACCATGCCATGCAGAACGGCGAGTATCGGCGCTACAACATCAACGACATCACGCCCGGCGACGACTATGCGGCAATGCGCCAGGTGCTGATGCGGCGCTATGAAAAAGTCGCCGGCGGCGACGGCGTGATGCCGGACGTGGTGCTGGTCGACGGTGGCAAGGGCCAGGTCGAAATGGCGCGCCAGGTGCTGGAGGAACTGGGTTTGGACATCGGCCTGATCGTCGGCGTGGCGAAAGGCGAGGGCAGGAAAGTCGGGCTGGAAACGCTGGTCTTCGCCGACGGCAGGGCGCCGCGCGAACTGGGCAAGGACTCGGCGGCGCTGATGCTGATTGCCCAGATCCGCGATGAAGCGCACCGGTTTGCGATCACCGGCATGCGGGCCAAGCGGGCCAAGGCGCGGCAGACCTCGCGGCTGGAAGAAATCGAAGGCATCGGTGCGAAGCGCAGGCAGAAACTGCTGGCCCGTTTCGGCGGCCTGCGCGGCGTGGTGTCGGCCAGCGTCGAAGACCTGGCGTCCGTCGAGGGCATTTCGCGGCAGCTTGCGGAAGACATTTACCGGCAACTCCATTAAATTACGGGCGTCGCCTTTATTCCGGGCCGCAACCACAACGACAACAAGAACTTACCTATGCCGCTGAATATTCCGATCCTGCTCACCTGGTTGCGCGTCGCACTGATCCCGCTGATCGTAGGCGTGTTCTACCTGCCCGACAGCTGGATCTCGCTGTTCGACAAAGGCGTAGCGTCCACCGCGATCTTCATCGTGGCCGCGGTGACCGACTGGTTCGACGGTTACCTTGCCCGTCGCTGGAATGAAACCTCGGCCTTCGGCGCCTTCCTCGACCCGGTCGCCGACAAGCTGATGGTCGCCGGCGCGCTGCTCCTGCTGGTGCAGCTCGGGCGCGCCGATGCGATCCTGGCGTTCATCATTATCGGGCGGGAGATCGCGATTTCCGCACTGCGTGAATGGATGGCGCAGATAGGCGCATCGAAGTCGGTGGCTGTCAGCTCGATCGGAAAGATCAAGACCGCGGCCCAGATGACCGCCATCCCGATGCTGCTGTACTACGGCGACCTGTTCGGCGTCGTCGACACCGGGTTCTGGGGACAAGTGCTGCTGCTGATCGCGGCCGTGCTCACGGTATGGTCGATGTTCTATTACCTGCGCAAGGCATGGCCGCTGATCCAGGCCAGCGAGGGCGGCAAGCATTGAGATTGCGGTATGGATAGTGCACCCTTGACACTCAATTTCAAATCTCTATAATGCTGGCTTCTCCAGTGACGCGGGAGTAGCTCAGTTGGTAGAGCGCAACCTTGCCAAGGTTGAGGTCGAGAGTT
>CAUQYP010000020.1:0-35760 GCA_963522035.1 uncultured Noviherbaspirillum sp. | reverse complement strand
GCAGCAACCGGCGGCGGCACTGCCGCCAACGCGAGCACGACGGCCGCCGCGCCGGTCAATCCCGCCTTGCGTGACCCGGCCAGCGGCCAGGCGCTGAGCACCGGGCCGACCACCATGGTGCCGCTGTCCGCCTTTGCGAGCTTCGCCGAACGGGCCACGCCGACGTCCGTCAGCCACCAGGACGCCGAGCTGGCGACGACGATTTCCTACAACCTTGACGAGGGTTTCAGCCTGACCCAGGCGCAGGCCGCGGTACGCCAGGCCGAGGCCGACATCGGCATGCCGACCAATGTGCGCGGCAGCTTCGAGGGCACCGCCCGCGGCTTCCAGGAAAGCCAGGACAAGCAGCCGCTGCTGATTGCCGCCGCGCTGATCGTCATCTACATCCTGCTCGGCATCCTGTACGAAAGCCTGGTGCACCCGATCACGGTGCTGTCGACGCTGCCCTCGGCCGGCGTCGGCGCCATCATTGCGCTTCTGCTGTTCGGCATGGACTTTTCCATCATTGCGCTGATCGGCGTGTTCCTGCTGATCGGCATCGTCAAAAAGAATGCGATCCTGATCATCGACTTTGCGCTGGAAGCCGAACGCTCGCGCGGCCTGTCGGCGCTGGAGGCGGTGCGCGAAGCCTGCCTGCTGCGCTTCCGGCCCATCCTGATGACCACGCTGGCCGCCGCGCTCGGCGCGCTGCCGCTGGCCATCGGCTTCGGCGAAGGCGCCGAGCTGCGCCGGCCGCTGGGCGTCGCCATCATCGGCGGCCTGGTCGCCAGCCAGGTGCTGACGCTGCTGACGACGCCCGTGGTTTACCTGCTCCTCGACAAGCTGCGCCGCCGCGCGCCGGGCGAACAGGCGCTGGCCCGGACCACCGAACCGCTACAGACCTGACAACCATGCGCTTATCGAAGAGTTACGTGTACAACTTTCCTGCATTCCGGCGCCGCCTGTTCGCCGCAACCGTCCTCGCGATGCTGGGCGCCTGCTCGCTGGCGCCGGTCCACCAGGCGCCGCCGCTGGCTCTCCCCGCGGCATTCAAGGAAGCCGGCGACTGGGTACCGGCAACGCCCGCCGACGATGCGCCGCGCGGCGCCTGGTGGGCCGTGTTCAACGACCCGGTGCTGGACCAGCTGGCCAGCGCGGTCCAGGTGTCGAACCAGAACGTGGCGGCAGCCAGTGCTGCGTATGCGCAAGCCAGGGCGCTGGTAGCCAGCCAGCGCGCCAGCCTGTTTCCTGTCGTCTCGCTTGACGCCGGCGCCGACCGCAGCCGAAGTTCCAGCAGCAGCGCCAGCACGTCCAGCGTCACCGGCGCCAGCAACAGCAGCCGCGTGCGCAACGTCTACCAGGCCGGCCTGGGCGCAAGCTGGGAGCCGGACCTGTGGGGCCGGCTGCGCGGCGGCGTCGACAGTGCCAGCGCCAGCGCCGCTGCCAGCCAGGCCGACCTGGCGTCGGCCACGCTGTCGGCACAGGGCGAGGTGGTCGTCAATTACCTGAACCTGCGCGAGACCGATGTCCAGTCCGAGCTCTTGCAGGCAACCATTGCCGGCTACCAGCGGGTGCGGCAGATCACCCAGAACCGCTACGACGCCGGCGTGATTCCGAAGACCGACCTGCTGCAGGCCGAGACCCAGCTTGCCAGCGCCCTGGCCGACCAGGTCGGGCTGCAGCGCCAGCGCGCGCAGCTTGAACATGCGATCGCGGTGCTGGTGGGCAAGACGCCGGCCGACTTTTCTATCTCACCGGCCGCCTGGTCGCCCACGGTTCCCGAGGTGCCGCTGGTGTTGCCGGCTACGCTGTTGCAGCGCCGGCCCGACATCGCCGGGGCCGAGCGGCGGGTGGCAGCGGCCAATGCCGACATCGGCATCGCCCGCGCCGGCTATTTCCCCAGCATCGGCCTGACTGCGTCATACGGCTACGGCGCCAGCCGGGTTGGCGAGCTGTTCAATGCGTCGGCCAGCGCCTGGTCGCTGGGCCTGTCCCTGGCGCAGCGCATCTTCGATGCCGGCGCCGTCAACGCCCAAGTCGCCGCCGCCCGCGCCGTACAGGAGCGCACCGCCGCGCAGTACCGGCAAACCGTGCTGGTCGCATTCCAGGACGTCGAGGACCAGCTGGCCGCCACGCGGGTGCTGGCCTTGCAGCTCGGCTACCGCCGCGACGCCTCCGCCGCGGCCGACCAGGTCGAGCAGCAAGTGCTGAACCGTTACCGCGCCGGCCAGGTCAGCTACACCGAAGTCGTGACCGCCCAAGCCACGGCACTGCAGGCGCGCCGTACGCTGGCGCAACTGCAGGCGGACCGGCAAGTGGTGGCGGTGGCCTTGATGCAGGCGCTGGGAGGCGGGTGGCAGAGGGAGTGATTTCCTGAATGTCGAGCGTAGGATTTCTATTGGGGTCAGACTCGATTAGTTTCGGCTCGGTTTCACGGTTTTATATTGGGGTCAGACTCGATTTGCCCGGAATTAAAGTTTTGAGTGCAAATATGCGACAGCAATTTACACGGGCGGATGAATTGTTCGTTCTCCGGGGCTAGGCGCAGGGACGTCTTTTTGCAGAGTACGATTTGATTGATATCGACTGATATCTTTCGTCAATGGCCCGACTACCGCGTTATTTCATTCCGGACGTTCCTCTGCATATTATCTTGCGAGGCAATAACCGCACGGCGGTGTTTCTTCATTCTGATGATTACCCCAAGTTCAAAGAAACTTTGGTGGCCGCTGCGGTTTGTCATGGCTTGGCAATCCACGCATACGTTTTCATGACGAATCATGTTCATTTGCTCGCATCACCGAGTTCATCGCAAAGTGCGCCTAGAACGATGCAAAGCGTAGGAAGACGTTATGTTCAGTACTTTAATCTTCGTTACAAGCGCACCGGCACCTTATGGGAGGGACGCTATCGCGCCACGGTAGTCGATACCGAACGCTACTTGTTTCAGTGCATGCGATATATAGAACTTAATCCGGTTCGCGCCGGCATGGTGACGCATCCGGAAGATTTTGCATGGTCCAGTTATCGCGCCAATGCTGAAGGCCAGGCCGATCAACTCATCACCCCTCATGCTCTGTATGAACGCCTGTCAAATAATTTGCACCAGCGCATAGTTGCTTATCGTTCCCTGTTCGGCACGCCGCTGAAGCAAACAAGCGTAGATGAAATCCGCCATTGCACCAACCGGGGATGGGCGCTGGGAACAGACCAGTTCAAGGCGGCGGTAGAAACGATCTCGGCACGCAGACCCGACCCTTTGCCGCAGGGACGATGGAATAAAGCGCGTTGAGTGTGGCGTCGACCAGTTTCTAATCGAGTCTGACCCCAATTCAGAGTCTGACCCCAATTCAGTTGTTTCTAATCGAGTCTGACCCCAATTGATTCAGAGTCTGACCCCAATTCAGTTGTTTCTAATCGAGTCTGACCCCAATTGATTCAGAGCAGCCCATCCTTTCCTACGATGGATTTGAACATTGTCCGACAGACCGTCCTGCCTCGCTCTCCTATGATCACGAATGGTGACCGGGCCTTGCAGCCGGTAGTCCCGGTTTAATTCAGTCTAGCCAAGGAGAAATTCATGGACGAGCCAGACAAAGTGCCGCCCCAGACGCAGGACCAGCAGCCGGGTTCGCAGCAGCAGATGCATCCGCAGCCAAATACCATTCCGCCCGGCTACCAGGGCAGCGGCAAGCTGGCTGGCCGCGTTGCGCTGATCACCGGCGGCGATAGCGGCATCGGCCGCGCGGTGGCGGTAGCGTATGCGAAAGAGGGCGCGGATGTGGCCATCGTGTACCTGAACGAACACGAAGATGCCAATGAAACCCGGCGCCTGGTCGAAGAGACCGGCCGCAAGTGCGTGCTCATCGCAGGCGACATCGGCAACGAGGGATTTTGCAAGGACGCCGTGCAGCAGACGCTGTCAAGCCTGGGGCATCTCGAGGTTCTGGTGAATAATGCAGCAGAACAGCATCCGCAGGAGTCCATCCTCGACATCAGCGCCGAGCAGCTGGAACGCACTTTCCGCACCAACATCTTCGCGATGTTCTACATGGTCAAGGCAGCGCTGCCGCATCTGAAGGAAGACGCTCGCATCATCAACACCACCTCGGTCACCGCTTACCGCGGCAGCCCACAACTGCTGGATTACTCGTCGACCAAGGGCGCCATCGTCGCCTTCACGCGCTCGCTGTCGCAGGCGCTGGCCGAGAAAAGAATCCTCGTCAACGGCGTGGCGCCCGGCCCGATCTGGACTCCGCTGATCCCATCGACCTTCAGCGAGGACAAGGTGGAAAGTTTCGGGCAAAGCGTGCCGCTGAAACGACCCGGCCAACCCGAGGAGGTTGCGCCTGCCTTCGTCTTCCTGGCGTCGGATGGCGGCAGCTACATGACCGGGCAGGTGCTGCACCCGAATGGCGGGGAAATCATCAACGGTTGATCGGCTTTCCGGCCCAACCGGTGGCGTCGAATTCGAATGCGGCGTCGTCGAACACCGAGTTGTAGCGCCAGATCACATGCTGGCGGGCCACAACCAGCATCCATGACTCGGTTTCGGCCGGCTGGCTGGCGGCGAATGCGGCATGCGCCAGCACCGCGGCGCACGCGCCCGACTGCGGATCGCGCACCGACTGGTAGCGGATCAACTGCAGGTTTTCCCGACGGGCGTCCCGTGCCAGTTCCTGGCAGGCCGCATAGTCGGCGGGGGCGGTCCATGCGCCGCGCCTGGCGTCAAATGGCGGCATGCGCAAATCGATGCCGCGGCCGGCGACAGGCGTGCGGAACAGGGTTTGCGGTATCGGGCCAATGGCGTCCAGTGCAGGACTGTCCGTCAGGAAACGCCAGCGCCAGTAGCCAAGTTCGGCACAGGCGGTGCGGCGTTCGTCGGCGCCATAAAAAACGCCCGGCTCGGCCGGCCCGCGAAAGCGTGAACCCGAGGGCAACGGTGGGTAGCGAAACGGCGTGAACAATAACCAGTGCAGGCGGCGCAGCGCATCGTCCAGCGGCGGCTTGGACTGGTCGAGCAGGCTCTCCAGCAGCGCCTGTTCGTCCAGCGTGTCGACCAGCACCATGGTGGCGATCTTGTGCTGCGCTTCCACTGCCCGCCACAGGTCGAGAGTGTACGTTGCTGCATGGGCGCTTAATGCGTCGGCCACTGCCTCAGATCCTGCCACGGTGAGCGTCGACGTAATGCAGCACGCGGATTAGTCCTTCCGCACTTTCCATCAGCGCAAGCGGCGGCTGGCCGAGTCCGAGATTGTCCGACGCCAGCCATTTTCTAGCGTCGGCATCGTGGCCCACCATGGCGTCCAGCGAACGGAACAGGCGCACCAGCAGGATGCCGAGTTCCCATTCCTTGCCCCGTTCGGGACTCAACTGGTAAGTACCGGCGCATAGTCGGGATGCCGTGGCCGGACTGACGCCCAATATCCGAGCGAGGGCATTCTGCCGGATTTCGAGCAGGCTGGCGGCATTGCGAACCGCTTTGCTCAGAGTGGCGCCAGCATCGGGATGCGCTTGCGGCGCCAGTGATTTCTCTGCGACGGCTTTCATAAGTTTCCTTTCTTTGGAAACGATAGAGAATTTTTATTTCTAGGGAAATGTATCATAGTCCAGAATAAATGTCTACGTTGTTCCCGACGCAACCATTGCGGGATTAACTGAACGCCATGCCGCAACAGCATCGGGGGGGTGCCGCCCGGTTATAATCCCGGTTTCCCGACGCAACCCCGCACCGTGGACGCACGACCGAGCCGCAGTGCATCAACTTCCTTCTCGCCATGCTGATTTTGCCGGGCTCCAATGCCCTGTCCGCCTTCCGCGCCCAACGCTTGCTGACCCAGTTGCAGGACATCGATCCCGCCATTACCGGCATTTCCGCCCGCTACCTGCATTTCATCGACAGTTCCAGCACACTGGTCGACGAGGACGTGTCGCGGCTCGATGCGCTGCTGACCTACGGCGAACCGGCCCCGGCGCAGCAGGAGGGCGACACCTTCGTCGTGATCCCGCGCTTCGGCACGATCTCGCCCTGGGCCAGCAAGGCGACCGACATTGCGCATAACTGCGGCATGGCGCATATCCACCGGATAGAACGCGGCATCGCTTACCGGGTGCAGGTGAAGTCCGGCCTGCTGGGTGGCGCGCGCCGGCTGGCCGACGCCAGCGTCGAGCCGGTGAAAGTTGCGCTGCACGACCGCATGACCGAGATGGTGCTGCGCAGCGCCGACGACGCGGCGGGCCTGTTTCGCGAACTGGCGCCCAAGCCGCTGGCCTTCGTCGACCTCACCGGCGGGCGCGATGCGCTGGTTGCGGCCAACACCGAGCTGGGCCTGGCGCTGTCGGCCGACGAGATCGACTACCTGCTGGACGCTTTTACCAAAGCCGGCCGCAATCCGACCGACGTCGAGCTGATGATGTTCGCGCAGGCCAACAGCGAACATTGCCGGCACAAGATCTTCAATGCCGACTGGACCATCGATGGTGAAGCGCAGGACAAGTCGCTGTTCGCGATGATCCGCAATACCCACCAGCTGCACCCGGAAGGCACTATCGTCGCCTACAGCGACAATTCCTCGGTGATCGAGGGCGCAACCGTCCAGCGTTTCTACCCGCGCGGCGCGGCCGAAGGCAATATCTACAAGACCAGCGAAGAGCTGACCCATATCCTGATGAAGGTGGAAACCCACAATCATCCAACCGCGATCTCGCCCTTTCCCGGCGCGTCCACCGGCGCCGGCGGCGAGATCCGCGACGAGGGCGCGACCGGCCGCGGCGCCAAGCCGAAAGCCGGGCTGACCGGCTTCACCGTCTCCAACCTGATGCTGACCCACGCGGTGCAGCCCTGGGAAAACGCCCGCGACGCTGCCGAAGCGCCGGCCGCACGCGCCGCACATGCGCAGGGCGGCATCTATGGCAAGCCCGAGCGCATCGTCTCGCCGCTGCAGATCATGGTCGAAGGCCCGCTTGGCGGCGCCGCGTTCAACAATGAATTCGGCCGGCCCAACCTCGGCGGCTATTTCCGGAGCTACGAGCAGAACGTCGGCGGCACCGTCTACGGCTACCACAAGCCCATCATGATCGCCGGCGGCATCGGTAACATTTCCGCCTCGCATACGAAAAAGGACGCACTACCGGTCGGCAGCCTGCTCATACAGCTGGGCGGTCCGGGCATGCGCATCGGCATGGGCGGCAGCGCGGCGTCGTCGATGGCGACCGGCAGCAACACCGCCGACCTCGACTTCGACTCGGTCCAGCGCGGCAACCCGGAAATGGAGCGGCGCGCGCAGGAAGTCATCAATGCCTGCTGGGCGATGGGCGAGAAAAATCCCATCCTGTCCATCCACGACGTCGGCGCCGGCGGCCTGTCGAACGCGTTCCCGGAAATTACCAACGACGCCGGCCGCGGCGCCATCTTCGACCTGCGTCGCGTGCCGCTGGAAGAAAGCGGCATGGCGCCCAAGGAGATCTGGAGCAACGAGTCGCAGGAACGCTATGTGATGGCGATCCTGCCGGACAGCCTGGCGCTGTTCCAGTACTTCTGCGAACGCGAGCGCTGCCCGTTTGCCGTGGTCGGCCACGCGACCGAGGAACGCCAGTTGCAGGTGATCGACCCGCAGCATGACAACAAGCCGGTCGACATGCCGATGGACGTGCTGCTCGGCAAGCCGCCGAAAATGCATCGCGACGTGACGCGCGTTGCCGCCAGCCTGCCGCCGGTGGACCTGACCGGCTTCGTGCTGGAAGAAGTCGCGCTGCGCGTGCTGCGCCAGCCCACCGTAGGCGACAAGTCTTTCCTGATTACCATCGGCGACCGCACCGTCGGCGCCACGACCGTGCGCGACCAGATGGTCGGTCCGTGGCAGGTCCCGGTAGCCGACTGCGCGGTCACCACCATGAGTTTCGAGGGCACTATCGGCGAAGCGATGGCGATGGGCGAGCGCACGCCGCTGGCCGTCATCGACGCGCCGGCATCGGGCCGCATGGCGGTCGGCGAAGCCATCACCAACATCGCCGCCGCGCCGATTGCGTCTCTGTCCGACGTCAAGCTGTCGGCCAACTGGATGGCCGCCTGCGGCCAGCCCGGCCAGGACGCGGCGCTGTTCGACACAGTCCGGGCAGTCGGCATGGAACTGTGCCCGGCACTGGGCATCAGCATCCCGGTCGGCAAGGACTCACTGTCGATGCGCACCACCTGGAAGGAAGCCGACGGCACGGCGAAGGCGGTGATGTCGCCGGTGTCGCTGATCGTGTCGGCCTTCGCCCGCGTGACCGATGTCCGCAAGTCGCTCACGCCGCAGCTGCGCACAGACCTGGGCGACACCGCGCTGGTCCTGGTCGACCTCGGCCGCAGCCGCAATCGCATGGGCGGCTCCATCCTCGCGCAAGTCATGCAGCAGGTCGGCAACGACGCGCCGGATCTCGACAGCGCCGACGACCTGAAAGCGTTCTTCGGCGCTATCCAGCGACTCAACAACGAAGGCCAGCTGCTGGCCTACCACGACCGCTCCGACGGCGGCCTGTACACCACGTTGTGCGAGATGGCGTTCGCCGGGCGCACCGGCGTCTCGGTCAACCTCGACATCCTGGCCATGGAAGGCGAGCATGCGTCCGACTGGGGCGACTCGAAGAACTGGGCCAGCCAGGTGGGCGAGCGGCGCAATGAAATGACCTTGCGCGCGCTCTTCAGCGAAGAACTCGGCGCTGTCCTGCAGGTGCGCGCCGACCAGCGTTCCGAGGCCATGAACGTGCTGCGCGAGTACGGGCTGGGCGCCTGCAGCCATATCATCGGCAAGCTCAACCCGCGCGACGCCATCGAGTTCACCCGCGACGCCAAGGTGATCTACAAGGCGCCGCGCATCGCGCTGCAAAAGGCGTGGAGCGAGACCAGCTGGCGCATTGCACGGCTGCGCGACAACCCGGCCTGCGCCGACGCCGAGTACAACCGCATCGACGACACGGCCGACCCCGGCATCACGCCCAGGGTCACGTTCGACATGGAGCAGGATGTTGCCGCGCCCTATATCGCCACCGGCGCCCGCCCGCGGGTCGCCATCCTGCGCGAGCAGGGCGTGAACTCGCACATCGAAACCGCTTATGTGATGCACAAGGCCGGCTTCGACGCAGTGGACGTCCACATGAGCGACCTGATCGCCGGTCGCGCTCGGCTGGCCGACTTCAAGGGCGCGATTGCCGTCGGCGGCTTCTCCTACGGCGACGTGCTGGGGGCGGGCGAGGGCTGGGCCAAGACCATCCTGTTCAACATGCAACTGGCCGAGCAATTCTCGATCTTCTTCAACCGCGACGACACCTTTGCGCTGGGCATCTGCAACGGCTGCCAGATGATGAGCAACCTGAAGTCCATCATCCCCGGCGCGCATGCGTGGCCGAAGTTCACGCGTAATCGTTCGGAACAGTTCGAGGCGCGCTTCGCGATGGTCGAAGTGGCGGACTCGCCGTCGATCTTCTTCCAGGGCATGGCCGGCACGCAGGCGCCAATTGCTATTGCCCACGGCGAAGGCCATGCCGACTTTACGCAGACCGGCAGCCTGACGGATGCGCTGGTGGCGATGCGCTTCGTCGACAACCGGGGCGGGCATACGGAAACTTACCCATACAACCCGAACGGCTCGCCGCAGGGCATTACTTCCGTGACTACGCCGGACGGCCGCTTCACGGTGTTGATGCCGCATGCGGAGCGCTCGTTCCGCACCGTGCAGCAGTCGTGGCACCCGGACGGCTGGGGCGAGCAGTCGCCGTGGATGCGGATGTTTCGCAATGCGCGGGTTTGGGTGGGGTAGAACTGGCGGAGCTTCGCCGGACGACGTTCAGATTGCGCGCCATGAATCGTTTCAAAGCCGGTCATGATGCCGTTTGCGGTATGACTTCGCAAACGGCACCAAGGGTCCTGTGTCTCAGCCAAACCATTTCCTGAAAAGCTTGCTGCGTGGTTTGACCGCGGCCTTGCCGGCCGCGCGCAGAAGCTCGATCATTTCATCGTTCCTGTTGTCTTTGGCGTAGTCCAGTGCCTTGTAACCGAGATACGTTTTGAAATTGGGATCGGCGCCCGCCTGAAGCAATGCCTTTGCGATGGCCGCTTGGCCAAACCTTGCGGCCCAGATCAGCGGAGTCTGTCCGCCAGGTTGCGTGGTCATGTCGACCTTGGCGCCGGCATCGATCAGCGCTTGGAGTATGAGGAAATGGCCCTCTCTCGCGGCTAATTTAAGAGCCGTCACCGCGGGGCGGTAGGCGATCCGGTTAACGCTGGCGCCGCCGTCGATAAGTGCTTGCACTGTTCCGTTGAACCCGCTTGCTGCCGCAATCATCAGGGCAGTCCATTCGTCGGCGTTTGCGTGATCAACCTCGGCACCAGCCTTTAACAGCGCGTTCACGCAACTACTGTCGCTTTGGAATGCGGCCCAAATCAGGGGCGACCATTCGCTCTCGTCGGTCTTATTGACAATGGCGCCTGCGTCTATCAGGAGTGCAAGAAGGTTTTCATGCCCGAGGTAGGCGGCGAGCATCAGTGGCGTCAATTCGCGGTCCTTCAACAACCGATCTTTCGAATTTTTCAGCTTGCCAGGCCGGTTAACTTCGTACCCAATATGCGTGCCAGACGCATGCAATGCGTCCAGCAAGTGCTTGAGCGCGCGGGCATCATTGCGTTCGATGGCTTTGAGCAGCTTTACTGGCGACACTTGTGAAGATCGTGGTGACGCGACGCTCGAGGTAGACGAGGCCGTGGCAGCTGACGAGCTTGCTTCAAACAACATCAGCGTGCGAGCCACCGCGTCTCGCCCGCCTGCGTGAGCCAATGCATATGCGGACCGCCCTTCCAAGTCCTGCCTATCCGGATCAGCGCCTTCGGCCAACAGCAAGGTAACAATCTTGCGGTGACCCTGCGCCGCGGCGAACATCAGCGCGGTCGTGCCATCGGAATCGGTCTGATCGAGTTCGGCGCCGGCCTGGACCAGCATCCGCACGATTTCCAGGTGTCCGTTCCGTGCCGCGAACATCAGGGCAGTCATGCGATCTTCATTATTCTGGTCCGGGTTGGCTCCGGCTTTCAGCAGCTCTCGCACCGTACCCGCATCGCCCTTCCACGTTGCTTCGATCAGCGCGGTATCGCCGTCGGCATTTTTGTGGTGCTTGTCGGCCCCTACCTCCAGCAGCAGTTCCACCAGCGCCGTATTCCCATTCCTTGCCGCGAAAATGAGCGCGGTATCGCCGTCGCTATCGACCTGGTCGTCGGCGCCGCCCGCTATCAGCGCCCGGACGGCGGCAACGTGACCTTGCGCTGCCGCGAACAGCAGCGCAGTCCAGCCGTCAGGCATGGCCTGGTTGATTTGCGCGCCAGCAACCAGCAGCGCCGGGAACAGTGTTGCATAGCCACGGTGCGCCGCCGCCATCAGTGGCGTACCCTCCAGGTCCGCAAAAAATGGATCCGTGGTATCCAATTTCCCGACGCCGGCCAGGAGTCGCGGTACATCGCGCCCTGAATGACGATAGGTCGTCAGGATCCGCTTGAGCGCATCCAGGTCGTTTGCCTCGATCGTCTTCTGGAGTGCAGCTAACGTTGTGCTTTCGACGAAAGCATCGGCGTTTGACGCCTGAACGTCGCCCGGCGCAGCGCTTGTGCAGTATGGATGTCCGGTGGCGGGACTGGAGCAAGCGCGGGCGAAGGCGTCATACTCGATGCCTGACAAGGTGGCTGCGACAAAGTGATGGCCTTGCGCGGTGGCGAGGTCCGCCGCCATTTGTCCGGCATGATTCAAGTGTGCTGGATTCGCACCGGCATCGACTAGCAGTCGCAGCATGGCGGACTCGCTGTTGGCAGCAAGCTGCATCAGTGCTGTATTACCGTTCGCGTCTTCCTGGTCGATTGCCGCACCCCATTCCAGCAACAACGCCACTACGTCGGCATGGCCGCCACGGGCGGCCAGCATCAGCGCGGAATCGCCCTGGACATCGGTACGATTAATGTAATTTGCTGGGCTGTTTCTGCCAAAAAGAAACACGAGATCGTAGGCGCCATGCATGGCTGCGACCATGAGGACGGTCATGCCGGCGGCGGGATCGATGGCGTTAATGTCACCGTGGCCAGTCGCGATCAGCTTGACGACCTCGTTGGCGTCACCGCGACAAACTGCCGCGAAAAAATGGGCGCGGGGAGACTTGGGTGCAAGAGGGGCGGTGTAGGACGGCATGGTTTCGGCAAGCGCCGGTTGGCTTGCTGGTAACGGCAATGGCAATGGAAAGCTGGCTTGCTGCAAACGATGGCTTATGACGGGCGTATTGCCGGGCCGGCGCTTTTGCTGCGTGGAAGAGGGTGGATGCGCGTAGTTGGCCGTTGACGATGCTGTTGAAGCTGATGTTGTTGCACTTGTGTCCATACATATTTCCGTTTGAAGTTATCGGTCGGCTCAGGCTGTGCCTGTAAGCAGTCGACTGTGTGTCTTTCAAACAGGAATGATTCATCAAGACGTTCTTTTCTCCGAGGGTCTACTTGCGTTGCTTCAAGGCAGGCAACCTACGCAAGAAATAAAAAAACGTGAAACGTTCGCCAAGACTAGTGTGCAAAAGTTTCCACAAATTTAGAAAATTTGTGGAATTTGTAAGAAGATTTGCACATGAATGCCGAAGAGATAGTTGCAGCGATCATTGCGCGCAGAAAGACGCTGGGCTTGACTCAGGAGCAACTTGCCCAGCGAGCAGGATTGAGCCGGCGGACCATCATCTCGGTCGAAGCCGCTCAGCATGACATCGGCTTAAGAAAACTACTTCGTCTGTTGGACTCTACCGGCCTGACGCTGTCGGTGAAGGAAGGCCGCAATCGGCCCTTGGAAGGCGATCTCAGAAATTTTTTCAACGATGACGATGAATAGCCGGGATGCTGCGGCACGCACGATAAGACCAATCCCAAGTCATGAGACGCCAAATTAAATCGCTGACTACGATCTGATCAGCGAGGTTCTTAGGGTGTAATAAGCAAAGCGCATTACACCAATCGTCGATCATTGGAGCCGGTTGATGATCGGCCAATGGTGTAATGCCCTCCGGTTATTACACCCTACAAATATTCATGGCACTTTATAACTTGGGATTGGTATAAGACATTCTTGCGCTGAAAATGGCGAAGACGAAGTCCTGGCCCAGTCGCAAGACGCTAATCGAGTTCGGACGAATGGATTGCAAGCTCGATCAACCCGGCCAGATCATCGATCAAGTGATTGATGCCGCGAACGCATACGTACCGCAGACCGATCCGGGCGTAATCTGGACCCGGATGAAAGAGCAGATTGACGCGGGTTCGTACAGTATTTTCGGTTAATAATGCTCGCTCCACTCCTACGAATTCAAGCGTTTCCCCAAACCTAACTGCCAGCGCCGTAGTCACGCAGGAGTTTGACGACCTCCTGATGTTTTCCCGCTCTTGCGGCAGACAAGGCTGTTCTGCCGCTGTTGGACTTGTGCTTGACGTTTGCACCCGCCTGCAGAAGGGCACGGACAGTGGAGGTGCGACCGTTCTCCGCAGCGAAGATCAATGCAGTCTGGCCGAACTTGTCGGTCTGATCGACGTTGGCGCCAGCGTGGAGTAGCGCCTGTACGATCACGGTGTGGCCGGCGCTTGCGGAGCGTATCAACGCAGTCATGCCGGAAAACGGCGCCGCTGTATCCGGGTGGATTCCCGCGGCCAGCAGCGATATTACTGCTGCTGTGTAACCTTCACCTGCCGCAAACTGGAACGGCGTGGGTAGAGAAACCCCTTTACTTTTGGGAGTGCGTAGCTGCCTCTGCTCGCTGCTCAACAGTTCCTTGAGCCCTTCGATGTCATTGCGCTCTACCGCTTCCTGCCAGCATGCGGGTCGGGCGATGTATGGGGGTGTCTGCATGGCAGCCTTCGCTCCGGGTGCGGGAAAGCCGGTATCGTCTAACTGGATGCTGGTACTGCTTCTGCTACTGCTGGCGTTGGTCGTGCCGGCCGTACTGGTTGCGCCGGCTCTGGCAACAACGCTGTCCATCGCCATTGCAAGCAGCTCATGTCCGATGTCCATTGCCATCCGCGCCGCAGTCTTGCCTTCATGATTACGGATGCCGGCATCGGCGCCGGCGTCGAGCAAGGCCTGCGCCGCCGAGAACTGGCCAGCGCCGGCTGCCAGCATCAGCGCGGTCTCGCCGTTGCGGTTTTTGTGATCGATGGCGGCGCCGCGGGACAGCAGCAGCCTGAGAATCGCGGCATGGCCCTGGCAGGCGGCATTGAACAAGGGCGTCCAGCCGCCGTCGTCGGCCTGGTTGACGTCGGCGCCGGCGTCGAGCAAGGCTTGCGCTTTCGTCAAGTCGCCCATATCGGCGGCATGCATCAGCGTGCTGTCGGGTATGGCTGGTGCGGACGACGCAGGGAAGCTGTTGGCGGTCGCAGGAATATCCATCAATGTCAGCAACTGCACCAGCCTGACATGGCCGGCCTTGCCGGCAGCCATCAACGCGCTTTCCTGCCTCAGGTTGCAGGTGGCGGCTTGCGCGCCCTTGACCAGCAGCCGCTGCGCGATATCGAAATGCCCGCCACGGGCAGCCAGTATCAGGGCGGTGTCGCCGTGTTGATTGGCATGCTGGACGTTGGACTTCCTGGCCAGCAGTTTCACGGTAGCTGCCTGTCCCTGTGCGGCCGCCAGCAGCAGCGCGGTGTCGCCCGCCGGCGTGGCGGCATGCGGGTCGTCGCCGGCAGCGAGCAGCAGCGCTACCGCATCGGCATGGCCGCTGGCAGCGGCGCACATGAGCGCGCTGTGGCCGGTCTGGCCGGACGCTGCGGCCATGAATGTTAAAAGCCGGCGTACCGACTCGGTGTGGCCCCGGTGCACGGCGAGGGTGAGGGCGGAATTGCCACCGCCATCGACGGCGTCGGGATGGGCGCCCGCCTTCAGCAGCAAGTCGATCGCGGCGGCATGCCCCCTCTGCGCGGCGCCGTGCAGTGGCGTGGCGCCCATCGCATCAGGCTGCGCGGCCCGTGCGCCATGCGCGAGCAGCAGCGCGATGCTCGCCACTTGTCCGTGGACGGCAGCCCAGGCCAGAGCCTCATCCTTGTGCTCTTGCGTGGCTGCCTTGTGCAGCAGGACGTCCATCGCATCGGTATGGCTGGCGGCGGCAGCCAGCAGCAACGGGGATACGCCATCAGGACCGGGACGGTGTATATCCTCGGCTGACGCGCCTTTGCACAGGAGCAGCACCACGTCTTCATGGCCGCGCTGCGCGGCGAGCATGAGGGCGGTCAGGCCGCTGGCGCCGTCGATCGTGTTGCAGTCGCCGATGCCGGCCTGGATCATGCGCTTGACCGCAGTGGCATCGCCATCGTGGACTGCGGTTTCAAACGGCGAACGTGGCATTAAACTCGAGAGGGTACGGAATGGAGAACTGGCCGGGAATGGGGCCAGGTAGACGGTGACTGGCAGCATGCCGGTCGCAGGTAACACCGGCACGACCGATAACGGCAAGCGGGTGAACAGGTTCGGAGCCTGAGAAGGCCGGGTGGGTTGCGGCTCCGTGAACGGCAGAGTTTTCCTGTAGGAACTCACGGTCGATTCGTTGGTTGCAGGTGCCACGGTGCCGGTGTACATGCGTCTTCTCCTGGTGATGGTCGCCAATGGCGTCTGAGCAAGCGGTCAGTTAAGCCGGGGCGTAGGTGACGGGAGGAGAAATATGATTCAAACGTGCGCACGGTTGAGCGAAGACCGGTGTGGACGGGCTTGCGCCGTCCAGGATGGACCTGGATTTTTTCTGTATCGTCCTGTCAATCTTCCTACGGATTGATGATAGCGACACCCGCTACCTGATAGGGGGCAGCGTCGCAGCATGCCACCAGAAATCGGCGTGAAACCGCGATCGCGACGATGCAGCCATCAGGTCAGGTACAAGGTTTCGCCAACCTACGCGGTAACCCAAATGGAATTACGGCTGATGGGGTAGGACGCTGAGCCTCCACGACCTAGCGCCGGAATACTGTCGCCGCTCACGCGATAGTTTTATCGCGTTGCAGTTATCATAAAGCACGCCAAAAACTAGCATGAACATGCTAAAAATTGGCATATGGTTCCTCACGCTCTTTTCTCGCGATCGCTTCAAATGATTCTGGCTCTGCTTTTTGTGCGAGTCGAGTAGGCGTTTTATCCCAATGAGATTATCCGGCTGACCGGCGTGCCACCACTGCGTGCACTAATAGTCGGTAAAAACCTCTGACTCGGCAGGAATGGAACGGCAGGATATAAAACCGGCAAGATGCTTCTGATTGATCGTGATGACGTCATGGCGTGATGTCCTTGAGTCTGTCTAGCCAATGGCGATCCGGCGCGTTCCGGGTGGAGAGGCGGACCGGACAATCCAGCGCGTGAACGACCGTGGTTCAGCGCCTGTTACTGGCGTCGTGTGCCTGCAGGAGCGCGACGACTTGCTGATGCCCTCTCGTCATGGCAAGGACCAGGGCAGTCTGGCCACGAACGTTTTCGAGGCTGTGATTGGCGCCAGCCTGAAGTAGTGCCTGAACGGTGGCGCAGTGGCCGGTGGCTGCGGCTACCATGAGCGCCGTCGTGTTTCCGGGTACAAGTTTATCGACCTTCGCGCCCGCATCGAGCAATACTTGCACCGCCCCGGTATGACCATCGAATGAAGCGCAGGTCAGTGCAGTCCTGCCGTCGGGTGCAGCACGGTCGGGATCGGCGCCAGCCTTCAGCAGCGCTTTGAGTGCGGCAACATGACCTTCTCCCGCAGCGATGATCAGCGCGGTCGAACCGTCCGCTCTGGCATGCTCTACATTGGCGCCTGCCTTCAATAAATACTGCATGCAGGTGGTGTGGCCGTCCTGTGCGGCCGCCAATAGCGCCGTGGCCTGGTTTGGACCAGGCAGGTCAACGCTGGCGCCGGATTCCAACAGGGCTAGTACCACTTGGCTGTGGCTTTCAAGTGCGGAAACGATCAGCGCAGTCTTTCCGTCGGTGGCAGCCTTGTCGATGGCGGCGCCGGACTTGAGCAAGGTTTGCACGCAACCGATATGGCCTCCGCATGCGGCGAGGAAGAGTGGCGTCGCACCATCGACCATGGTCCGGTCAGTATCGGCGCCGGCAGCCAGAAGGATTTCCAGGACGGCGGCGTGGCCATGCCGTGCAGCCCAGTTCAGAGCGGTCAGGCCGGGGGCCATGGCGCCATTCACATCGGCGCCGGCCGCGAGCAGGGCATGCACATTGGCCACTTGTCCATCGATGGCGGCGGCGATCAGTGCAGTCATGCGCCTGGGGCCGACCCGGTCGACCCGGGCGCCAGCCTTCAACAGAGCTTGCAGCGCGGCGGTGCGGCCGCGCCGTGCGGCGCTGATCAGCGCGGTGAGGCCGTCAGCGGTGGTTTGTTCCACAGTGGCGCCGGCATCGAGCAGGGCCTGGAGCGTAGCGGTCTTGCCTTCGCCTGCAGCGATGATCGATGCGGTCAAACCTTCCGAGTCAGCCTGGTCTATCCTGGCGCCGGCCCTGAGCAGCGCGCGCACGGCGGCAGTGTGGCCACCACGCGCAGCGACATGCAGTGCGGTCGTGCCGTCCAGGCTGGCCCGGTTGACCGTCGCGCCGGCACGAAGCAGCGCTTCCATCGTGGCGAGATGGCCGATCGATGCGGCTGCGATCAGTGCACTTACTATGGTGACGTTCGGCTGGTCGACTTCGGCGCCGGCCTCGAGCAGCGCTTCCACCGCGGCGGTATGGCCGTGAATTGCAGCAGCAATCAGTGGCGTCACGCCGTCGGGGCATACGTGGTCGAGCCTGGCGCCTGCGCGAGACAACGTTCCAACAGCAGCCGCCTGGCCCTGGCTCGCGGCCACGATCAACGCCGTCGTGCCGTTGATTTGAACATGATTTACGTTAGCGCCTGCCTTCAATGCGATCTCGATGATCTCGACATGCCCGGCCTCGGCCCCCGATACCATCGCGAAGTCGATTTGCGCTTT
This sequence comes from uncultured Noviherbaspirillum sp., assembly GCA_963522035.1. Lineage (GTDB taxonomy): Bacteria > Pseudomonadota > Gammaproteobacteria > Burkholderiales > Burkholderiaceae_D > Noviherbaspirillum_A. Next base: position 17,807 of record CAUQYP010000020.1, on the reverse strand, counting down.
CCGGTCCGGGAGCCGCGGATTCCCTTGCACCCGGGCGGTCACGCGTTCCGTTGCACCTGCCGACGTCGCTTTGGTTTTGCCTCCGGACATTTCGACCAGTACCCTCAGTACATCTGCATGCCCCTTGATGGCTGCATTCATCAGCATGGGCTTCCCATTTGGTTCGGACAGCGTCGCGTCGGCGCCGCTCTCAAGCAATACCCGCATGACGTCGGTCTGCCTGTGCATCGCTGCAAACATCAGCGCGGTTGTTCCTTCGGGGGTTGCCTGATCGACCGCTGCATTCTTTTGCAACAACAACTGCACGATCTCTACGTTGTTTTTGCAAGCGGCATGCATCAGCGGGGTCCAGCCGTTTTCGCTCCCCTTGCCATCCACGCTGGCGCCAGCCTCCAGCAATGCCGCAACCAGGCTTGCATCGCCATTTTCGATGGCGGCGACCAGCGCGCTTCTGCTTTCAGCCTTGGCTGCTCCGCCGTCTCCTTTGGCTTTCCATTGGGGCACCTGCGTCGCGGTCACCGTCGTAATGCCGGTTCCGGAGGACGGCGCCGTCTGCGGGATCTGCGCCGGGCCACGTAACTCGCTGGTATGCAGACCTGGCGATGAATGCGCCAGGACGGATTCCTGCGCCAGCAGGATCGGCGGCGTGGCAGCGCGAATGAGCAACGAAGATGGTGAGGGAGCGGGATTGTTGATGGCCATAATGTCGAATCTCCTTGAGGTGCGATGCATTAATAAACCCTGGGCATGGGCATGCGTGTGGTGACCATGGTGTTTGCTGTCATGCGCTGAATTTAATGCGGTACGGCTGTGCGAAAAATAGACTTGGGGATCGACCTTCCGGCGCTGCGTCGATTGCAGCCCAGGTAGTCACCGGCAATGCGCCTGGCCGGTCACAAGCCCCGGAAAATCCGAAGACTGTTGGCAAAGCGGTGCTTGGTGAAGGTTTTGAAGATTCGGTTCAGTGCGGGGGAAAAAATTGGCGAGGTGGGGCTTGCGTTGTCGAATGAGAGCCACCTGCACAGGCAGCCTGATACCGGATAGATATTACCGCTGTACCAGTCGACCCGCGCCAGCCGCCAGCAGTTGCCCGCTCCTGGCCGTACAGATAAGGTCGGCCATCTCGTCGTCGCCGCGCTGGGTCGCGCGCAGCAGTGCGGGGTCCACCGGCGCGCCGGCTTGCAATAGTTGAATCACTGCCTGGTGCCGACCAGCCATGGCAGCCTGGTCAAGCGCGTCGCCCAGCGCAGCCGACGATGCGCCGTCGTCCACGCACATCCGGATCATCGCCGGCTGGGCGCTGACAGCAGCCGCGGACAGGGCCGAGCCCTCGCTGTCGGCCCGCGCGCCGGCTTTGCGCAGCATGCCCACGATGGCCGCATCGCCGGCGGCGATCGCATGGGTCAGCAGCGGGGTGCCGAATTCATCGCACAGGCAGGCGTCGATGCCGGCCTGGAGCAGCAGCGCAAGCGTTGCAGGCCGCCCGGCCCGGATCGCCTGCACCATGCACTGGTACGTGTCGCCCTCGCGCCAGGCAATGCCGGCTTGCAGCAGGGCCGCGGCGAGTTCACTGAAACCCGCCTCGCAAGCCAGTGCAAGCAGGTCGAGCCGCAACTCCTTGTCCATTTGCGCGCCGTGACATGCCACTGCTTCCAGCGCAGCAGCTTCAAACCCCACCGGGAATGCTTTCAGTCGCAACAGGTGGCTGCCATCGTCGGCAATGCGGTGCAGCATTTCATTGACGCCAGCCTCATGCCTGCCGCCGGCGTGCCGGTACAGGGGCAAAAGGACAGCTTTGATGTGCGCTTCATCCATGGCCGCAGTCGAATACAGGGATTATCGTCATGCGCATCATCCTTTTGATGAACAACATGGTGCTTCAATGCCAGGCACGCACCTATTGCAGGTTTAAGGGGAAACCGCTTTCATCGTGATCCGGCAAGAAGGTGCAATGCGCTTTGCTTATTGCACCCTACGGTTTTATCAGGATATTGCTTTTGGTCAAGCCGTCGTCACTGTTAACGGAGAATCAGTGGCAGACCTGAGCCTTCGATCACAAAAAAACCCCATCCTTTTGCAAGGATGGGGTTGCCGGGCATTGCCGGAAGACGCGCTTCCGGTAACTGGCGCCGCTTACTGGATCTTGGCTTTTTTCTTCAGTTCCTGCTGGTAGGCCTGCAGCTTCTGCTGCTGCAGCGACTCGGCGATCTGCGGCTTGACTTCGTCGAAGCTCGGCACCTTGGCGGCACGGGAATCTTCCAGCTTGATCACGTGGTAGCCGAACTGGGTCTTCACCGGGGTCTCGGTGACCTGGCCTTTTTGCAGCGCGATCATGGCGTCGGAAAATGGCTTGACGAAGGCAGTCGGTGGCGCCCAGTCGAGGTCGCCGCCATTGGCTGCGGAACCCGGGTCCTTGGAGTCCTTGGCCAGTTCTTCGAACTTGGCGCCGCCCTTGAGCTTGGCGATGATGGCTTTTGCGTCTTCTTCCTTTTCCACCAGGATGTGACGGGCGTGGTACTCCTTGTCGCCGGCCTGTGCCTTGAACTTGTCGTACTCGGCCTTCATGTCGGCGTCGCTGACCGGGTTCTTTTTCACGTAGTCCTGGACCAGCGCGCGGATCACGATGGACTGGCGGGCCATGTCCATCTGGTTCTTCACTTCCGGGCTGTTGGTCAGGCCCTGGCGGTCGGCTTCCTGCATCAGGATTTCGCGGTTGACCAGTTCTTCCTTGACCATCGCGCGCAGTTGCGGCGTGTCCTGCTGGCCCTGGGCAGCCATCTGCTTGACCATGGCGTCGGCGCGGGACGATGGCACTGGCTTGCCGTTCACGACCGCGAGGTTTTGGGCCATGGCGGGCAGGGAGGCGGTCGCAAGAAGAAGAACGAGCAGGCGAGCGGGTTTTAAGGTCATGTCTGTTCCTTGAGTGGGAAAATTAATTGGGGGAATTAGTCAGTAACGGCGCGCCGTTTATGTTGCAACGCCGGCTTCGGTGGGGGTCAGCGCAGTAATGGCCAGCGCGTGTATGTCGTCATGCATCATGTCGTGGAGCGCATCATACACGAGCCGGTGGCGGGCAACCCGTGGTTGGCCTTCGAAGCGCGAGGATACGAGACGTAAGCGGTAATGTCCACCGCCCGAGGCGGCGCCGGCATGGCCGGCATGCAGCGCCGACTCGTCCTCCACCTGGCACTCGAGCGGCGCCAGCGCGGCCGCCAGCAAGGATTCCATATGCGCAATGCGCTGGTCTGGCGGCATCATCCCGGGTCCTTGATGTACTTGGACAAAAACATGGTTTGCGCGACCACGAAGGCAATCATCAGGCCTGTGAAGCCGAAGAGCTTGAAGTTAACCCAGGTCGATGTGGAAAAGTTATGGGCGATATACAGGTTGATGACACCCATCGCCGCAAAGAACGCTGCCCACGCCATGTTCAGCCGTGTCCAGACCGGGTCGGGCAAGTCTACCTGTCCCTTCATCATCATGCGTATCAGGTTCTTGTTCATCAGCAGTTGCGCGCCAACCAGGACCACCGCGAAAACCCAGTACAGCACGGTCGGCTTCCACTTGATGAATGCTTCGTTATGGAAATAAATGGTTGCGCCGCCGAACACCACGATGATGGCAAGCGAGACCCAGAGCATGCCGTCGACCTTGCGGCCCCGTGCCAGCAGGTAGCCGATCTGCGCAATCGTGGCAATGATGGCGACCGCTGTCGCCAGCAGGATAGGCGCCTGTTCCGGTCCGACGCTGCCGCCGGAAACCAGTCCCGACAAGTATTGCCCCACCATGGACTGGGCGGCGTCGGTGTTGCTTTCCCCCCATTTGAACACCCCGAAGAACAGGATGACGGGAAACATATCGAACAGAAACTTCATGCGCTGGATTCCTTATTTCAGTTGCGGGTCGAACCGGAGGGATGCGGAGTTGATGCAATACCGCAGGCCGGTAGGCGGCGGGCCGTCGGGGAAAACGTGGCCGAGATGGGCGTCGCAGACGTTGCAGAGTATCTCGGTACGCATCATGCCGTGGCTGCGGTCCACCTTTTCCGCGACGTTTTCCGGGTTGATCGCCTTGAAGTAGCTGGGCCAGCCGCAGCCCGACTCGAACTTGGCGTCGGACTCGAACAGCGGCGTGTTGCAGCAGACGCACGTGTAGATGCCGTGTTCGTGATGGTCCCAAAAGCGGCCGGTGAAGGCCCGCTCGGTGGCGGCGTGGCGCGTTACCTGGTATTCCATCGGGTCCAGCATCTCGCGCCATTCGGCATCGGTTTTCCTGACTTTCTCTGTCATGGTGGTCTCTCGTCGTCTCGTTAGGAGGAACAGCTGACTTCCAGTTCACTCGCCCAGTCCGGCGGCAGCGCTGCGTAGTGCGCGTTCTCCGGCTGCTCGTCATATGGCCTTTCCAATACGCTGAGCAGCCGCTGCACTTCCGAAAAATCCTTGATCTGGGCTTTTTCGATTGCCTGCTGCGCCAGGTAGTTTCGAAGCACGTATTTGGGGTTTGCGCGGTGCATTGCAAGCTGCCGTTGCATATCGTTACTGTTTTCTTGGAGCAACCTGGCGCGATATTGTACTGCCCATTGGTCGAACGCGGCACGGTCCAGGAACAAGTCCCGGACGGGTTCATCCGAACTGGTTTCCCCGATGCGAAGCTCACCCAGGCGGCGGAAAAACAGCGTGAAGTCCACGTGGCTCGCAGCCATGATGCCAAACATGTCGTCGAATAGCCGGCCGTCGTCCGGCTGGACGGTCGCCAGCCCCAGCTTCGCGTGCAGCAAGGCGTCCATTTTTTTGGAAAATGCCGGCTGGTAGACCGCCAGTGCATCCTTCGCTTCATCGACATCGCCGATCAGCGGCAATAGGGCTTGCCCCAGCGCATGGCAATTCCAGTTGCCGATCTGCGGCTGCATGCTGTACGCATAGCGCCCCTGCTGGTCGGTGTGGTTGCAGATATGGCGGGGGTCGAACGCTTCCATGAAGCCGAACGGACCGTAGTCCAGCGTCAGGCCGAGGATGGACATGTTGTCCGTATTCATTACGCCATGCATGAAGCCGACGGCCTGCCACCAGGCAATCATTTCGGCGGTGCGGCGGGTCACTTCGACCAGCAGGGCCTTGTACGGATTGGCATGGTCCTGCAGTTCGGGGTAGCAGCGGCTGATTACATAGTCGGCAAGCAGCTTCAACTCGTCTTCTTTTCCCTGGTAGAACCAGTGCTCGAACGAACCGAAACGCACGAAGCTGGGCGCCATGCGGGTTGCGACGGCGGCGGTTTCGGGGGTTTCACGCATCACGCGCTGGTCTGAGCCGGTGATGCACAGCGCGCGGGAACTCGGCACGCCCAGCGCAGCCATCGCTTCCGAGCACAGGAATTCCCGGATGGATGAACGCAGCACGGCGCGGCCGTCTCCCATCCGGGAATACGGCGTCATGCCGGCGCCCTTGAGCTGCAGTTCCATCTTGCCGGGAGGCGCTGTGCCGGGCGCGTCGGCCTCGCCCAGCAGGATGGCGCGGCCGTCACCCAGCTGGCCGGCCCAGACGCCGAACTGGTGGCCGGAATAGACTGCCGCCAGCGGCTGCGATTGCATCAGGGTGCGGTTGCCGCTGACCGCATCGATGAATTCCTGCCGGGAGAATTCGGCCGGGTCCAGGCCGATCAGCGCGGCTGCCGACGCACTGCCGCAGACCATATAGGGGCTGGAGAGCGGCGTCGGCTGCAAGCGCGTATAGAACGAAGCGGGCAGGCTGGTGTAGGAATTCTCTAGAGGCAATTGGTCCAGGGTAAACGCGGTGGGTTGCCGGAGGCTTTTATTCATGAAATATCCTTGGAAGACGTTACTTGCAGATGGTTCGATGCAGGTGAGACCGCAGCCGCCGGCTTTCGTGCGGAACGGCGCGTGTGCCCGTCCGGATAGGCAATGGCGGCCATTGCGTCCGGGTCGTCGATGAAGACCCGGCCGTAGTTGGTCTGTATCAACCCATCCTGCTCCCAGAGCCGCAACTGCTTGGCGATGCTTTGCCGCGACTTGCCCAGCAGGTGGCCCAGCTCTTCCTGCGTCAGCGGCACTTCGCGGCCGCCCGGGTTCACCGCTGCCGACATGGCCGACGGCCGTAGTTGCGCCAGTTCCAGCAGACGGCGCGCCAGCCGCTGCGACAGCGGCGCGACCGCGGCTTCTTCCACCAGGTCGAAGGTTGCGCGCAGGCGCAGGGCCAGCATCCTGGTAAATCGTTCGTAGATGACCGGATGCCGCATCAGCAGCCGGCTGAAATCGGTCCTTGCATGAAACAGCAGGATGGTGGGGCCGGACGCATGGCCGTCGTGGGTGCGCGGCAGGCCGTCGAAAATGGAGATCTCGCCAAACCAGTTGGGCCGTTCCAGCACCGCGATCGTGGTCGTGTGGCCGTCGGCGGTGGCGCGGGTGAAACGTACCGCGCCGCTGGCAATGGTGTAGAAGCCGTCGCAGGCGTCGCCGCGGGCATGTACCAGTTCGGTGTCCGCATACAATCGGAGCGAACCGCAGGCCGCGGCTTCGGCAATCGCCTCGTCCGGCAGGTCCGCCAGCCACGATTCGCGCAGCAGCGCTGCTTTGTCCAGGGAGGTTTTCGCGGAGAGAGGCATGCAAATGTTAAAGAGTTGACAGTCTGGAGGCGATGATTGCGGCGATACTCGCGGATGATGGTCCGAAGAATGACCAGCGCGCGGTGTGCAACCTGCCACGCCCCTTATTTTGACAGAGAAGAGAGACCACCATGAACGCACCTGAAAAACTGGCATTCCCGTCGCTGCGCGAGCGCGTCTCGCCCGAGGAATGGCAAGTCCGCCAGGACCTCGCGGCCTGCTACCGGTTGACGGCCGATTTTGGCTGGAGTGACCTGGTGTTTACCCACATCACCGCGCGGGTGCCGGGCACCGATGACCAGTTCCTGATCAATCCGTACGGCCTCATGTTCGACGAGATCACCGCGTCGTCGCTGGTGCGCATCGACCAGCAGGGCAACAAGCTCGACGACAACCCTTACCCGGTCAACCCGGCCGGCTTCACCATCCACTCGGCGGTGCACGCGGTGCGCCATGACGCGCTTTGCGTGATGCATACGCACACGGCCAATGGCGTGGCCGTTTCCGCGCAGAAGGGCGGCCTGCTCCCGTTGTCCCAGCAGTCGATCTTCGTGCTCTCCAGCCTTGGCTACCATGACTACGAAGGGGTCGCGCTCAATGACGAGGAAAAGCCGCGGCTGGTGCAGGACCTAGGACGCAATACCTACCTGATGCTGCGCAACCATGGCTTGCTGACCGTCGGCAAGACCGTGGCCGATGCGTTCCTGAACATGTACACCTTCGAGGCCACCTGCAATATCCAGATCCGCGCCCAGGCTGGCGGCGGCGAGCTACTGCATATCCCGCAAAACATCATCGACGGTGCCATGCAGCAGGCCAGGACTGCGACCAAGTCCCTGGGCGGCATGCTGGCCTGGCCCGGCCTGCTGCGCCGGCTCGACCGTGCCGACCCCAGCTGGCGCGATTAAGAACCAATACGAGGAGACAATATGACTACTACGAACGACACCATGGAAGCCGCGGAAGCCCGCGCCACGTTTCGCGACATGCAGGACGGCACCGCGCAGGACTGGGCCATCATTTCCAAGGAATTCCGCGCGTACTCGTCGGTGTTGCCGGACCGCGTGATGGCGCACCTGCGCCTGCTCGACGGCGACTGCGGCGGCTTCCCGGTCGACCGGCTGACCCATAGCCTGCAGACCGCGACCCGCGCCCATCGCGACGGCAAGGACGAAGAATATGTCGTCTGCGCGCTGCTGCATGACATCGGCGACACGCTCGGCAGCTTCAATCATCCGGATATCGCCGCGGCTATCCTGAAGCCTTTCGTCAGTCCGGAAAACTTTGCGATGGTGGAGAAGCACGGCGTTTTCCAGGGTTATTACTTTTTCCATCACCTGGGCCTGGACCGCAACCTGCGGGACCAGTTCGCCGGCCAGCCGCTGTACGATCGCACGCTGGAATTTTGCGAAAAGTACGATGCCCCGGCCTTCGATCCCGATTACGATACGCTGCCGTTGAGCTTTTTCGAACCCATGTTGCGGCGCGTGATGGCGAAGCCGAAAAACTCGATCTATCGCGCCGTTACCGAATGACGCGCCTGCCGGTCTCCTGTTGATGCGACGCAGCATCGAAAGAGGTTGACGATTTTAGTACGGTCGTACCAGAATCCGTGACATTACTCGAACCATAACAGGAGACCAGATGTCGGAGTATCCCCGCAGCCCGTTGATGGGCCAGATGATGAGCCAGCCTCTGCTCATTTCCAGCATCATCAAGCACGCAGACCGGTATTTTGGAAAGAACGAGATCGTTTCGCGGCGTGTCGAAGGGGACATACATCGCTACACCTACCACGACTGCCACACCCGTTCGAGGAAGCTCGCCAAGGCGCTGACCGGCCTCGGCGTGCAGATGGGAGACCGGGTCGCCACCATGGCCTGGAACGGTTACCGGCACCTGGAGGCGTACTATGCCGTGTCCGGCTCGGGCGCCGTGCTGCACACGCTGAACCCGCGCCTTTTCCCTGAACAGATCGCCTACATCACCAATCATGCCGAAGACCAGTACCTGATCTTCGAACTGACCTTCCTGCCGCTGATCGAAGCGGTGGCCCAGCACTGCAAGACCATCAAGGGCTACATCCTGATGTGCGACAAGGATCGGATGCCGGCGCAAAGCGCCATTCCGAACCTGATGTGCTACGAGGACCTGATCGACAGCCACAGCGACGACTACGAGTGGCCGCTGTTCGATGAAAATTCGGCATCCAGCCTGTGCTACACGTCCGGCACCACCGGGAATCCGAAGGGGGCGCTGTATTCGCATCGTTCGACGCTGCTGCATTCGTATGCGTCGACCATGCCGGACGCGCTCAATGTCTCCGGCCGCGACTCGGTGCTGCCGGTCGTGCCGATGTTCCACGTCAACGCCTGGGGCCTGCCGTATTCGGTGCCGCTGACCGGGGCCAAGATGGTGTTCCCCGGCCCGTCGCTCGACGGCAAGTCGCTCTACGAGCTGTTCGAGGCGGAGAAGGTGACGTTCTCGGCCGGCGTGCCGACGGTCTGGCTCGGCCTGCTCAATCACGTGGCGCAGAACAACCTGAGTTTCTCGACCTTCAAGCGCACCGTGATCGGCGGCTCCGCCTGCCCGCCGGCCATGATGAAGACCCTGCGCCACAAGTACGGCATCGAAGTCGTGCATGCGTGGGGCATGACCGAGATGTCGCCGCTCGGCACCTGCGCCACGCTGCAGGCGCATCACTATGAATTGCCGGAAGAAGCCCAGCAGGCCATGCTGGAAAAGCAGGGCCACGTGATCTTCGGCGTCGACATGAAGATCGTCGACGACACCGGCGCCGAGATGCCCTGGGACGGCAAGACCTACGGCAACCTGCTGGTCAAGGGCCCATGGGTCATCAACGAATACTACAAGGGCGAGGGCGGCGAGGTGCTGGAAGACGGCTGGTTCCCGACCGGCGACGTCGCCACCATCGACGGCGACGGCTACATGCAGATCACCGACCGCAGCAAGGACGTCATCAAGTCCGGCGGCGAGTGGATCGGCACGATCGACCTCGAGAACATCGCGATGTCGCACCCGGCCGTGCTGCAGGCTGCCTGCATCGGCGTGCTGCATCCGAAGTGGGACGAGCGGCCGCTGCTGGTGGTCGTCAAGCGCCAGGGCATGGAGGTGTCGAAGGAGGAACTGCTGGCGTTCTATGAGGGCAAGATCGCCAAGTGGTGGACGCCTGACGATGTGGCCTTCATCGATGCGTTGCCGATCGGGGCAACCGGCAAGGTGCTGAAGAATCGCATCCGCGAGACCTTCCGCGACCACGTGCTGCCGACTGCCTGAGCAGCGACCGGTGCGCCATTGCGGTGCGCCGGCGACTAGGTGATTTCCGCAGTCGGATGCGCCTTTACAGGCTGCATCCGCACCGATATAGTCAAACCATAAAAAACCGACAAGGACGAGACACATGAAGCAGCCACGGTGGGCGCAATGCCTTTATCCGGACCATCCCTTGCCCCGTTTTATAGCGCACACGCCGCTACGCTCCCGGCGCCTTAAGGCTTGAATAGCAAGAAAGCCGGCGCAGCATTAATCCTCGCCGGTCCATCGCCGACTTAACGCTTAAAAGGCGGCACGTTGCGCCGTGACCTGCGACAACGCAGCGTTCCGGAGTGCGCGCGCCACCGGCAAGGCAACTGCAACAGGGGATAAAGATGGAATTCACGATTTTCTCGGTGCTGAACGGCCTGGCTTATGGCCTGCTGCTGTTCATGCTGTCATCCGGCCTGACACTGATCTTCAGCATGATGGGCGTGCTCAATTTTGCGCACGCCAGTTTCTACATGCTGGGTGCTTATTTCGCCTACGCCATCAGCGCCAAGATCGGCTTCTGGCCGGCGCTGTTCATCGCGCCGCTGCTGGTCGGCTTCGTCGGCGCGCTGGTCGAACGCTACGGCCTGCGCACCGTGCACAAATTCGGCCACATGCCGGAATTGCTGTTCACCTTCGGGCTGTCCTATGTGATCGTCGAAGTGGTCCAGCTGATCTGGGGCCGCGCCGCGGTGCGCTACCCGATTCCGGCCGAGATGGACGGCCCGCTCTTCACGCTCTACACCACCACCTTCCCGATGTATCGCGGCTTCATGATGTTCATCGCCCTGCTGATGCTGGTCTCGATCTACCTGGTGCTGACCCGCACCCGGATCGGGCTGGTGATCCAGGCGGCGCTGACCCATCCGGACGCGGTCGAGGCGCTCGGCCACAATGTGCCGCGCGTGTTCATGCTTGTGTTCGGCGGCGGCTGCGCGCTGGCGGGCCTGGCCGGCGTCATCGGCGGCAACGCCTTCGTGACCGAGCCGGGCATGGCGGCGACGGTGGGCAGCATCATCTTCGTGGTGGTCGTGGTCGGCGGCATGGGTTCGCTGGCCGGCGCGCTGGTGGCGTCGCTGCTGATCGGCCTGCTGCAGACCTTCGCGGTGGCGCTCGACTATTCGCTGCTCAACGTCTTCTCCGGACTGGGCATGAATGTCGGGCCGGACACGTTCGGCTACTCGGTGCTGAACCTGACGATCGCGCAGACGGCGCCTATCCTGCCTTACCTGCTGCTTGTGCTGATACTGATATTCCGGCCGAAGGGCCTGATGGGAACGAGGGAAGGATGAATACCATGTCTAGCTCCACCACGTCGGCCACCACGTCCTCGATGCGGTTCGCGCCACTCAACCTCGGCCGCTGGCTGGTCTGGTCCGTGTTCGCCATCCTGCTGGTGGTGGCGCCCATGATCTTCAACAAGGGTGCGGCATTGTCGATCCTGTGCCAGATGGGCACCGTGATGATCTTCGGCCTGTCCTACAACATGCTGCTGGGGCAAGGCGGCATGCTGTCCTTTGGCCATGCCGTGTACTCCGGCCTCGGCGCCTACTTCGCCATCCATGCGATGAACCTGGCCAGCGGCGGCAGCCTGCCGATCCCGGTGTCGCTGATACCGCTGGTCGGCGGCATCTTCGGCGCCGTGTTCGGCGTGCTGTTCGGCTACGTCACCACCAAGAAGTCCGGCACCACGTTCTCGATGATCACGCTGGGCATCGTCGAACTGGTGTTTGCCTGCTCGCTGATGTTCCCGGCGTTCTTCGGCGGCGAGGGCGGCATCTCGACCAACCGCGTGATGGGCCAGCCCTTCATGGGCATCAGCTACGGCCCGCAGATCCAGGTGTATTACCTGATTGCGTTCTGGCTGTTCATCAGCACCATCGGCATGTATGCGTTCACGCAGACGCCGCTGGGCCGCATCATCAACGCGGTGCGCGACAACCCGGAGCGGGTCGAGTTCATCGGCTACAACACGCAGTGGGTGCGCTACCTGACGCTGATCCTGTCGGCCTTCTTCGCCGGCATCTCGGGCGGCCTGGCGGCGATCAACTTCGAGATCGTCACCGCCGAGAACGTCAGCGCGGTGCGCTCTGGCGCGATCCTGCTGTTCACCTTCATCGGCGGCGTCGGCTTCTTCTTCGGCCCGCTGATCGGCGCGGTGATCGGCGTGTTCCTGACGGTGCTGCTGTCCGACTTCACCAAGGCCTGGCAGCTCTACCTGGGCGTGTTCTTCATCATCATCGTGATGTACGCGCCGGGCGGCATCGCCAGCCTGCTGATGATGAATGTGCGGCTGATGGTCTACAAGCGTTTCGCCAAGGTATGGCCGCGGCTGCTGACCATGATGGTGGCAGCGCTGATCGCCAGCGTCGGCGCCGTAATGGTGATCGAGATGCTGTACCACCTGACGCTGGAGTCCTCGAACGGCACCGTGATGCGCCTGTTCGGCACGCAGGTCGACGCCGCGGGCGCGGGCGGATGGCTGGTCGCGCTGGTCCTGCTGGCCATCGGCCTGTTCCTGTTCGTGCGGGCACGGCCGGCTTTCCGGCATGCGTGGGACGAGGCCAACCTGGAGATCGAGGAAATACTACGCAAGGAGCATGCATGAGCGCGTTTTCGGTAGAACTGAAGGAAGTACGGAAAAGCTTCGGCAAGTCCGAGATCATCCGCGGCGCGACGCTGCAGGTGCCCAAGGGCGAACGCTACGCCATCATCGGGCCGAACGGCGCCGGCAAGTCGACGCTGTTCAACCTGATTTCCGGGCGTTTCGGTGTGAGTTCGGGCGACATCCTGCTGAACGGCCAGAGCATCCTGGGCAAGAAGCCGTTCGAGATCAACCGCAGCGGACTGTCGCGCAGCTTCCAGATCACCAACATCTTCCATCGCCTGACCGTCTATGAGAACCTGCGCTGCGCGGTGCTCTGGTCGCTCGGCTACAAGTATTCGTTCTGGCACCGGCTGAACGGCTTGCGCGATGCGCATGAACGGGCGGAGGCGGTGATGGAGCAGATCGGCTTGCGGCGCCGGCGCGCGACCGCGGCGGGCCTGCTGACCTACGCGGAGCAGCGCGCGCTGGAAATCGGCATCACGATCGCCGGCGGCGCCGACGTTATTTTGCTCGACGAGCCGACTGCCGGCATGAGCCGTTCCGAGTCCGACAATGCAGTGGAGCTGATCCGCCGCGTGACGGTCGGCAAGACCCTGTTGATGGTGGAGCACGATATGAGCGTGGTGTTCGGTTTGGCCGACAAGATTGCGGTGGTGGTCTACGGCGAGGTCATCGCCTGCGACACGCCGGCCAACATCCGCGGCAATGCCAGGGTGCAGGAAGCGTATCTCGGCGGACACGCGCCGGCGGAGGCGCACGCATGAGCCGCGCAATGCTGGAAATCAGGGACCTGCATGCCTACTACGGCAAGAGCCATGTGCTGCACGGGGTCGACCTCTCGGTCGGAGAGGGCGAGATCGTCAGCCTGCTCGGGCGCAACGGCGTCGGGCGTTCGACCACGGTCAAGGCCACCATGGGCCAGGTGGTTGCCACCGGCTCCATCAAGTTCAAGGGCGAGGAGATCATCGGCGAGAAGGCATTCCAGATCGCCCACCGCGGCCTGGGCTACGTGCCCGAGAACCGCGACATCTTCCCGACCCTGACCGTCGAGCAGAACATGCTGCTGGGCGAGAAGAAAGGCCGCAAGTCGCGCTGGTCGCTGGACGACATGTACCAGCTGTTTCCGCGGCTGAAGGAGCGCCAGAACACCGCGGCCGGCGTACTGTCCGGCGGCGAGCAGCAGATGCTGACCTTGTGCCGCACCCTGATGGGCGACCCTGACCTGATCATGATCGACGAACCCACCGAAGGCCTGGCGCCGAAGATCGTCGACCTGGTGGCGGACTACCTGAAGACGCTGAAGGAGCGCGGCATTTCGGTACTGCTGGTCGAGCAGAAGCTGGCGATCGCGCTGGAAATCTCGCAGCGCGTCTATGTGATGGGCCATGGCTCCATCGTGTTCGAGGGCACGCCGGACGACCTGCGCGCCAATGCCGCGATACGGCGCGAATGGCTGGAGGTGTGAGCGTTTGAAAATGGCAGGGAGGAGGCAAGGAAACTGGTTGGTATTACGTTAAAAGTCGCTAGAATCAATTCGCGTTACCAGAAGTCAGTGCAGTTCCATAATCCACAACGGAGACATAAATGGCTATCAAACTACGCTCGCTTGTCCTTGCAACCCTCACCGCCGCCTGCCTCCCGGCATCCGCGCTCGCCGAAAACGTCAAGATTGCCTTCATCGACCCGCTGTCGGGGCCGTTCGCGCCGGTGGGACAGGGCATCCTGTACAGCTGGCAAATGATCGCCGACATGGCCAACAAGGAAAAATGGTCGCCGGGAAATACGTTCGAAGTGGTCGGCTTCGACAACAAGGCCAGCCCGCAGGAATCGCTGTCGCAACTCAAGAGCGCGATCGACCAGGGTTACCGCTATGTCACCCAGGGCAATGGCTCGGCGGCTGCCGCCGCGCTGCTCGACGCGATCAACAAGCACAATGAACGCAACCCCGGCAAGGAAGTGGTCTACATCAACTACGCCGCGGTGGACCCGGACCTTACCAACAGCAAGTGCAGCTTCTGGCAGTTCCGCATCGACGCCAATTCGGACATGAAGATGGAGGCAATGACCACCTTCATGGCGAAGAAACCGGAAATCAAGAAGGTCTACATCATCGGCCAGAACTACTCGTTCGGCCACCAGGTGACCCGCGCGGCCAAGGACTACCTGAAGCGCAAGCGCCCGGACGTCCAGATCGTCGGCGACGACCTGCACCCGATCGGCCAGGTCAAGGACTTTGCCCCGTACATCGCCAAGATCAAGGCCGCCGGCGCCGACACGGTGGTCACCGGCAACTGGGGCGCCGACCTGGCGCTGCTGATCAAGGCCGCCAAGGACGCCGACCTGAAGGCCGACTTTTATACTTACTACGGTTCGACCACCGGCGTGCCGACCGCGATGGGCGCTGCCGGCGCCGACCGGGTCAAGTATGTCGGTTACTGGAACGTCAACAATGAAGGTTTTGCCGGCAAGGAGATCGTCGAGGGCTTCAAGAAGAAGTACAACGACGACTACTACGCGATGGCGACCTACACTGGCATCGCCATGCTGGCCAAGGCATTCAACGACGCCAAGACCACCGAGCCGGTCAAGGTGGCATTTGCGATGGAAGGCATGAAGGTCAAGAGCCTGAACGGCGAAGTCGAGATGCGCAAGGCCGACCACCAGCTGCAGCAGCCGCTCTACATCGCGACCTGGACCAAGGTCAACGGCAAGGATGTCAAATACGACCAGGAAAATACCGGCTACGGCTGGAAGACCGACCAGAAGATCGACGCCTTCGTTGCCGCGCAGCCGACCTCCTGCCAGATGAAACGACCTGCAGGTCAGTAAGCCCTTCGCCAGCAGCGCCGGCAACCCTGCCGGCGCTGCTTTTTTTTCAATTGAAATAATACGATCGTTCTATTCTGCGGTATAGTTTGGCACTGTGTTTTTTGCACGTTTTCACCGATCATTGCGTCATCCCCGGACTGACCCCAGATCGACACAGCCTTCATCAATTTAAAAGGAAGAGACATGACTGCCGAATATCAAGTCAATGGCGCCGTTGCCGTCATTACCCTTGCCAACCCACCCGTCAATGGACTCGGACTGTCCACCCGCAAGGGCATCGTCGACGGCGTCAACAAGGCCATGAGCGACCCGGCGGTTAAGGCAGTGGTCATCACCGGCGCCGGCAAGGCATTTTCCGGCGGCGCCGACATCAAGGAATTCAACACGCCGGCCGCCATGGCCGAGCCGACGCTGCACACGGTGATCCGTGCCGTTGAAAGCGCCGAGAAGCCCATCGTCGCCGCCATCCACAGCGTCGCCATGGGCGGCGGCCTGGAACTGGCGCTGGGTTGCCACTACCGCGTCGCGGTGCCGGGCGCGCAGATCGCGCTGCCGGAAGTCAAGCTGGGCATTTTGCCGGGCGCGGGCGGCACGCAGCGGCTGCCGCGCGTGGTCGGCCTGGAAATGGCGCTGAACATGATCGTCTCGGGCACGCCTGTGCCGTCGGAAAAGCTGGCCAAGACCAAGCTGTTCGACCAGATGATAGACGGCGACCTGATGCAGGGCGCGATCGCCTACGCCAACCAGGTGGCCGATGCGCGTCCGCTGCCCAAGGTGCGCAATATCAAGATCGACTACCCGAACTACGAAGGTTTCCTGCAGTTCTCGCGCAATACCGTGAAGGCCATGGCCGGCCCGTACCCGGCGCCGCTGAAATGCGTGGAGGCGGTTGCCGCCGCGGTTACCCAGAAGTTCGACGAAGGCCTGAAGACCGAGCGCGAGCTGTTCCTGGAACTGGTGCAGACCCCCGAGTCCAAGGCCCTGCGCCATGCCTTCTTCGCCGAACGCGCTGCCAGCAAGATTCCGGACGTGCCGGAAGACACGCCCAAGCGCGAGATCAAGTCGGCCGCCGTGATCGGCGCCGGGACCATGGGCGCAGGCATCGCGATGAACTTTGCCAACGCCGGCATCCCGGTCAAGATCCTGGAAATGAAGCAGGAAGCGCTGGACAAGGGCCTGGCGACCTTGCGCAAGAACTACGAGAACACGATGAAGAAGGGCAAGCTGACGCAGGAGAAGTTCGACCAGCGCGTCGGCCTGATCACCGGCACCCTGTCGTACGAGGAAATCGGCCAGTGCGACATCGTCGTCGAAGCCGTGTTCGAGGACATGGGCGTCAAGGAAACCGTGTTCAAGAAGCTTGACGAGGTGATGAAGCCGGGCGCGATCCTGGCGTCCAACACCTCGACGCTGGACGTGGACAAGATCGCCTCGTTCACCAAGCGGCCGCAGGACGTGATCGGCCTGCATTTCTTCAGCCCGGCCAACGTGATGCGCCTGCTGGAAATCGTGCGCGGCGCCAAGACCGGCAAGGACGTGCTTGCCACCTCGATGGCGCTGTCCAAGAAAATCAAGAAGACCGGCGTGGTGTCGGGCGTCTGCGACGGCTTCATCGGCAACCGCATGATCGAGCAGTACAGCCGCCAGGCTGGCTTCCTTCTGGAAGAAGGCTGCACGCCGGAGCAGGTCGACAAGGCGGTCGAGAAATTCGGCTTTGCGATGGGACCGTTCCGCATGGGCGACCTGGCTGGTAACGACATCGGCTGGTATATCCGCAAGCGCCGCTATGTGGAGAAGCCGGAGGTCACGTATTCGAAGACTGCCGACCTGCTGTGCGAGATGGGCCGTTTCGGGCAGAAGACCAGCGCCGGCTGGTACGACTACAAGCCGGGCGACCGCAAGGCCTACCCGTCGCAGATGGTCAACGACATGATCGTCAAGCACTCGGCCGACCTCGGCATCGAGCGGCGCAAGGTCAGCGACGAGGAAATCGTCGAGCGGCTGGTGTATGCGCTGGTGAACGAGGGCGCGCGCATCCTGGAAGAGGGCATTGCGATGCGGGCGTCCGACATTGACATGGTTTATCTGACCGGTTATGGGTTTCCTGTCTTCCGCGGTGGTCCGATGTTCTACGCCGACACTGTTGGCCTGCCGAATGTCGTGATGGCGATGCAGAAGTATGCGCGGGGTAGCCATGCGGAAGCCTGGACGCCGGCGCCGCTGCTCAAGCGTCTGGCTGACGAAGGCAAAACCTTTAACTAGGGTGTAGTCGGGCCTGACGGGGAGTTGCGACGCCGTGCCGGGGAGGGCGGCCGCCGGGCCGAATTACCGGCTACGCCCCACGGCAAAGGCGGCTTCGCGGCTAAGCCTTGTTGGCGGATGAAGCAATACTTATGTCCTGCTGGACGACCAAGCCGGGTCTCGGCCC
>CAUQYP010000019.1:0-36243 GCA_963522035.1 uncultured Noviherbaspirillum sp. | reverse complement strand
CGGCACCAGCGACGTGTCGCCATCGACGGGGACCCACGTCAAAAGCCACGTCAAACGCCACGTCAAAAGCCACGGCCACGGCCACGGCCACGGCCACGGCCACGGCCACGGCCACGGCCACGGCCACGGCAACGGTCGCTGCGCGGGGCCTAATGCAACGGCAACTGTCGCTGCGCGGAAGTGGCGCATCTGGCGCAATTCAGCGTGAAACTGCTCTAGTTCTTCATGCGCTGTCAGGCGCCGGGTATCACGCCCGGCCGCCCGTCCGGCAACGTGAACGACGCCACCGTGCCAATGCCTGACGCGGCATCGCGCACATTATCCAGCGCCTGGAACAGCACCGTTCCCGCCTGCGGCGTCAGGTCCATCACCACGAAGCCGCGGCGGTCGCTGCGGCCGTAGCGCATATGCGGATTCATCGCCAGGTACTGTTCCGTGCGCGACTGCGGTCGTGAATTTGACGTGACCGACGTGCCGCAGAATTCGGTTGCCAGCACCGGGTTGCCGGAACCGGCAGGGCGGTTGAAGTCGCGCAGCAGGTCGTTTGCAAAAAAGCTGTGCACGTCGCCCGAGATCACCAGCGGATTGGCCGGCCGAACGCGCGCAATCGTGTCCAGCAGCCGCGCACGCGCGGCCGGATAGCCGTCCCAGCCATCGGTCCAGAAACGTCCGCCGTCCGTGCCCACGGGCGTCTGGCTGCATTGCGCCATCAAGGTCTGCTGGGCCAGGATATTCCACCTGGCCGGCGACCGGGCCAGCCCCTGCGCCAGCCAGGATTCCTGTTCGGCGCCCAGCAGCGTGCGTTCGGGCAGCAGGCGTTCCGTGCAGCCCCGTTCGACCGAGCTGCTGCCGCCGCGATCGGGACCGGAGCATGCCTGGTGCGAGCGGTATTGTCGGTTGTCCAGCACATGGAAACGCGCGAGTCGTCCCCAGTCGTAGCGTTCGTAGATGCGCATGTGCGCGTAACGCTCCGGCCCGGCGGGCAGGACCGGCAACCTGATCGGCATGTGTTCGTAGAACGCCTGGTAGGCAGCGGCCCGGCGCAGCATGAAAGCCGGGTCGAGCGTGGCATCGCGACCGTTAGCGTAATCATTCGACACCTCGTGGTCGTCCCAGGTGACGATCCATGGCGCCGCATGATGCGCGGCCTGGAGCTGCGGGTCAGCCTTGTACTGCGCATAGCGGGCGCGATAATCCGCCAGCGTCCTCGACTCGTTGACACGCTGCGCCGACGGCGGATGCGCAGCGCCGTATGCGCCCCATTCGTAGATGTAGTCGCCGAGGAAGGCAACCAGGTCGGGCGCAGCCGCGGCGATGTGCCGGTGCGCGGCGTATTCGCCGAAATCCCAATGCTGGCAGGAAGCGTAGGCAAGCCGCATCCTGCCCGGCATGGCGTCGCGCGCCGGCGCGGTGCGGGTGCGGGCAATCGGGCTGACTGCGTCACCCAGCATGAAGCGGTACCAGTACCAGCGTTCCGGCCGCAGCCCGCTCACATCCACGTGCACGCTGTGCGCAAGCTCGGGCAGGGCGCTGGCATTGCCGCTGGCGACGATGCTTCCGAACGCCTGGTCGTCGGCCACTTCCCAGCGCACGGCGAGCGGCCCCGGCGCCGGCGCTTCCGGGTTGCCCGGCTCGGACAGGATGCGCGTCCACAGCACGACGGCATCCGGCAAGGGCGAGCCGGACGCGACGCCGAGACGGAACGGGTACCAGCTGCTGCCGGCAATGGCGGACGCCGGCAGCAGTGCCGCGCCCGCGCCGATTGCAGCGTAGCGGGCTGCCCGCTGCAGGAAAAGGCGGCGCTGGCGATCCATCTGCAAAGGCGCCTAGCGGGCGCAGTCCGATTCGCTCGGCAGCGGGCGCGGCTTGCCGTCCTCGCCGGTGGCGACATAGGTCAGCGTGGCTTCGGTGACCTTGACCACTTCCCATTCGAGCCGGCTGCGCTCCGAATAGACTTCGACGTTGACCGTCACCGAGGTCTTGCCGGACTTGACGACACTGGCATAGAAGGACAGCAGGTCGCCGACATAGACGCGCTGCTTGAACACGAAGGAATTGACGGCGACGGTGGCAACGCGGCCGTTGGCGCGGCGTGCCGCCGGCAATGCGCCGGCGATATCCACCTGCGCCATGATCCAGCCGCCGAACACATCGCCATGGGCATTCGAGTCGGCTGGCATTGGCATTACGCGCAGCGCGGGCATGCCGGGCGGCAGGCGGGTTTGGTTACTTTCCGTCATGGGGTTCCTGCCTTCAAGGGATAAGGACGTTACAATCGAAGACCAAGCATAAACCAAGTTCCAGTCCATCCTCAATGCGCCGCACCCTTCCCCCGATTCCCGATGCACCCGCCAACCAGGGAACCCGCAATGACTGGGGCACCCTGAAAACCCTGCTGCCCTACCTGTGGGCCTACAAATGGCGGATGTCGCTCGCGCTGGTTTTCCTGATCGGCGCCAAGATGGCCAATGTCGGCGTGCCGCTGGTGCTGAAAAAAATCATCGACAGCCTGACGGCGACCGTCTCGCAGCCGCAAGCCATCGTCGCGTTGCCGCTACTCCTGCTGGTCGCCTATGGCGCGTTGCGGCTTTCCACCACGCTGTTTACCGAGCTCCGCGAGTTCGTGTTTGCGCGTGTCACCCAGCGCGCGGTGCGCACCGTCGCCCTGCAGGTCTTCAGGCACCTGCATTCGCTGTCCCTGCGCTTTCACCTGAACCGGCAGACCGGCGGCATGACCCGCGACATCGAGCGCGGTACCCGCGGCATTTCGTCGCTGGTGTCGTACACGCTGTTCAGCATCCTGCCGACGCTGGTGGAAATCACGCTGGTGCTGGGCTACCTGGTGCTGCATTACGACATCTGGTTTTCGGTGATTACCGCCGGCGCGCTCGTCACCTATATCGCCTTCACCGTCCTGGTCACCGAATGGCGCACGCACTTCCGCCGCACGATGAACGACCTCGATTCCAAGGCCAGCACCCGGGCAATCGACTCGCTGATCAACTATGAAACCGTCAAGTATTTCGGCAACGAGGATTACGAGGCCAGGCGTTACGACGAGGGCCTGCAGCGCTACGAAGCCGCAGCGGTAAAGTCGCAGACCTCGCTGTCGCTGCTCAACACCGGGCAGTCGGTGATCATCGCCATCGCGGTCACGCTGATCCTGTGGCGCGCGACGCAGGGCGTGATCGACGGCACCATGACGCTGGGCGACCTGGTACTGGTGAATGCCTTCATGATCCAGCTGTATGTGCCGCTCAACTTCCTCGGCGTGCTCTACCGCGAGATCAAGCAGAGCCTGGCCGACATGGAGCGCCTGTTCGCGCTGCTCGACCAGCATCGCGAAGTCGCCGACCTGCCGGAGGCGCTGCCGCTGCAGCCGCACGGCGGGGAAGTCCGCTTTTCCCATGTCGACTTCAGCTACGAGAAAAATCGGCAGATCCTGTTCGACGTCGATTTCACCATTGCGCCCGGCAGCACCACCGCGGTGGTCGGCCACAGCGGCTCGGGCAAGTCGACGCTGTCGCGGCTGTTGTTCCGTTTCTACGATGTCGATGCCGGCAGCATCACGATCGACGGCCGCGACCTGCGCCAGGTCACGCAGTCGACCCTGCGCAGCGCGATCGGCATCGTGCCGCAGGATACGGTGCTGTTCAACGACACCATCGAATACAACATTGCCTATGGCCGTCCGGGCGCCAGCCGCGAGGAAATGATCGCCGCCGCCCGCGCCGCGTCCATCCATGACTTCATCGAGTCGCTGCCGGCCGGCTACCAGACCATGGTGGGCGAACGCGGGCTGAAGCTGTCGGGCGGCGAGAAGCAGCGCGTGGCGATTGCGCGCGCGCTGCTGAAGGACCCGGCCATCCTGATCTTCGACGAGGCGACGTCCGCGCTGGACTCGCGCGCAGAACAGGCGATACAGGCGGAACTGAAGGCGATCGCGCGCACCCGGACCACGCTGGTGATCGCGCATCGCCTGTCCACCATCGCCGACGCCGCCCAGATCCTGGTGATGGACCATGGCCGCATCGTCGAGCGCGGCACGCATGGACAACTGCTCGCCGCGGGCGGCGCCTATGCGCAGATGTGGGAACGGCAGCAGGCGCGTCCCGACGAGGCGCTGGCCTCGCCGCGGCCCGACGCCAGCGAAGCCGCATGAAGAGTGTTTTCACAACCCGGCCTGGCCCCGGCGGGCAGGGCCTATTACCATGGCGCCATGGACACCAAGTGGCTTGAAGATTTCGTCTCGCTGGCCGAGACCGGCAGCTTCAGCCGGTCGGCCGAACTGCGGCATGTCACCCAGCCCGCGTTTTCGCGCCGCATACAGTCGCTCGAAGCCTGGCTGGGCGCCGACCTGATCGACCGCACTTCGTACCCGACCCGCCTGACGCCCGGCGGCGAAGTGTTCTACGAACAGGCGCTGGAAATGCTGGGCCAGGTCAACAATGCCCGGGCGCTGCTGCGCGGCAAAGGCCCGGCCACGCAGGGCATGATCGATTTCGCCGTGCCGCATACGCTGTCGCTGACCTTCGTGCCGAAATGGGTCAAGGCGCTCGAAGCCGGATTCGGACCCATCGTCGCCCGACTGATGGCGCTCAATGTCCACGACGCGGTGATGACCATCGTCGAAGGCGGCTGCGACCTGCTGCTGTGCTACCACCATCCGCGCCAGCCGGTGCAACTCGATGCGAGCCGCTACGACATGCTGGTGCTTGGGCAGGAAACGCTGCGGCCCTATGCCCGCTGCGACCGCGCCGGCGTTCCGGACTTCATGCTGCCCGGCGAACTGCGCGCACCGCTGCCTTTCCTCTCCTACACCAGCAATGCCTACCTGGGGCGCATGGTCGACCTGGTCCTGGCAGACGCCGGCCGCAAGCCCTACCTGGTGAAACGCTACGAAACCGACATGGCCGAGGGCCTGAAAATGATGGCGCTGGAAGGGCATGGCGTGGCCTTCCTGCCGGAGTCCGCCGTGTCCCGCGAGACAAGGAGCCGGCAGCTGGCCCGCGCCGACGACGGCGGGACCGAATGGGAAGTGAAGATGGAAATCAGGCTTTACCGTGAAAAGCCCTCGGCGCAGCGTCCAGGCAAGGCCGTCGTAGCCCGGCTGTGGGATCACCTGGCGCAGTCCATGCAGGAAAAGCCGGGGAAGGCACGAACCCCTGCCTGAAATTCGGCACTAGTAAAGCATGTAACTATGTCGTATACGCATAGTTACATGCATACAAGGCATTGGTAAGCAGCTTGTTGGCAGTCCTACACTATGGCCTTGTACAGCAGCAGCCTTTTCACGGTCTGTTCGACGCATTGCATTGCCCACCCAGGAGTTTGCCAAATGTCCAGCCAGCACGAAATTCCGTCCTACCTGAACCCCCATGGCATCGGCCCGTGGGCTGTCTACCTCGAACAGATCGACCGCGTCACCCCCTACCTTGGCAACCTCGCGCGCTGGGTGGAAACGCTGAAGCGGCCCAAGCGCATCCTGATCGTCGATGTGCCGATCGAACGGGACGATGGCAGCATCGCGCATTTCGAGGGATATCGTGTGCAGCACAATACATCCCGCGGCCCGGGCAAGGGCGGCGTGCGCTTCCACCAGGATGTCACCCTGTCCGAAGTGATGGCGCTGTCGGCCTGGATGACGGTCAAGAATGCCGCGGTCAATGTGCCCTACGGCGGCGCCAAGGGTGGCATCCGGCTGGATCCGCGCCTGCTGTCGCAGGCCGAGCTGCAGCGCGTGACCCGACGCTACACCAGCGAGATCGGCATCATCATCGGCCCCAACAAGGACATTCCGGCGCCGGACGTCAATACCAACGAGCAGATCATGGCCTGGATGATGGACACGTACTCGATGAACGAGGGCAGCACCGCGTCCGGTGTCGTCACGGGCAAGCCGATATCGCTGGGCGGCAGCCTCGGACGCCGCGAAGCCACCGGGCGCGGCGTCTTCGTCGTCGGCTGCGAAGCGGCGACCCATATCGGCATGGACATCAAGGGCGCGCGCATTGCGGTGCAGGGTTTCGGCAACGTCGGCAGCATTGCCGCGCGCCTGTTCACCGACGCCGGCGCCCGTGTCGTCGCGGTGCAGGACCACCAGTCCACCGTCTATGCAGAAGCGGGGCTGGATGTGCTGGCCTTGCAGGAACATGTGAAAGAGCATGGCGGCGTAGGCGGCTTTACAGGCGGCGAACATATCAGCGACCGCGACCGGTTCTGGAGCGTCGATTGCGACATCCTGATACCCGCTGCGCTGGAGCAGCAGATTACTGAAACGAACGCCGGCCAGATCACCGCGAAAATCATCATCGAGGGCGCCAACGGCCCGACGACGCCTGCGGCCGACGACATCCTGCATGACAAGGGCGTGCTGGTGGTGCCGGACGTCATCGCCAATGCCGGCGGCGTCACCGTCAGCTATTTCGAGTGGGTACAGGACTTTTCCAGTTTTTTCTGGACCGAGGACGAAATCAACCTGCGCCTGACCCGCATCATGCGCGAAGCCTTCACCGGCGTCTGGCAACTGGCCAGCGAGAAAAAGGTGTCGCTGCGTACGGCTGCCTTTATCGTAGGCTGCACCCGGGTATTGCAGGCGCGCGAAATGCGCGGCCTTTACCCCTGACCGAAATGCCCGGAACCTCGCGCGTGCAGGGTGGTTCCGGGCGTTGTCGCGAAATGGAAATTAAAAATCACGAAAATTATTAAAAAAATAGGGCGTTTGATACACTGAGGCAGCATTTAGACAATGACAAACAATTGTACGATTTGCAGCCTTTTATCTTGTGTCCAGGAGATGCTATGAAATTGACTTCCCTACTCACCGTCATGATCGGTGCGAGTGTTATCAGCGGTGCCGTACAAGCGCAGGAACTGACCGGTACACTCAAAAAAATCAAGGATACCGGCGCCATCACGCTGGGCGTGCGCGATTCTTCGATTCCGTTTTCCTATCTGGACGACAAGCAGTCTTACCAGGGTTACTCGATCGACCTGTGCATGAAGATCGTGACGTCGGTGCAAAAACAACTAGGCCTCACGTCGCTCAACGTGAAGATGAATCCTGTCACGTCCGCCACCCGTATTCCACTGATGGCAAACGGCACCGTGGACCTCGAATGCGGTTCCACCACCAACAACCTCGAGCGCCAGAAGCAGGTGGCTTTTGCGCCGACCACGTTCGTGACCGCCAATCGCCTGCTCGCCAAGAAGGCATCCGGCATCAACACGCTGGACGACATGAAGGGCAAGAACCTGGTTTCCACGTCCGGCACGTCCAACCTGAAGCAGGTAACGCAGCTCAATGGCGAGCGTAACCTGGGCATGAACATCATGGCTGCCAAGGACCATGCCGAAGCCTTCCTGATGGTCGAGACCGGCCGCGCGACCGCATTTGCGATGGACGACATCCTGCTGGCATCGTTGGCGGCGAGCTCGAAGGCTCCAGCCGATTACTCGATCACCAAGGAAGCGCTGTCGGTCGAGCCGTACGGCATCATGCTGCGCCGTGAAGACCCGCAATTCAAGAAGGCTGTCGATACGGCAATCGAGAATGTGATGAAGTCGGGCGAGATCACCAAGATCTATGCAAAGTGGTTCCAGTCGCCGATTCCCCCGAAGAATATCAACCTGAATATCCCGATGAGCGAACAGCTCAAGATGGTAGTCGCCAAGCCAACCGATTCTGGTGAGCCAGCGGCCTACGCCGATGTACCTGATGCACAGAAGGCTGCCAAGAAGAAATAAGCGCAGCGTTGTCCATGAACGGGAGGCCATGCCTCCCGTTTTTATTTAAGGCACGAAAATTGCTCGCGTGAATCATGGATTTTGTTGTAAGCTGCGCGGTTTTCCGGGCACAGCCACTAACTGTTCGCTTGTCAAACTATAAAATCGGCTATCTGAACGCAGACTGGGGATCCCTATGAACTATAACTGGAACTGGCGCATCTTCTGGGAAGCCTCCCCGGACGGCGTCGGCACTTATATGGACACGCTGCTGTCCGGGTTGGTATGGACCCTGGCCACGGCGCTCATCGCCTGGATAATGGCGCTGGTACTTGGCGCGATTATCGGTACGATCCGCACGATGCCCAACAAGCTTGCCGTCGGCCTGGCGAATGCCTACGTTGAACTGTTCCGCAACATCCCGTTGCTGGTGCAAATGTTCCTCTGGTATTTCGTGATGCCGGAACTGGTCCCCGCCAGCATCGGCGGCTGGCTGAAATCGCTGCCCAACGCCCCTTTTGTCACAGCGGTCCTTTGCCTGGGTTTCTTTACCTCGTCACGCGTTGCCGTGCAAGTTTCCGCCGGCATCAACTCCCTGCCGCGAGGGCAGAAGCTGGCCGGCACCGCGCTCGGCCTGACCCTGCCGCAAACCTATCGCTACGTCCTGCTGCCCATGGCGTTTCGCATCATCGTTCCCCCGATGACCAGCGAATTCCTCAACATCATCAAGAACAGCGCTGTGGCGCTGACGATCGGCTTGATGGAACTGACCGCGCGCGCCCGCTCCATGCAGGAATTCTCGTTCCAGGTGTTCGAGGCATTTACCGCGGCGACCATCATCTACATCCTGGTCAATGTCATAGTCGTGTTCCTGATGCGCTGGATAGAAAAGAAGGTGGCCGTTCCCGGCTTCATCAGCAGCGCCACTGGCGGCGGAGGGCACTGACATGTTTTCCAATTTCGATTTCGACGTCATCGAGCGTTCCTGGGTCTATCTGTTCAAGACCGGCATGGCCTTCACGCTGGAGCTGACCGGGCTTGCGATGGTGGGCGGCATCCTGATCGGCACCCTGCTGGCAATGATGCGGCTGTCCAAGTTCAAGACCCTGTCGATGGTCGCGACAGGCTACGTCAACCTGATCCGCTCGATCCCGCTGGTGCTGGTGATCTTCTGGTTCTACTTCCTCGTGCCATATATCGGCGCCTGGATCATCGGCGCCGACCAGCCCATCATGGTGGGCGCGTTTTCGTCGTCGCTGATCACTTTCATCCTGTTCGAAGCGGCTTACTACTGCGAGATCATGCGTGCAGGCATACAGTCGATTCCGCGCGGCCAGGTTGCGGCCGGTTATGCGCTGGGCATGAATTACTGGCAGACCATGGGCAACGTGGTGTTGCCCCAGGCTTTCCGCAACATGATCCCGGTGCTGCTGACCCAGACCATCGTCCTGTTCCAGGACGTGTCGCTGGTCTACGTGCTGTCCATCACCGACTTTGTCGGCGCCGCTTCCAAGGTTGCGCAACGCGACGGCCGCCTGGTCGAGATGTACCTGTTTGTCGCGCTCGTCTATTTCGTGCTCTGCTACGCGCTGTCCATGCTGGTGAAAAGGCTGCAGCTTCGGGTGGCGATCATACGCTGACCTTCCGAATCCAGAATCCAGGAGAAAACATGATAGAACTGAAAAACGTCAGCAAATGGTATGGCCAGTTCCAGGTGCTTACCGACTGCACCACCAGCGTCGCCAAGGGTGACGTGGTGGTGGTATGCGGCCCGTCCGGCTCCGGCAAATCGACCCTGATCAAGACTGTCAATGGCCTCGAGCCGTTCCAGAAAGGCGAGATCACGGTCGATGGCGTATCGGTCGGCGACCCCAAGACCAACCTGTCCAAGCTGCGTGCCCGGATCGGCATGGTGTTCCAGAACTTCGAGCTGTTTCCGCACCTGTCGATCCGTGAAAACCTGACCATCGGCCAGGTCAAGGTACTTGGCCGCAGTGTGTCGGACGCGACCGAGCGCGGCCTGAAGTACCTGGACCGCGTTGGCCTGATCGCGCAGAAAGACAAGTTCCCCGGCCAGTTGTCTGGCGGCCAGCAGCAACGCGTGGCGATTGCCCGCGCGCTGTCGATGGACCCGATCGCCATGCTGTTCGATGAACCGACTTCCGCGCTGGACCCGGAAATGATCAACGAAGTGCTGGACGTCATGGTCGGCCTGGCCCAGGAAGGCATGACGATGATGGTGGTGACCCATGAAATGGGCTTTGCCCGCAAGGTCGCCAACCGCGTCATTTTCATGGACAAGGGGCTGATCGTCGAAGATTGCACCAAGGATGAGTTTTTCGGCACGCCGCGTTCCGATCGCGCACGCGATTTTTTGGCAAAGATCATCCACTAATCGTTTCCTCGATTGACCCCAAGCCGCTTCAGCGACAAACTGTGGCGGCTTTTTTTACGTTCGCTTTTGCCATAAACCGGATTGGGCCAAGGATTCCATGAATTACCAGACACTCCTGATAGACAGTTTCCATGCAGCAGTCGCGGCTGCCGACCCGTTGAACATCATTGCTGCGCATTTGCCGCAGCCCCCGAAGGGACGCACGCTGGTCATCGGCGCGGGCAAGGCCGCGGCCAGCATGGCGCGGGCAGTCGAGCTTGCCTGGCCGGCGAGCGCTGCGCTGGAGGGCATCGTCGTTACGCGCTATGCGCATGCGCTGCCGACCGAACGCATCACTGTGGTCGAAGCCAGTCACCCGGTGCCGGACGATGCGGGTGAAAAAGCGGCGGCCGATATTTTGGCCCGCGTGTCTTCCCTCGGTCCGGATGACAGGCTGATTGCGCTCGTCTCCGGCGGCGGGTCCAGTCTGTTGTCCCTTCCGGTCGATACGGTGCCGATGGCCGATCTGAAGGCCGTGACCAAGGCATTATTAAAGTCCGGCGCGCCGATTACCGACATGAATATCGTACGCAAGCACTTGTCCCGCATACAGGGTGGCCGCCTGGCGGCGGCTTGCAAAGCGCCTGTTACCACGCTGATCATCAGCGATGTTGCCGGCGACGACCCCAGCGCGATCGCATCCGGCCCAACCTGCCCCGACGCCAGTACCTATGCCGATGCGCTTGCCATATTGCAGCGCTACGGAGTAACGGCGCCCGACAGCGTTCTGGCGCATCTTGAAAAAGGGGCGACAGGCGCGGTGGAAGAAACGCCGAAACCTGGCGACAAGATATTCGACCGGGTCGATAACAGGCTGATTGCAACAGCGCGCGCAAGCCTGCAGGCGGGCGCCGACTTCCTTGCGTCGCAACAGGTAACGCCCGTCATCCTCGGCGATACGGTGACAGGCGAAGCGTCCGAAGTGGCCAAGGTCTATGCGGCAATCGTCCGCGAGATCCGGGAGTATGGGCAGCCGTTCAAAACGCCGGTCGCCCTGATTTCGGGCGGCGAGTGCACCGTTACAGTACGGGGCAATGGGCGAGGAGGGCGCTGCGCCGAATTCCTCGCATCGCTCGCGGTCGAACTCGATGGCATGCCCGACGTTTATGCCATCGCCGCCGACACCGACGGCATCGACGGCACCGAAGATAACGCCGGCGCAGTCCTTCTGCCCGACAGCCGGGCGAGGGCCGAAGCGTTGGGCATCAGTGCGCGGAAGATGCTGGCCAATAACGACGGCTACAGCTACTTTTCCGCGCTTGGAGACCTGGTCATCACGGGGCCGACGCTTACCAACGTGAACGATTACCGGGTAATTCTCGTGCTTTGACATCCTCCCCGCCCTCAGCCCTGGAGGGCTGCCGCTTGCGCGGTAAGGACGGGGATTCCT
The DNA here is from genome assembly GCA_963522035.1 of uncultured Noviherbaspirillum sp. Lineage (GTDB taxonomy): Bacteria > Pseudomonadota > Gammaproteobacteria > Burkholderiales > Burkholderiaceae_D > Noviherbaspirillum_A. The sequence goes on along the minus strand of CAUQYP010000019.1, from coordinate 24,694 downwards.
CCTGCGAGACGGTCATGCCCGGCCGCGAGAATGTTTTTGGCAGCATTAATGTCACGGTGATGTGCCGTTCCACAATCGCTACAATTCCATTCTCTTATTCCAAGACCTTCCAGGCCTTTGGGGCCAGTGCGCTTTTTACAGCAGCTGCAGGTCTGGGTTGAATAGGCTTCGTTGACCTCGTCGAACCACACGCCTGCGCGATCGCATTTGTACTGCAGCATGGTCCGGAATGCACTCCAGCCCGCGTCCAGAACCGATTTGGCCTGGTTCGTTTTCGCGAGGGCAGAGGCATTCACATTGCCTACGAAGATCGCACCATAGCTGTCGGTTAGCTTGGTGCTGAGCTTGTGATGAAAGTCCTTGCGACGGTTTGCAATCCCGGCATGGATTGCCTTGACCCGATCCTTCTTGTTTGCACGCTGGGCAACTGCCAGCTTTCCTCCCATTCCACGATAGAACTGCTGGGCCTCGATGACGGCGCCGTCGCTGGTCGTTGCGAACTCTTTCAGGCCAAGGTCGATGGCGATTGCATCGTTGAAGAGCGACAGCTGCTGCACTGGCTTTTGCTTCGGCGTGGCGCAGATGTTGATGTACCAGCGGCCGCGCGCGTCCTCGGAAATAGCGCCGGCGCCGAGATCAAAGTCCTTCAGTCCATAGCTGTCCCACAGCGACAGCCAGACCTTGCCATAGCGGATCTGGCCATGGGCATAAGTGATGCCTGATTTCTTGAATGGGACCCATCCCAGCGAGCGCCGAGCACCGCTGCTCTTGCGCCAGGCCAACCGACCTTTCTTGAATTGCTTGCGCCTCGTCGCGTACTCCGAGGCGATCGCCTGGATCGTTTGCGAGTGCAGGTTGATGCCTTCTTTCGAAGCGCCATCCGTGTATTTCTGCAGATCGTATCCGCTCATGAAGCGGCGTTCGCGCTCGAATACCTTAATTGACAAGGCATTGCAAAAATTCCACACCTGATTTGTGTCATATGCCAGTGCACGCAGAAACTTTGCATGCTTGTCCCTGAGACGAATGTGCAGCGTGCGCATTGTTGTGCGCTCGTCCTTTGCAGTTTCGTTCTCAGTTTTTTTCCTAAGTGGCATGGGCTGTGATTTTATACAGTAGTTATTGTATTTGCAACCATCCAAGGCAAGGATGCCTTCGGCATCCGCGCTATCCATCTCCGCCCCTAAAGAGACGGCGCTTTTCGCGCAAGGCCCGGGTAAAATTGGCGGACTTTTTCCATCCGCCGAAGACCATGCAAACCCCTGCGAACAGCATCACCATTATCCGCCCTGACGACTGGCACCTGCACCTGCGCGATGGCGCCACCATGGCCAGCGTATTGCCGCATACCGCCCGCCAGTTTGCCCGCGCGATCGTCATGCCCAACCTGAGGCCGCCCATCACGACGACCGCACAGGCGCAGGCCTACCGGGAGCGGATCATGGCGGCGCTTCCGGCTGGCATGCAGTTCGAGCCGCTGATGACCTTGTATCTGACCGATAACACGCCGGCCGATGAGATCTTGCGGGCGAAAGACAGTGGGTTGGTCCATGCGGTAAAACTCTATCCGGCAGGCGCTACAACAAATTCGGACGCCGGCGTTACCGATATCCGGAAATGCTATGCAACTCTGGAAGCCATGCAAAGCGTTGGCATGCCGCTGCTGGTCCATGGCGAGGTGACGGATACGGAAATCGATATTTTCGATCGGGAGGCAGTTTTCATTGACCGTATCATGAAGCCGCTGCGTTATGACATGCCTGAATTGAAAGTGGTTTTTGAACATATCACCACTAAAGATGCTGCACAGTATGTAAGCGAAAGCGGCCCGGCGACTGCAGCAACGATTACCGCGCATCACCTGCTTTACAATCGCAACGAACTATTCAAAGGCGGAATCCGGCCCCATTATTATTGCCTGCCGGTCCTCAAGCGCGAGACACACAGGCAGGCTCTGGTCCAGGCCGCAACGTCGGGGAATGGCAAGTTCTTTTTGGGCACAGACTCGGCGCCGCATGCGCGCAACACCAAGGAGCACGCTTGCGGCTGTGCCGGTTGCTACACCGCGTTGCATGCAATGGAACTGTATGCGCAGGCATTCGACCAGGCTGGCGCCTTGGACAAGCTCGAAGGATTTGCCAGCCTTCACGGCCCGGACTTCTACAATCTGCCGCGCAACCAGGCCACCATTACCCTGACGCGCGAACGCTGGACCTTGCCAGCCGAATTACCCATGGGTGGCGAAACGGTGGTGCCCTTGAATGGCGGCGAAACGATGGATTGGGCGATGACCTGATCGTTGGCACACCGATCCTTTGCATGCGTGACGAATTTCTCGGACAGATAAACTGGCGCCAACCTTGGCTTGCACCGTTGCTGCCTGTCGCCGAAGTGGTGCTGAAGTCTGCGAACTGGCGCGACGGTCTGAATGCAGTAGCCAATGACCTGGGTATTAAAAATCATCGCTCGCTCCCGTTAAAGTTTGTCCCTCAAGCCGAGTTACCGCCGGGAGTCGCGTATGAAACCTTTATCAGCGAAACCGGTGGCGTGCCGACGCGCGACAATCTCCATGATTTCTTCAACGCGCTTGTCTGGCTAAGTTATCCCAGTATCAAGGTGCAACTGAATGACATGCAGGCGAGGGAGATCGAAAACCGGAAGCAGGCGCCGCTGGTAACCCGAGGCAAGCTGCGAGATGCGGCAACTATCTTTGATGAAAATGCGGTGCTCTTCCTGACGTCGAATCCGGAAATTGACAAGATGCTTCGTCAGCATGACTGGCGGCAGTTGTTTATCGAACGACGGACCATTATTCAGCAGGAATGCACGATCCATTTATTTGGTCATGCGCTAATGGAAAAACTGGTGGCGCCCTACAAAGCCATCACTGGGCATACATGGGTGCTAATTGCAGAGCCCTCCATATTGGCGTTGCAGGCGTCCGGATTAAGGCGCTGGCTGGATACGACGGTAGCGATGCAACTGCGTCGGGGCCTGGATACATCAGACTTCAGCCACCTACCGGTTCTCGGCGTACCTGGCTGGTGGCCGATGCAGGACGAGCTTTTTTACGCAGACACCAAGGTCTTCCGTCCACGACGACAACTTGCCTAGCAATCACTGTCGGCAGGCGACAAGTCGGGGCGCATGTTAATCATTTCCGGCATTCCGCCGGGATGTAAGCGCGAAAGCAACAAGGATAAAAAAACAGGCCCACCGAGGTGGGCCTGAAATCATTACGTTTACAACCTATTGCTAGGCTGTTCTTGCAGAAACCGCTTTACGAGCCGGTTTCCTGCAATCTGTCTTATTAGAACAGGTGGTTGATACCAACCGAGAAGCCGACTTGCTTGTCTTGGCCAGGAACCGAAGCCAGACCCAGTTGCGAACCGCCGCCATTCAGGCCAGTGGTGTTGACAGCACCGGTCGAAGCGCTAACCAGACCATCTTTGTACTTGGTGTAGTCCACGTCTGCGTAGAAGTTGGTGCGCTTCGACAGAGCATAGGTTGCGCCAACGATGAACAGGCCACGCTTGCCGTTGTTGTTGCCAACTGCGCCGAAGTTTTCAACTTTGGTGTGGTAGTAAGCTGCGGTCAGACCCAGAGCTGGGGTGATGTCGTAGCTGCCGCCAACCCAAGCGTTTTTCTGGCTGGCTTCGCCACCCAGCAGACGGTCTTGGTCTTCGTTTGCATAACCAGCAGCGATACGACCTGGGCCGAAGGTGAACGCGCCACCAACGGTCCAATGCGTGTTGTCACGATCTTGACCAACGACAGCAGGAGTCGTTGCGGTTGCTGCAACTGCGCCAACCGTAGGATTGCGCTTGGTGTATGCAGCGCCAACCGAGAACGGGCCAGTTGCGAAGGTTGCGCCAACTGCAGCTGCGGTACCGCCGCTGCCGCCACCGGTGCGCTCGTTCAGAGCGTATTCAGCACGCGCGGTCAGAGGACCAAAGGTGCCGGTGTACTGGATGTCGTTGTCGTTACGGGTACCAGCAGAGATGCTCGCCTGAGCAGTCGGGATGATGCCGGTGTACTTGTAGTTAAATGGATCGTAGGCGCCAACGGTCTTAAATGCCACCGTGTATTGACGACCCAGGTCGATCGAACCCCAACGGCCACCCAGGCCAACAAATGCGGAACGGCCGAAAAAGCGGGTGCTGTCGGCAGCGCCGGTGCCGGAGTTGAAAGCGCTTTCCAGCGTGAAGTGAGCATTCAGACCGCCGCCCAGATCTTCAACACCCTTGAAGCCGATACGGTTGGAGTTGTAAGTACCGGTCGAGCTCATCGTGGTACGGCTATTACCATTGGCATTTTGGTCTTGCGCAGAGCGGACACCCGCATCGAACGAACCATAAATCGTCACGCTGGTTTGTGCTTGTGCAACGCCTGCAAATGCACCCAGGACTGCCAGTGCGAGAAGCGATTTTTTCATTGAGTAATCTCCAGAAGTTGTGGTGCTAAAATTTTTCGCTGCATTCAGTTCAGCAAGGCTTCCAGTCGGGAGCCCCCCTGCCAGACTTCCAAACCAGTTGATCAAGAAGCTAGTAGTCATTTCATCAAATTACCGGGTGAAGGGCAAAGGGAATTTGCCTTTTGTGTGCAATCATGCCCGCTTATGTGGCTTTGAAACAACGAATTTTTGTCATAAATACAATACTTTTATTGTTGAAAGGGAACTCATGGATGGTCTTATCATCGGGCTCGATCGTGCATTGAGAGTAATAAGCGGCGTTGCTTCCGCGGCACGGCCATCGCCGGCTGCGCGTCTGCCAGACAGTGAATTAAGCGATGCCGAGCGCCGGCGAAGCGCCGGATTGATGCGTGTAAATCACGTTGGGGAAGTATGTGCGCAGGCGCTTTATGCAGCGCAGGGGCAATTTTCCCAAATTCCGGCGACGCAGGCCCAATTCAACGACGCTGCAAGGGAAGAAGAGGACCACCTCGCGTGGACAGCAGGGCGGCTTGACGAATTGAATTCGCACACCAGCTTCCTCAACCCTCTCTGGTATGCAGGTGCGTATGCGATGGGCGCAGTGGCTGCGCGTCTCGGCGATGCGCGCAGCCTCGGGTTTGTAGTGGAAACGGAACGCCAGGTCGAAGCGCATCTTGCTAGCCATCTCGAACGCCTGCCAGTGGCCGATCACAAGTCACGGGCGATTGTCGAGCAGATGCGACAAGACGAAGTTGCGCACGGTGAGGCGGCCAAGGCGCTTGGCGCAACGGATTTGCCGCCAGTCGCGCGCAAGGCGATGCGCGCGATGTCGAAAGTGATGACCGGCCTTGCTTACTATATATAGGCACCAGGCTATAGGCGCCAGGCGATCACTCAGGAAGCGGGGTGCTCACCGAGATCGTCGACGATTTCGAAGGTATGGGTTATCGACGCGGTTTTTTCGAGCATGATCGAGGCCGAGCAGTATTTTTCATGGGACAGCTTGATTGCCCGTTCCACCAGGTTGGACTTCAGGTTGCGTCCGCGTACCGTGAAATGGAAGTGGATGCTGGTGAAGACCTTCGGGTCCTTCTCGGCACGTTCCGACTTCAGCGTCACATCGCACCCGCGTATGTCCTGGCCGCTCTTGCGCAGAATGAGCACCACGTCGTAAGCCGTGCAGCCACCGGTGCCGGCGAGCACGACTTCCATGGGTCTTGGCGCCAAGTTGCGTCCACCGCCTTCAGGGGCGCCGTCCATGGTGACCAGGTGGCCGGAGCCGGTTTCGGCTGTAAATGTCATGCCGGACAAACCCGTCCAGCGCACTGTGCATTCCATCGCATCCTCACAGAAATTAAACGTGGCCTATTGTAACTGCTGCGTAATCGCTCACCTTCCAGCGGCTTTTGTGTTTGACGGCAAGTCGTTGAAAAGGCTATACTTTCCGATTCCCCGTTTGCTCAGGGGAAGTTACAAGGCCGAGTCCGCGGCAACAGGTAGTATATAGACAGCGCGGAACCACCATTTTGAGCGAATCAATTATCAGGAAGTCATCATGAAAACCTTTTCCGCTAAAGGACACGAAGTCCAGCGCGACTGGTTCGTGATTGACGCGACGGACAAAGTCCTCGGACGTGTTGCCAGCGAAGTGGCACTCCGGTTGCGCGGCAAGCACAAGCCAGAATTTACTCCTCACGTCGATACCGGCGATTTCATCATCGTCGTCAACGCAGACAAGCTGCGTGTCACGGGCACCAAGGCCACCGAGAAGAAGTACTACCGCCACAGCGGTTACCCGGGCGGCATCTACGAGACCAACTTCAAGAAAATGCAAGAGCGTTTTCCGGGCCGCGCGCTCGAGAAGGCCGTCAAGGGCATGCTGCCCAAGGGTCCTCTCGGCTACGCGATGATCAAAAAGCTGAAGGTCTACGCGGAAGGCAGTCACCCGCATAGCGCCCAGCAGCCGCTGCCACTCGAACTGTAAGGAACAGACATGATCGGTAACTACAACTACGGAACCGGCCGTCGCAAAAGTGCAGTGGCGCGCGTGTTCATCAAGTCTGGCTCGGGCCAGATCGTTGTCAACGGCAAGCCGGCCAACGAGTATTTTTCTCGTGAGACCGGCCTGATGGTGATCCGTCAACCGCTGGAACTGACCAACAATGTCGAGACTTTCGACATCATGGTCAACGTCAACGGCGGCGGCGAGTCGGGCCAGGCAGGCGCCGTTCGTCACGGCATCACCCGCGCCCTGATCGACTACGATGCAACGCTGAAGCCGGAACTGTCGAAGGCAGGCTTTGTTACCCGCGATGCACGCGAAGTCGAGCGTAAGAAAGTCGGTCTGCGCAAGGCACGTCGCGCAAAGCAGTTCTCGAAGCGTTAATCGTTTTTTCGCAGGATTTTACTGCGTTGAAAGCCGCCCGGTCCGCCGGGCGGCTTTTCTCATTTTTGACGGGCACCGGCAAAACATGGCCGTGCCGTCGCTGTTAGAATTCCGGAACGTTTAACGTCGGTTCAGGAAAATCATGATCAAGGTAGGCATTGTTGGCGGCACCGGATACACCGGCGTCGAATTATTGCGTTTGCTGGCGGCGCATCCGCAGGCAGAGCTGACTGCTATTACATCGCGCAAGGAAGACGGCATGCCGGTCGCGGACATGTTTCCATCGTTGCGTGGATTCGTGAAGCTGGCATTTTCGGCGCCGGAGAAGACAAATCTGGCCGCGTGCGACGTCGTCTTCTTCGCCACGCCACACGGCGTTGCCATGGCGCAGACGCCGGAACTGCTGGAAGCCGGTGTGAAGGTCATCGACCTGGCGGCGGACTTCCGGCTGAAAGACACGGCCGTGTTCGAAAAGTGGTATGGCATGCCGCATTCCTGTCCGGATATCCTGGAAGAAGCGGTGTATGGACTGGCGGAAGTGAACCGGGAAGCCATACGCAAGGCCCGTGTCGTCGGTCTCGCAGGCTGTTATCCGACATCGATGCAGCTCGGATTCGCGCCGCTGTTGTCGCAAGGTAAGCCGCTGGTCAACGAGATGGCCTTGATCGCCGATTGCAAGTCGGGCGTTTCGGGCGCTGGCCGCAAGGCGGAAGTCGGTACTTTGCTTGCCGAGGCCTCGGACAACTTCAAGGCCTATGGCGTCAAGGGCCATCGCCACCTGCCCGAAACCCGCCAGGGCCTGGAAGCCATTTCCGGCCGGCCGGCAGCGCTTACCTTTGTGCCGCACCTTGTGCCGATGATACGCGGCATCCATTCGACGCTGTATGCAACCATTTTGCCGGAAGCGCGCGATACCGATTTCCAGGCACTTTTCGAAGCGCATTACCGCGATGAGCCTTTCATCGATGTCATGCCGGCGGGCAGCCATCCCGAGACCCGCTCGGTGCGCGCGTCCAATATGCTGAGGATCGCCGTCCATCGTCCGGACAATGGCGACCAATTGGTTATCCTTGTCGTCGAGGACAACCTGGTCAAAGGGGCTGCGGGCCAGGGCGTGCAGTGCATGAACATCATGTTCGGTCTTGAAGAAACCACTGGGCTGATGCAGGTGCCCGTACTTCCCTGACAGGGCCGAGCGTGAAGATTGGTCGTTGGCCGCGTCGACGCCGGCCGGCAGCGGCACCCAGGCTGACAGTCAGCAGGGCGACTTCATGGCCGGTCCGGTTGGGGCGCATGCTGGTGCTGCTGCTGATCGTGGGCAGCCTGGCGTTCTGGACGTATGGACTGGGCCGTGGCACCAAGGTCCTTGGTGATGCAATCAGCGCCGACGAGGCCCTTGGGCTGAAGGCGCAGGCTGCCAGGGCCCAGGCCGAGCGTGACAAGGCGGCCAGTGTATTGAATACAGCCGAAAACCAGCTTGCGATGGAGCGGGCGGCGCACAAGCAACTTGCCGAACAAGTCCAGTCGCTGACAGCGGAAAATGCGCGGCTGGAAGAAGACCTGGCTTTTTTCGACAGCTTGCTACCGTCCGGCCCGGTTTCCGAAGGCGTATCGATACGGCGTTTGAAAATCGAACTGGTGCCGCCTAATCAACTTCGTTACCGCTTACTGATAATGCGGCGCGGTAATAACACGCAGGACTTCAAGGGCAGCCTGGCGCTGTCGTTATCAGTCATGCAAGCCGGTAAACCAGCGATACTCGGCTTTCCAGGAAAGGACGACAAGGCGGAACCGTTTCACCTGGAATTCAGGCGGTATCAAAGGGTCGAAGGCGTACTGACCCTGCCTGAGGGCGTGCAGGTCAGGAATGCGCAGGCCCGGGTGCTGGAAAACGGAAAAGTGCGTGCGCAGCAGTCTGCCACCATGTAAAGGAGAGATTGATGTTCGGGCAAAAGGCGAAAAACACCATAGACAGCCTGATAGGCACGTCGACTACCATCGAGGGCAACCTCCGGTTCAAGGGCGGGTTACGGGTTGACGGGCACGTCAAGGGAAACCTGATCGCCGACCCGATGGAAAACAGCATGCTGGTCATTTCGGAACAGGCCAGCGTGGAAGGCGAGGTCAGGGCGGAACATGTCGTCGTCGACGGGGCCATCATCGGGCCGGTTTATTGTTCCGAACTGCTTGAATTGCAGCCCAAGGCCCGCATAACTGGGGATGTACATTACAAGGCGCTGGAAATGCATGGCGGCGCGCTGGTGTCGGGCAAGCTGACGCATCAGCAGGACGCCGAGCAGGTGCTGAAGCTTGCGTCCCCAAAATTGGCGTCCAGTCTATGAGCAGGATCAGAAAGCGCTGTTAGACCATTAGGTCTATAATCGAACATTAATTTGCTTAGCCAGCAGGAGTCAGAATGAATGCTATTGCCGAAATGCCAGCCCCGATCGTTTTCACCGACAGCGCCGCTTCCAAGGTGGCCCAACTGATCGATGAAGAGGGCAACCCGGACCTCAAACTGCGCGTATTCGTGCAAGGTGGCGGTTGCTCCGGCTTCCAGTACGGTTTTACCTTCGATGAAATCGTCAATGAAGACGACACCACGATGACCAAGAACGGCGTGCAACTGCTGATCGACTCGATGAGCTACCAGTACCTGGTCGGCGCAGAAATCGACTACAAGGATGACCTCGAAGGTGCGCAGTTCGTGATCAAGAATCCGAATGCAACCACGACATGCGGTTGCGGGTCGTCGTTCTCGGCCTGAGTCGTCGGAGTCTCAAAAAAAGCGCAACTTCGGTTGCGCTTTTTTTTGCCTGGTACCCGGAGATTTGCACGGAACCGGCTATTGCTGCTCCTCTTTACGCTGGATAAAGCGCGCCAAGCACCCGCGTCCCTTTTGCCCCGGTTACGGCCGGCAGGTTGCCGGCCATCCGGCGATGGAAACGCTGCGCAAGCCACGCGAATGCCAGCGCCTCGACATGTTGTGCAGCAATGCCCAGCGCATCGGTCGGCAGCAGCGTTACGGGCTGGCCGCAAGCTGCAAGCGCATCGCCCAAGCTGACCATCAGGTGATTATTGAAGGCGCCGCCACCGCAAACATAGACCGTTTCCGCTTCTGGTGCCTGTGCGTGGATCGCCTGTGCCAGTGTGACTGCAGTGTATCGGGCCAACGTTGCCTGCACGTCGGCCGGGTCAAGCTGCTCGAAGCCCAGTAGTTTGGCGGCAAGCCAGTCGCCATGGAACAGGTCACGCCCGGTGCTTTTCGGTGGCGGTAGCAAAAGATAGGGCTCGTCCAGCAATGCCTGGAGCAGCGCCGGGTGAATACGCCCGCTTGCAGCCCATGCGCCGCTCTCGTCATAGCGCTGGCCGCGGCGCCGCATGATCCACAGGTCCATCAGCACATTGCCCGGCCCGGTGTCGAAGCCGGCCACGGTGCCGGATCGCGGGTCGAGGATGCTGATATTGGCGATGCCCCCGATATTGGCAACCACCCGTGGCCGCGCCGAGTCGGAAAACACCGCATGGTGAAAGGCCGGCACCAGGGGTGCCCCCTGGCCGCCTGCGGCGATGTCGCGGCTGCGGAAATCGGCGATGACGTCGATGCCGGCGAGTTCGGCCAGCAGTGCGGGGTTATTGGTCTGGCGGGTGTAGCCGAGGGCGGGCTGGTGCCGGATGGTCTGGCCATGCACGCCGATCGCACATACGTCTGTTGCAGCATGTCCGGATTGTTCCAGCAGCGAGCCCACGCATTGCGCATACAAATGGGCCAACCTATTGGCCGCTAGCGATTCCCTGTGGATTTCATTCTCGCCCGCGGCCTGCAGCGCCATCAGCTCGCCGCGCAACGCATCGGAAAAAGCCAGGCTTGTCGCGGCCACCGTAGCAATCCGGCCGTTGTCGTCGATAGAGGCCAGCACCCCATCCACACCGTCCATGCTGGTGCCGGACATCATGCCGATAAAAAGGGAAGAGGAAGGATTCGACATAAAAAAAGACCGTTTTCGATGCCTGATTGTACTAGCGTACCAGGCTGAAAACGGTCCTTGCCTTTCAGGCAATGAGCGTGTCTAGTTCGATGCGACCTTGGACAGTTCTTCCTGCGGCAGCATCAGCGCAAAGCGGTGCGTCATGTCGCCAGCCACCTTGCGGAAACGCTGCAGCTCGGCGCCTGCCAGCGGCTGGACATTGGGCATGTCGACCGTCATCGGGTCGCGCGGCTCGTTATTGACGCGGAATTCATAATGCAGGTGGGGGCCGGTAGACCAGCCTGTCATGCCGACGTAGCCGATGACTTCGCCCTGTTCCACTTTCTGGCCCTTGCGCAGGTTGCTGGCGAACCGGCTCATATGCGCATAGGCGGTCGAGTAGTTCGACCAGTGCTTGATGACGACCACATTGCCGTAGCCGTTCTGGCTGCCGGCAAAATCCACGACGCCTTCGCCGGACGCCCGGATCGGGGTGCCGACCGCCGCGGCGAAGTCCACGCCCTTGTGCGCGCGCCACTGGCCGGAGATCGGATGCACGCGCATCGAGAAACCGGACGATACCCGGGAAAATTCCAGTGGCGACTTGAGGAATGCCTTTTTCAGCGATTTGCCGTCGAAACCGAAATAGCCGCCTTGCTTGCCGGGTTCCTCGAACCAGACCGTCTGGTAGGTCGAGCCGTCGTTGCGGAACTCGGCCGCCAGTATGCGTCCGGAACGGACATATTCGCCATCCTGCCAGAATGTTTCATAGACCACATTGAAGCGGTCGCCGCGGCGCAGGTCGGTGCCGAAGTCGATGCTGGTGGAAAACATGTCGACGATCTGGCTCGCGACTGTATCCGGAATCTGGGCAACGTCGGTTGCCGCGAACAGCGACGAGCGAATTTCTCCGGAGCGCATTTCCACGCGCTTTTCGAGCGAGGCCGCGGCCAGTGACGCCTTGAAGCCCTGATTATCACGCTCGACGACAAGATTGCGGACCGGGCTGCCGGGACGCGCGTCGTTATCCGGCGCGCTCATCCAGACCAGGCGGCCTTCGGCATTGGTTTGCGCCTGGATACGCTTGCCGGCCTTGAGTTGCATGATGCCGCGGGCAGTCTTGTCTTCCTTGATGAAAGCCACCGCCTCGTCGTCGTCGATGCCCAGGCGCTGCATCAGCGTAGCCAGGGTATCGCCGGCGCGGACACGCTCTTCATTGATGAAGGTCTGGGTAGACGGCGTAATGCGCGCAACCTGTTCCTCCAGCGTCGGCAGGGAAAGTTCTTCGACCACGGATTGCACCGGGAGGTCGGAAGCATCGGGCGCCATTGGCGCCACGCCGGCGGCACCGAAGGCGCACAAGGCGAGAAAGATTGCCGAAGCCGAGATGATGCGGTGCTTGCGGCTAGGGCCGGCAAGCGTCGCACGGCGTGAACCCAGGCTGAGTAATTTATCTATAGCGACCATTCGATCAGTTAAAATTCACCGTTTTGTCGTCAACGTCGGCCAAAACTTTCCGTGTTGACAATGCGCAAGGTTTAAGAAAGCCGGAATTATAACAACGTAAATACCCGATTTCCCTCAAAAATGCCTTTTTGACCAGTTTATGACCGATCATTCACAAGAGAAACAAAGCGCCGAGTTGTTATCTACCGGGGTGCTGCCCATCACTAAATCAGTGCAAAACGCGCTTGAAATCATCAAGCGCGGTACAGAAGAGCTGCTCGTTGAGTCGGAATTGGTGCAAAAGTTGCTGCGTTCCGAAAAAAATGGGAAGCCCTTGCGCATCAAGCTCGGCCTGGACCCGACAGCGCCCGACCTGCATCTCGGTCATACGGTCGTTCTGAACAAGATGCGGCAATTGCAAGATCTGGGCCATACGGTCATTTTCCTGATCGGCGATTTCACGTCGATGATCGGCGATCCGTCCGGCCGCAATGTCACCCGGCCGCCGCTGACACGCGAACAGATCGAGGAAAACGCCAAAACCTATTTTGCCCAGGCCAGCATGGTGCTGGATGCGGCCAGGACCGAGATACGCTTCAATTCCGAATGGTGCGACCAGCTTGGCGCGCGCGGCCTGATACAGCTGTCGTCGCGCTATACGGTGGCGCGCATCCTGGAGCGCGAGGACTTCACCAAGCGCTTCAAGGAAGGCACGCCGATTTCCGTGCACGAGCTGCTCTACCCGCTGATGCAGGGTTACGACTCGGTAGCGCTACAGTCCGACCTCGAACTCGGCGGCACCGACCAGAAATTCAACCTGCTGGTCGGTCGTGAACTGCAGAAGGACTATGGACAGGAGCCGCAGTGCATCCTGACCATGCCGCTGCTCGAGGGCCTGGACGGCGTCGAGAAAATGTCCAAGTCCAAGGGCAACTATATTGCCATCACCGAGCCGGCCAACACCATGTTCGCCAAGCTGATGAGCATTTCCGACCCGATGATGTGGCGCTACCTCGAACTGTTGTCGTTCCGGACCCTGGCCGAGATCGCGCAGTTTCGTGCGGACGTCGGGGAGGGGCGCAATCCGCGTGACATCAAGGTGCTGCTGGCACAGGAAATCGTTGAGCGCTTCCATTCCCGCGATGCGGCCGAAGGCGCCCTGGCGGATTTCGACAATCGCGCCCGCGGCGGCATACCGGACGATATTGCCGAGGTTGCCGTGAGCGGAGCGCCGCTCGGCATCGGCCAGCTTTTGAAGCAGGCCGGCTTGTGCCCATCGACTTCGGAGGCGCTGCGCATGGTCGAGCAGGGCGGCGTGCGCATCGATGGCGCGGTCGTGTCCGACAAGGCACTGAAGATCGAGGCCGGCAGCTTCGTGCTGCAGGTAGGCAAGCGCAAGTTTGCCCGGGTCAGCCTGGCGTGATCGCGCTGCTGCAACGCGCCAGCAGCGCCAGCGTGACGGTCGACGGCGCGGTGGTGGGCGAGATAGGCAATGGCCTGATGGTGCTGGTCTGCGCCGAGCGCCACGACAGTGAACGGGAAGCCGACGCGCTGCTGGCCAAATTGCTCGGCTACCGGGTCTTTGCCGACGACGCTGGCAAGATGAACCGCAGCATTGCCGATGTCGAGGGCGGCCTGCTGCTGGTGCCGCAGTTCACGCTGGCGGCCGACACCCGTTCCGGCACCCGGCCATCCTTCACGCCTGCCGCGCCGCCCGACGAGGGCCGCAGGCTGTTTGGCTATTTCGTCGAGCGCGCAAGGCAGCAGCACCGCAAGGTGGAGACTGGCCGCTTCGGCGCCGACATGAAGGTCAGCCTGACGAACGATGGGCCAGTTACTTTCTGGCTGCAGGTCAAGCCAAAATTCCCCGCACCGGACAACACTTGAAAGATTCCGCAATGACTGAAATTTTCCTGATACGGCACGGCGAAACCGCGTGGAATGCCGAACGGCGGCTGCAGGGCCATCTCGATATTCCGCTCAACGAGGAAGGCGTGCGGCAGGCGGCAGCGCTGGCGCAGGCGCTGGCCGGCGAAACCGTGGACATGATCGTCAGCTCCGACCTGAGCCGCGCCGCAAGCACCGCGCGTGCGGTTGCCGAGCGCCTTGCTTTGCCGCTGCAGACCGATGCATCGCTGCGCGAGCGCTGTTTCGGTGCCTTCGAGGGACTGCTCTATAACGAACTGGAAGGCCGTTTTCCGGAAGCCCATGCGCAGTGGCTGGCGCGCGATCCGCATGCGCGCTATCCGGACGGGGAGCGGCGGGCCGAGACCTTTGCCGAGTTTGCGCAGCGTGCAGTCGATGCGGTATGCCGCATTGCCGAAGCGAACCGCGGCAAGCGCATCGTCATCGTCAGCCACGGCGGCGTGCTGGACGCCGTCTATCGTGCCGCGCATGGTATCGACATCACGGCGCCGCGTGACTTCGCCGTGCTGAACGCCTCGATCAACCATGTCGAGTGGGATGGCCAGCAACTCAAGGTGTTGCGCTGGTCGGACAATGCGCATCTGGCCGTGGCGCTGGATGAACTGGGCAACTAAAACTGTCACTGTTGCAAAATTGCAAGATTGCAGTGAAACAGACTTTCCGTCCCGGGACGCCAGCCGATTGAGGATAAAATAGCGTTTTTCGTTTTTCCGCCACCTGACCCTCCCGTGCACATCGGACCTTTTCAACTGCGAAACAATGTATTCGTCGCGCCGATGGCAGGGGTGACGGATCGCCCGTTCCGGCAACTGTGCAAGCAGCTGGGCGCCGGTTATGCGGTGTCCGAGATGGCGGCGTCCGACCCCAGGCTATGGGCCAGCGAGAAGACATCGCGCCGCATCAACCATGATGGCGAAATGGCGCCGCGGGCAGTACAGATTGCCGGTGCCGACCCGGAAATGCTGGCCAATTGCGCCCGCTTCAATGTCGAGCGCGGCGCCCAGATCATCGACATCAACATGGGCTGCCCGGTCAAGAAAGTCTGCAACAGCTGGTGCGGCTCGGCGCTGCTCCAGGATGAAAGACTGGTACAGGCGATACTCGAAGCGGTGGTGAGTGCGGTGGACGTTCCGGTCACGCTGAAATTCCGCACCGGCTGGGACCGCCAGCACAAGAATGCGCTGCGCATTGCCGCGCTGGCCGAAGCCAGCGGCATTGCGATGCTGACGCTGCACGGGCGCACGCGCGCCGACGGGTACGCCGGCAGCGCGGAATACGAGACCATCGCCGCGGTCAAGGCCAGCGTCGGCATACCGGTCGTGGCAAATGGCGACATCGATACGCCGGAAAAGGCGAAGGCGGTGCTGGCGGCAACCGGCGCCGACGCGGTGATGATCGGGCGCGCAGCCCAGGGCCGGCCCTGGATTTTCCGCGAGATCGAGCATTTCCTGCGCACCGGCAGCCACTTGCCCGCACCGCTGGTGACCGAAGTGGCGGCGCTGATGGAAGAACACCTGCTGGCGCACTATGCGTTCTACGGCGACTACCTCGGCGTGCGAACCGCGCGCAAGCACATAGGCTGGTACGTCAGGTCGCTGCCAGGCGGCGAACCGTTCCGCCAGGCGATGAATCTGCTGGAGAGCTGCGACACCCAGTTGTCGGCCGTGCGGCAATTTTTCGAGGCCCAGCAAGCTTACGGCGAACGGCTGCAATACGGGCTGGCCGAAGACCGGCTGGCGGCCTGACCTCCATAATAAAAATTATTCGATCACCGACATGAGCAAAGACAGCATCCAGGACGTCGTCAAGAAGAGCCTGGAAAAATATTTCAAGGACCTGGGCGAGCAGCAGCCTTCCAATGTGTACGAAATGGTGGTCTTCACCGTTGAAAAGCCGATCCTCGAGGCCGTGATGGCGCGTGCCGAGGGCAACCAGTCGCATGCGGCCGAAATGCTGGGCATCAACCGCAACACCTTGCGCAAGAAGCTGCAGCAGCACGGCCTGATCTAATTTCCTTTCCTTTCGGCGTTTCCTACCATGATCAAACAAGCCCTGATTTCCGTTTCCGATAAAACCGGCGTGCTCGAGCTTGCGCGCGCGCTGTCTGCGATGGGCGTCAATATCCTGTCCACCGGCGGCACCGCGAAGCTGCTGGCCGACAACGGCGTTGCGGTGACCGAAGTGGCCGACTACACCGGCTTTCCGGAAATGCTGGATGGCCGGGTCAAGACCCTGCATCCGAAAGTCCATGGCGGCATCCTGGCGCGGCGCGACTTTCCCGAACACGCGGCGGCGCTGGAACAGCATGGCATCCCGGCCATCGACATGGTCGTGGTCAACCTCTATCCGTTCGTGCAGACCGTGTCGCGCGACACGTGCTCGCTGGAAGACGCGATCGAGAATATCGACATCGGCGGCCCGGCGATGCTGCGTTCGTCGGCCAAGAACCACAAGGACGTGGTGGTGCTGTGCGACCCGGCCGACTATGCGCCGGTGCTCGCGCAACTGCAGTCGGCGGAAGGCGACGTCAGCTATGCCAGCCGTTTCGCGCTGGCCAAGAAGGTGTTTGCCCATACCGCGCAGTACGACAGCGCCATCACCAATTACTTCACTGCGCTGGGCGACGATCTCGCGCACCAGAACCGCAGCGCCTACCCGGCCACGCTGAACCTGCATTTCGAGAAGGTGCAGGAAATGCGCTACGGCGAGAACCCGCACCAGTCAGCCGCGTTCTACCGCGACCTCGCCGTGCCGGAAGGTGCGCTGGCCAATTACCGCCAGCTGCAGGGCAAGGAACTGTCGTACAACAATATCGCCGACGCCGATGCCGCCTGGGAATGCGTGAAAACCTTCGAAGGCAGCGCCTGCGTGATCATCAAGCATGCAAACCCGTGCGGCGTGGCGGTGGGCGCAACCGCGCTGGAAGCCTATTCGAAAGCGCTGCAGACCGACCCGACCTCCGCGTTCGGCGGCATCATCGCCTTCAACCAGCCGGTGGATGGCGCTGCGGCCGAAGCGGTGGCGAAGCAGTTCGTCGAAGTGCTGATCGCACCGTCGTTCGACGATGCCGCACGCAAGGTATTCGCGGCCAAGCAGAATGTGCGGCTGCTGGAAATCCCGCTGGGACGCGGCACCAACCCGCATGACTTCAAGCGGGTCGGCGGCGGCCTGCTGGTGCAGTCGCCGGATGCGAAGAACGTCCAGGTGGCCGAACTGAAAGTGGTCAGCAAGCGCCAGCCGACGCAGCAGCAGTTGCAGGACCTGATGTTTGCATGGCGCGTCGCCAAGTTCGTCAAGTCGAATGCCATCGTCTTTTGCGGCAACGGCATGACGCTGGGCGTCGGCGCCGGGCAGATGAGCCGGGTCGATTCGGCCCGCATTGCGTCGATCAAGGCGCAGAACGCCGGCCTCGTGCTGGCCGGCTCGGCAGTCGCTTCCGACGCCTTCTTTCCGTTCCGCGACGGCCTCGATGTCGTGGTCGCCGCCGGCGCCACCGCGGTGATCCAGCCGGGCGGCTCGATGCGCGACCAGGAAGTCATCGACGCGGCAGACGAGCAGGACGTGGTGATGGTGCTGACCGGCACGCGGCATTTCCGCCATTAAGACAGGCCGCCGGCAACCGTCATGAGAATCCTCGGCATCGACCCCGGCTTGCGCATCACCGGCTTCGGCGTGATCCACAAGCAGGGCAACAAGCTGACCTACATCGCGTCGGGCACCATCAAGACCGCCGATGCCGACTTGCCGTCACGCCTGAAGACCATCCTTGCCGGCGTGTCGGAAGTGGTGCAGACCTACCAGCCGGACTGCGCGGCCATCGAGAAGGTGTTTGTCAACGTCAACCCGCAGTCGACGCTGCTGCTGGGCCAGGCCCGCGGCGCGGCGATCTGCGCACTGGTGCACAACGAACTGCTGGTGTCGGAATATACGGCGCTGCAGGTCAAGCAGGCCGTGGTGGGCCATGGCAAGGCGGCCAAGCAGCAGATGCAGGACATGGTGCAGCGCCTGCTGCTGCTGCCCGGCCTGCCCGGGACGGACGCCGCCGACGCGCTGGGCGTGGCGATCTGCCATGCGCACAGCGGCGAGGCGCTGGCCATGCTGAACAGCCTGGCGCCGGGATTGACGCGCAAGGGCCTGCGGGTTCGTGGTGGAAGGCTGGTCGGCTGATGATGGCGGAGATTCATCCGCTCGCAGACCGTAGGGTGTAATAAGCGCTAGCGCATTACACCCTACGAACTTCCTGTCCGCCGTTAAAAATTACGCGTGCCGCTCGGCCTTGCGCGCGGCGATCTCAAACGCATTATTCCAGTACGCATCCTGCCCGCGCAGCAGCGCCCACGCGCTGGCCGCCAGGTAGACCACCGGAAACAGGATGCCCCAGCAGGCGGCCTGGCGCACGTGGGCCAGTTCATGGGTCAGGATGCGACGGGTCAGGCTGCTGCGCTCGGCAATCACCACATGGCCGATGGCCATTGCGCACATCGCGCCGAACGGGTGGCGCTCAAGCAGGTAGTCGGCCAGCGGCCCGCTGAACAGCAGGGCCGGCGCCCTGGACGAGCGCACCAGGTTGACCTGGCCGCGCCAGAGCATGACCGGCAATGCGAGCAATAATCCGACAATCGTCAGTGGCAGCGCCCAGACGATGCCCAGCAGCAAAACCAGGTGGCGCAGCAAGCGCAGGAGCGCGGGCTGGGCGGGTGGAATTACGATAAGGTCGTCACCGGCGTCAACCATGGCGGTTTCCTGTACTCCTGTATGATTCCAACACTTACTATGAAAGCCAACACCCGATGATAGGCCGTCTTTCCGGAACCCTGCTTGAGAAAAATCCGCCGCAACTGCTCATCGATTGCAGCGGCGTCGGCTACGAAGTCAGCGTCCCGATGAGCACCTTTTATAACCTGCCCGGCCTGGGTGAAAAAGTGGTCCTGCTCACGCATTTCGTGGTGCGGGAAGATGCCCAATTATTGTACGGGTTCGGCAATGCCGGCGAGCGTGAAGTGTTCCGTCAGTTGATCCGGATCGCAGGCGTGGGCGCGCGCACCGCCTTGTCCATCCTGTCCGGCATGTCGGTCGCGGAGCTTGGCAGCGCCATTACCCTGCAGGAAGCAGGGCGCCTGACCAAGATTCCGGGCATCGGCAAGAAAACCGCGGAACGCCTTCTGCTTGAACTCAAGGGCAAGCTGGGCGCAGACCTCGGCCATGCCGGCGGCGTGCAGCATACCGACGCCAGCGCCGATGTGATGAATGCGCTGCTGGCGCTCGGCTATTCCGACAAGGAAGCCGGGCTGGCAATGAAGCAGGTGCCGGCCGGCACGGGTGTCTCCGAAGGCATCAAGCTGGCATTGAAAGCCCTGTCCAAGGGATAAGGGCCTTTGCGCGGCTTGCCGCGCAGGAACTCCATCATGAGCATACAGACCGATAATTTTTCAGAACAGCGCATCATCGCCGCTACGCCCGCCTCGCCGAACGAAGAGGCGATCGAGCGGGCCTTGCGCCCCAAGCAACTCGACGAATATGTCGGCCAGGAAAAAATCCGCGGCCAGCTCGAGATTTTCATCACCGCCGCGCGCAACCGCAACGAAGCGCTCGACCATACGCTGCTGTTCGGCCCGCCCGGGCTGGGCAAGACCACGCTGGCCCACATCATCGCGCGCGAAATGGGCGTGAACCTGCGCCAGACGTCCGGCCCGGTGCTGGAGCGCGCCGGCGACCTGGCGGCGCTCCTGACCAACCTCGAAGCCAACGACGTGCTGTTCATCGACGAGATCCACAGGCTGTCGCCGGTGGTAGAGGAAATCCTGTACCCGGCGCTGGAGGATTACCAGATCGACATCATGATCGGCGAGGGGCCGGCCGCGCGCTCGGTGCGGCTGGACCTGCAGCCGTTCACGCTGGTCGGCGCCACCACCCGCGCCGGCATGCTGACCAACCCGCTGCGCGACCGCTTCGGCATCGTCGCCAGGCTGGAGTTCTATACGCCGGCGCAACTGGCGCGCATCGTCACCCGCAGTTCGGCGCTGCTGAATGCGCCGATCGACGAGGACGGCGCACTGGAAATTGCCCGCCGCAGCCGCGGCACGCCGCGTATCGCCAACCGGCTGCTGCGCCGGGTGCGCGACTACGCGCAGGTAAAGGGCGACGGCACCATTACCAAGGCCATGGCCGATGCGGCGCTGGTGATGCTGGACGTGGACCCGGTCGGCTTCGACCTGATGGACCGCAAGCTGCTCGAAGCGGTGCTGTTCAAGTTTGCCGGCGGTCCGGTCGGGCTGGACAACCTGGCAGCTGCGATCGGCGAGGAACGGGACACGATCGAGGACGTGCTGGAGCCCTACCTGATCCAGCAGGGCTTTTTGCAGCGCACGCCGCGCGGGCGCATCGCGACGCCAGCGGCGTATACCCATTTCGGCGTGACCGCTCCACGCACGAGTCCGAATGGCGACTTGTGGGATCCGGCCAGCCTGGGGTGATTTTCGTAGGATCAATTGGGGTCAGATCAATTGGGGTCAGACTCGATTTAGATCAATTGGGGTCAGACTCGATTTAGATCGAGTCTGACCCCAATTGATCCGAATGCCCCGCGCCCCGGCGCGGCTTGCGTACACGCAATCGCCGCCAGGAAGGCTTGTGCAAAGATTGTCCGTCGCAGACAATCCGGTCTCTGGCCGCACCTGTCCATCACTTTCCCCTCGCGAGTTCCCTATGCTTTTGTCCGCCCAAGCTGCCCGCCATGCGCATCGCCTGCTCGCAGCCCGTGCCGAATCCGCGCTGATTCCTTCGTTGTCCTCGCAAGGCCCGTTATCGATGGCGGATGGCTACGACGTTGCCAAGAACATCATGGATATCCGTATCGCGCAAGGCGAGACCATGGTCGGCCGCAAGCTCGGGTGGACCAACCGCGCGGCCTGGCCGAAGTTGGGTGTCAACCAGCCCATGTGGGCGCCGCTGTTCGACAGCACTGTGCGCTATGCCGCCAGCAACCATGGCATCCAGAGCCTGGCCGGCGCATTGCAGCCGCGGCTGGAGCCGGAGGTGGTGTTCATGCTGGGCAAGACGCCTGCCCCCGACGCCAGCATCGAGGAACTGGCGAACTGCATCGAGTGGATGGCCCATGGATTTGAAATCGTCACGTGCCCATTCCCCGGCTGGAAACTCGAGCCGGCCGACGCGGTGGCCGCCTTTGGCATGCATGGCGCGCTGATCGTCGGCGAAACACGTCCGCTTTCGGCGACTGGCCGCCCCAACCTGGGCTCGGTGCTGGCAATGGCCAGCGTGTCGATGTCATGGGGGCGGGACGGTGTAATGACCCTGCGTGGCGCAGGTTTCGGCGGGGAAGTGCTGGACAACCCGGTGCATGCATTGTGGGAGCTGCACCGGCTGCTGCAGGAACAGCCGCAGTTTCCGCCGCTGGCGGCCGGCGAGATCATCACCACCGGCACCTGGACCGAAGCCTACCCGGTGGAAGCCGGGCAGACCTGGACCAGCGCATTTTCCGGGGTTACGCTGCCGGGCCTTTCCATTTCCTTCGTCTAGGCCCGCAGCCGGTTCAACCCAGCTTCGCCAGTTGCTCGCGCAGCTTTTCCAGCGTGACGGAGAAGTTGGCCAGCCGTTCCTTCTCCTGCGCCACTACCTGGGCCGGGGCGCGGGCGACAAAGCTCTCGTTGGACAGCTTGCCGTTGGCCTTGACGATCTCGTTTTCCAGCCGGGTAATCTCCTTGCCCAGCCGTTCCCGCTCGGCGGCGAGGTCGATTTCCACTTTCAGCATCAGCTTGGCATTGCCCACCACCGAGACCGGCGCCGGCGAGTCGTTGGGCAGCGCGTCCAGCACCTGCACCTCGGACAGCTTGGCCAGCGCCTGCAGATAGGGCGCGAACGACTCCAGCAACGCCCGGTCGCCTTCCATCAGAAGCGGCACTTTCAGCGCCGGCGACAACTGCATCTCGCCGCGCAGGTTGCGGCAGGCGTCGGTCATGGATTTCAACTGCGCCATCCACTGCTCGGCCTGCTCGTCGATCTTTTCCGGCTGCGGCATCGGATAGGGTTGCAGCATGATGGAGGCGCCGGCGTCCGGCGCTTTGCCGGACAGCGGCGCTACTGTTTGCCACAGCTCCTCGGTGATGAAAGGAATGACCGGGTGCGCCAGCCTCAACACGGCTTCCAGCACCTTCAGCAGCGTGCGGCGGGTGGCGCGCTGCTGCGCTTCGGTGCCGGACTGGACCTGCACCTTGGCCACTTCCAGGTACCAGTCGCAGTACTCGTCCCAGATGAACTTGTAGATGGCGGACGACAGGTTGTCGAAGCGGTAGTCGGCAAAGCCCTTTTCCACTTCCGCCTCGGTGCGCTGCAGCAGCGAGACGATCCAGCGGTCGGCCGGCGAAAAGTCGAGTTCGCTGTCGGCGGCGTCGATGCCGCAATCCTTGCCCTCGGTATTCATCAGCACGAAGCGGGTCGCGTTCCACAGCTTGTTGCAGAAGTTGCGGTAGCCCTCGCAGCGGCCGAGGTCGAAATTGATATTGCGGCCCAGCGACGCATAGCTGGCCATGGTGAAGCGCAGCGCGTCGGTGCCGTAGGCCGGGATGCCGTTCGGGAACTCCTTGCGGGTCGCCTTGGCGATGCTGTCAGCCTGCTTCGGGTTCATCAGGCCGACGGTGCGCTTGGCCACCAGGTCTTCCAGTGAAATGCCGTCGATCAGGTCGATCGGGTCCAGCGTGTTGCCCTTGGACTTGGACATCTTCTGGCCGGATGCATCCCGCACCAGGCCATGCACATAGACGTCCCGGAACGGCACCTTGCCGGTGAAGTGCGTGGTCATCATGACCATGCGCGCGACCCAGAAGAAGATGATGTCGAAGCCGGTCACCAGCACCGAAGACGGCAGGAAGGTCTTGTAGTCCGGCGTTTCTTCCGGCCAGCCGAGCGAGGAAAACGGCACCAGCGCGGACGAGAACCAGGTGTCGAGCACGTCCTCGTCCCGGCGCAGCGCGCGGCCGCCGGCCTTGGCCCTGGCTTCTTCCTCGTTGCGGGCGACGTAGACTCGGCCTTCGTCGTCATACCAGGCCGGGATCTGGTGGCCCCACCAGAGCTGGCGGGAAATGCACCAGTCCTGGATATTGGTCAGCCACTGGTTATAGGTGGTGGTCCAGTTTTCCGGAATGAAGCGCACCTCCCCGCTGGCCACCTTGTCCAGCGCGGTTTCGGCAATGGACTTGCCGGGGAAGAACGTGCCTTCCGGCGCCGGCTTGCTCATCGCGACGAACCACTGGTCGGTCAGCATCGGCTCGATGACAACGCCGGTACGGTCGCCGCGCGGCACCATCAGCTTGTGCGGCTTGACGGACTCCAGCAGGCCCTGCGCGTCGAGGTCGGCGACGATCTGCTTGCGGGCGGCGAAGCGGTCCATGCCTTGGTAAGGCGCGGCGCCGTTTTCGTTGATCTTCGCATCCAGCGTCATGATGGAGATGGGCGCCAGGTCATGGCGCTGGCCGACCGCATAATCGTTGAAGTCATGCGCCGGCGTGATCTTCACGCAGCCGGTGCCGAACTCCTTGTCGACGTATGAATCGGCGATCAGCGGAATCTCGCGACCGGCCAGCGGCAGCGTCAGCATCTTGCCGACCAGGTGCGCATAGCGCTCGTCGGTCGGGTCCACCGCCACCGCGACGTCGCCCAGCATGGTTTCCGGCCGCGTCGTCGCCACCGTGATGTGGCCGCTGCCGTCGGTGAACGGATAGCGGATGTGCCACATGCTGCCGTCTTCCTCTTCCGACACCACTTCCAGGTCCGACACCGCGGTGCCCAGCACCGGGTCCCAGTTGACCAGCCGCTTGCCGCGATAGATCAGGCCCTGCTCGGACAGCCGCACGAACACCTCGGTCACGGCCTTGGACATCTTGTCGTCCATGGTGAAGTATTCACGGCTCCAGTCGGTGGAGGCGCCGAGGCGGCGCATCTGGCCGGTGATGGTGGAGCCGGACTTTTCCTTCCATTCCCAGACTTTTTCCAGGAAGGCCGGGCGGCCGAGGTCGTGGCGGGTCACTTTCTGCGCGTCGAGCTGGCGTTCCACCACGATCTGCGTGGCGATGCCGGCATGGTCGGTGCCGGGTATCCAGGCGGTGTTGTAGCCGCGCATCCGGTAATAGCGGGTCAGCCCGTCCATGATGGTCTGGTTGAAGCCGTGTCCCATGTGTAGGGTGCCCGTGACGTTGGGCGGCGGCAGCTGGATGCTGAAGGCGGGCCGGTCCTGGTCGGTGGTGGCGGTGTAGTAACCGCGCTTTTCCCACTCTGTGCGCCAGTGTTTTTCTATGTCGGCGGGCTCGAAGGACTTGGCTAATTCCATGATTTGGCTGGGTGTAGGCGAAACCGCAGATTATAAGGGAGGATGGCGGCAGGCCTTGTCTTGCTGATAGCTGCGCCGTAGCTGCGGCGCTGTTGCCCGCGCAGCGACAGTTGCAGTTGCCGTTGCAGTTGCAGTTGCCGTTGCCGTTGCCGTTGCTTTTGACGCGGTTTTTGACGTGGGTCCCCGTTGATGAC
>CAUQYP010000018.1:0-37521 GCA_963522035.1 uncultured Noviherbaspirillum sp. | reverse complement strand
TTCGCGCTGGCGCCGCGGGCACCGGACGCGGCCTTGCCGCAAGTGCCGTCGGTGCCGGTGGGCGTGCCATCGGACTTGCTGGAGCGCCGGCCCGACGTCGCTGCCGCCGAACGCGCGGTGGCCGCCGCCAATGCGCAGGTCGGCATCGCCAACGCCGCGTTTTATCCAAGCATCGCCCTTGGCGCCACGCTGGGCACGCAGTCGCGCGCGCTGGGCACCTTGTTCGACGCGCCCAGCCTGCTCTGGTCGCTCGGGGCATCGCTGGCGCAGCCCCTGTTCGACGCTGGCCGCATCCGCGCCAACCTGGCGGGCGCCGAAGCCGGCTATGACGCCACGATCGCCAACTACCGGCGGGTGGTGCTGACCGCGATGCAGGAAGTCGAGGACGGGATCACCGGCATGGCCTCGCTCGAGCGCGCCCATGCGCAAGCCATGCGCGCCAGCGACAGTGCGGCGAAGGTGCTCGACCTGGCCACCGCCCGCTACGAAGGCGGCGTCGCCAGCTACCTCGACCTGATCAGCGCCCAGCAAAGCCTGCTCAACGCGCAGCGGCAGCAGGCGCAACTGCTGGGCCAGCGGCTGCTGGTATCGGTATTCCTGGTGAAGGCGCTGGGCGGCGACCTGCGCGCGCCGGGCGCCGACCTGCAGGCCGCGCCGGCGACTGCTGTCAGACGCGCAGGCTCCTGACGGCCTTGCCATGGCAGTTCTTGTAGCGCTTGCCACTGTTGCAGAGGCAGGCGTCGTCGCCGCTCAGGCCGCGTTCCAGCATGTTTTTCACGATCAGCTGCGACACCGCCAGGCGGCGCATCAGCGCCGGGTCGTCCGCCTGCCCGCCATGCAGCAGAAGGAACTGCTTGCGCCCCAGCCTGATGAAGTCCTCGATCAGCGGGTCGCGCCGCAATGCGCGACGTTCGCGGTCGACTTCTTCCGCTTCCGCTGAAGCACTGCGCCTCGGGTCTGCGACGAACAGGATGGTTTCCTCGCCGCCCGGCCGTGCTGCAACGTCCACCAGTTCGCCCTCCGGCGTACGCCGGGCCACGTGGAATTCGGCCTCGATCAGTGCGTCGGCGCATTGCCAGATTGCCCAGCCGGGCACTGCCGTGAGCCCGGCATCGTCGCTGTTCGTGCGTACCGGTATGAATGCCGGCTCGGCGCTGCCTGCAACGTCCTTGCAAAGCCTGCGGATGGGTGGGCTGATGGCGGCGGGAGTTGTGCTACGGAAGTTCATGATGGGCAGGCGGACGGGACGATTGTTAAAGGCCGGTATTGTAGGCGCAAGCTGCGCTGCGAACGAGCCTGCCCTGCCCTTAATCTCACTATAATGGCTGCTGCACCTTCCCCGGCATCATTCAGGATCTGATATGACCGCATCTTCCTCCCGCGCCTTGCTGACCGACTGGGTCGACGCCCATTTCGACGAAGAAGTCGACTTCCTGGCGGACCTCGTCCGTATCCCGACCGATACGCCGCCGGGCGACAATGCGCCGCACGCCGAGGCAGTGGCGCAAAAGATTGAATTGCTGGGCTGGGAAGTGGAGCGCCATCCGGTGCCGCGCCAGACCGTGACCGACTATGGCATGACCAGCATTACCAACCTGATCGTGCGCCGGCGCTATGCAACCGGCGGCCCGACGATTGCGCTCAATGCGCATGGCGACGTGGTGCCGCCCGGCGAAGGATGGACCCGGCCGCCGTACGGCGCGCAGATAGAGGACGGGCGCATGTTTGGCCGCGCCACCGCAGTGTCGAAGTCGGACTTCGCCACCTTCCTGTATGCGGCGCGGGCGGTCGAGGCGCTGGGCCTGCCATTGCGTGGCGCGCTCGAACTGCACTTCACCTACGACGAGGAATTCGGCGGCACGCTGGGTCCTGGCTGGCTGCTGGCCCAAGGCCTGACAAGGCCGGACTACCTGATCGGCGCCGGCTTCAGCTATAACGTGGTCAACGCCCACAATGCCTGCCTGCAGTTCGAGATTACCGTGCATGGCAAGGCCACGCATGGCTCCATTCCCGAGACCGGACACGATGCCTTGCAGGCCGCGACTGCGATGCTCAACGCGATCTATGCCGAAGTGCCGCGCCTGAAAGCCAAGCGCTCGACGATTGCCGGCATCGACCATCCGACCATGATCGTCGGCCGCATCGATGGTGGGACCAATACCAACGTCGTGCCGGGCAAGGTAACGCTCAAGATGGACCGCCGGATGATCCCGGAGGAAGACCCGGCACAGGTCGAGGCCGACGTGCGCCGCATGATAGAAACGGCGGTCGAGGGCTTGCCGGGCATTCGCGTCGAGATCCGGCGCCTGCTGCTGGCCGAGGCACTGCGGCCATTGCCTGGCCAGGAAAAACTGGTGGACAGCCTGCGCCGCAACGCGCTTGGTGTGCTGGGCGAGCCCGTCACCGTGCTCGGCTCCGCGTTGTACACCGACGCGCGTCTCTATAGCGAATACGGGATTCCAGCCGTGCTCTACGGCGCCGGCCCCCGCACGGTGCTCGAGTCCAATGCCAAGCAGGCAGACGAGCACCTGGTGCTGGAAGACCTGCGGGCGGCGACCAAGGTCGTCGCGCTGACCCTGCTCGATTTCCTCGCCCCCTGATTGCAAGGCACTGCATGCGTGAAGATGCGCCGCGTTCCGCACCGGACCCGGTCCTGCTGACCGACGAGCAGCAGGGCGTAGTTCGGAGCGCCGCATCCGAGGTGGTGGTCAATGCCTATGCCGGCACCGGCAAGACCACGACACTGCGCGCCTACGCGTCGGCGCGGCCGCAGCAGCGCATGCTCTACCTGGCGTTCAACAAGGTCACGGCGAACGAAGCTGCCGCCAGCTTCCCACCCAACGTCAGCTGCCGCACCATCCATTCGCTCGCCTATACCGCGGTCGGCCACCGCTACCGCCACAAGCTCGCGCCGCTGCGCGCAAGCGACATCATGCGCCTGTACCAGGGCGTGAACGCCGCAATGGCCGAGCTGCTGGTGCAAACCCTCGACACTTTCATGGTGTCGGCTGACGGCAATATCGAGATAGACCATGTGCCGGCGGCGCTGGCGCTGTCGGACCGGCAACAGTTCGCCGGCGCCGCGCGCCGGCTCTGGAACGACATGCTGGATGAAGGCAAAAGCACGCCGTTGCCGCATGACGGCTACCTGAAAATCTACCAACTGGGCAGGCCGGTGCTGTGGCGTAAGCATGATGTGATCCTGCTGGACGAAGCGCAGGACACCAACCCGGTCACTGCCGACATCGTGCTGCGGCAGCGCTGCGCCAAGGTGCTGGTCGGGGACCGGCACCAGTCCATCTACGCCTTTCGCGGCAGCATCAATGCGATGGCCATGTTGCCTCGCGCGGAGACGCATTACCTGACGCGCTCGATGCGCTTCGGCGCGCCCGTGGCGCGTGCCGCGACACTGCTGCTGCAAACCATGAAAGGCGAGACCCATGCCATTACGGGTTTAGGCAGCATGTCCGCCACGCCGGACCAGGTGAACCGTTCCCGGCCTTATGCCATCATCAGCCGTAGCAACGCGTCGGTCTTTGCGCAGGCGGTAAAGGCCATCGACCGGCACAGAATTCACTTCGTCGGCGGCGTGCAAAACTACCTGCTGGGCAAGCTGACCGATGTGCACCACTTATGGAATGGGCGCCGGGACCTGGTGCAGGACGTGTTCTACCGCGACTTCGAGGACATCGATGCGCTGACCCTGCATGGCCGCGAGACCGGGGACAAGGAAATCCTGTCGCTGGTGTCCGTCGTCCGCGAGTACCGGGCCGCGTTGCCCGGCCTGATCGCCACGGTGACCGAGGCAGCCTGCGAGCGGGCGGCCGATGCCGACATCCTGCTGATGACGGCGCACCGCTCCAAGGGGCTGGAGTTCGACCAGGTGCTGCTGGACGACGACTTCCATGACCTGGTGAACAAACAGGGCAAGCCCGACATGGGCGCACTGGAGCCCGCAGCCTTCGAGCAGGAAATTAATTTGCTTTACGTCGGCATGACCCGGGCCCGGCATGCGCTCGAACTGAACCGGCAGTGCCGCGCGGTGCTCGACGCAGCACGGCGTCCCGGAAAACAATAACGATCAGGATGGAGGAAGTATGGAAGACATGACCGTGAGCGCCAGCGCCCATGATTTCAGGCCGGTGCGCGCCGCGATGCAGCGCTATGTAGACGCCGAGGTCTTGCCCGGCGTGTCGTACGCGGTGCTCGAAGGCCGAGCGCTGGTGGATTTGCAATGCGTGGGCTGGGCCGACCGGGAGCACGATGTGCCCATGCGCGCCGACCATCTTTTCCGGGCATTTTCGAATACCAAGCTGATCACGTCGTGCGCCGTGCTGCTGTTGATGGAGGACGGCAAGCTGGGCCTGGACGACCCGGTAGGCGACGCCATTCCCCAGCTCGCGCACCTGAAGGTGCTGAAGCCAGGCGCGAAATCGCTGGGCGATACCGAACCGGCGCGGGGACCTATCACGGTGCGCCACTTGCTTACCCATAGCGCCGGCCTCAGCTACGGCCTGCTTGACCCCGGCAGCCTGATGTACGAGGCTTATGTCGAGCGCCGCGTGCTGCACCCGGGTACGCCGCTGGCGGGCATGATGGATCTGCTGGCCGAGCTGCCGCTGCTGTTCCACCCCGGCACGTCGTGGGAATACTCGGTGGCGAGCGACGTGCTGGCGCGCCTGGTGGAAGTTGTCAGCGGCAAGCGCTTCGACATCTTTCTGCAGGAGCGCGTTTTCCGTCCGCTGGACATGACGGACACCGGCTTCGTCGTGCCGGAAAGCGAACGTGGCCGTCTGGCCGCGTATTACAAGGGCGCCGACGCTGTCAACCCGATGAAGCCGGGCCTGACGCGCATCGACCACGCGCCCTACCCCGGCGCCTACCTTAACGAGGTGCCGCGCCTGTCGGGCGGCGGCGGGCTGGTCAGCTCCCTGCCGGACATGGTGGCGCTGCTGCGCAGCCTGCTGCCGGGCGGCCCGACGCTGCTCAAGCCCGCGACCATTGCGCTGGCGATGCAGAATCACCTGGCCGACGATGTCACGCTGCGCTTTGCCGGCGGCAGCCTGGCCGGCAAGACGCATGGCCTGCTCGGGGCGATCACGACTGCCCCTTCCACCATGGAGCCAGCCGGCTCTGCCGGAGAGCTGCAATGGGGCGGTATTGCGGGCACCCACTGGTGGATCGCACCGCAAGCCGGGTTGGCAGCGGTGCTGATGACGCAGCGCCAGATGGCTTTCTGGCACCAGTACGCATTCGATTTCAAGCGCCAGGTCTATCTCGCTGCTGGCCGGCCCGTATAACCGCCCCTGCTAACGCGAGAAGGCCGAAATCGGGTATCCGGGCGTCGGTCTGTACAATGTTGGCCGAGACGCCTTATTCCTGGCCGGCAGCCTTGCCGGTTGAACATATGGTGTCTTCCAGCTTTTGCTGCGCAAGCAGAACGAACAGCCTGCATCTGTGTCATATTTATTCGACTGCATGCCGACATGTCATCGCCAGTGGTGACGGCGGTCGAAGCTTTCCTTACCAAACCCCTCGGAGAACCTTCAGATTGAGTGCAACCAGAACAAAACGCTGGAGCGGCGACATTGCTGCCCTGCCTGCGGAATACATGAACAGCGTCCTTGAGAAAATCGCCGCCTACGGTGACCGCGTTCAGTTTTCGCTTGTAAGCGGCGGCGCGGAACCCAGTTACCAGGTTATCAACAACATGGGCAAATCGATTGCGTTTGACCGCGACCATCATTTGTTGCAAGCCCAGGAAGACTTGTTTTCCGCGGCAAATGCAACGCCTGTCCTGACTGTCGACCAGATCAACGCCGCGCGGTCGAGCTACGGCGCGAGCTCGCGTGCGGCTGCGAAGACCGGGCGTGTGGTGAAGTCTGCTACTGGCCCGACCAAGACCGCGGCTGCCAGGCTCGATGAGCAGGTCGCAGCCGCACGGTACGCGTATTTCAGGGAAAACCGCGCAACCCTGCCGCCCCGCATTGCCGAATACTCGGGAGAAATCGACCAGTTGCTAAAAAAAGGCAGGCCAGTAGAAGAAGCCTTTGGCGAAGTGGTCAAGAAGTATTTCTAGACAAGTACGCTGCCTGGATACAAGAAGCTCGCTCTGCGCGGGCTTTTTGCTTTTGGGCCGCCGTCAAGCGGTTCAGGTATTTTGCATGCTCGTTACTGCTGCGAAGGCCAGCAGGTCGGAGTCGGTCGGTTCCGGCCACTGCTGGCCGGCGAACCACATGCTGAACGCAGAACGGGCAACCGCAGTGGCTAGCCCCCTGGACAGATTCAGTCCCTTGGCTGAAGGGCTCTGCTTGAATTTGTAGAGCCAGTCGCTCTGGTCGGTAGCTGCCATTTCCTGGTACAAACCCAGCGCCTCCTTTGCGCGGTCAGCCAGGAAGCGCTCGCGTATCGCATTAACCGATGCTTCCACGTTCGGTTTCGCTTCGACTTTCTGAATATTTTTCCGGGCAATCTCCACATTCGACGCATAACCATCGCGCAATGCCTGCTTGAAATAACCGGCGGGCGAGCCTATCGGGCCTGCCTTGATGTTTTTCACCCGGCTCTCGGTCAGGTCCAGCGTTGCCCTTAGCTTGCCATCTTCTGTGGTGGCAAGCACATTGCAGGCATCCTCCTGCGACAGGCCCAGCGTCACCATGCGCTGGACCAGCTCGCCGTCGATGATCGGCGGCGCCGACAAGGCCAGCGATTCTTGCTGCGCCGGCATGACCCGAAACTGCAGGCTGCCTATCCTGCGGCCCTGCTTGTGCTCGATTAGCTCGACATTGATATCGGTGACCATGTTGATTTCGCTGATCGCATACTTAAGCACATCCCGTTTGAAGTACTTGTACTCGGGGATGGTGTCGCTGACGGGATTGCCTGTCAGCGCACCATACCACCAGGACCATTCCGCGCGGTTGGTGAGCTTGGACGGGTTGGTGGCATAGCGGCGACAAATCTCGTACAAGGCTAGGCTAGCGCCGGAACGCAGCAACGCCTGGTAGTAGACCGAAAGCTTGGTATAGGACCCGGGAGCCATGACCATGCTTTCCACTTCGGGTGGAAAGGCAAAGCCGAACCACAGCATGCCGCCCTGTTTCTTCAGGCCACGCGGATTGACGAGTTTGACCGAAGAAACCAGTCGTTCGCTGGTCCACTGGATCGCGTCTTCGGAAAAAATACGGATATTCTGCAGCTCCTGTACCTGTTCCTTGAACAATTCGGTATCGCGGCTATCGTAGGCCGCGTCTCGCGCCAGTTCGGCAAGCGGAATCCAATAATAATTTTTCGCCGCTTCGGATTCGATGGGTGCATTCTCGCCCTTGTTGCGGATCCTTTGCGCGTGATACACCATGACATTGAAGATCTTCCGAGATAGCAGCGACAGTCGTCCCTCGGAAACGCGGAGGCCGATCGCTTCATTCGTCTTGCGGAACTCCTTGAGTTCTGTACTTCCACTGGCGGCCGACTTAGCGGCTTTCTTTTTAGCGGTCATGATCGTGAAGGTGAGAGTCGGCCCACTTCGCAGGCTCACCGCAGGATGGTGCCCGAAAAGTGAGCGCAGCGCAATCACCGCCATCGCGCTTCGCGAAACATTAGCACCTTGGGTCGTCCTGCCTCACTCCCCGTAGCAACTCACCTCTACAACACGGAGATTCCCGTATCCACTCACCTGTGTCCCTGCAAGACCTCACCCACGCAGGAAAACGGGCCCGCTAAAGCTCACCTGTCACCCTGTAAAGCCTCACCGAGTTTCCCGTAGAGTCTCACCGGATTCACCGGAAACCCTTACTGGCATTGGGTTTTCGGCGATTCAATGTTTACAAGGTTTTAAGGTGTTTACTACGTAAACCCTCAAAGGCGCCCTGCAGGGTGTTTCCTGATAACTCTGACTGCCCTTACAGTGCCGGCTAATAACCGGGATTCAGGTGATTAACCCCCCAAAAACTATTGCGGGGTCCCCGTTCAACCTCACCGTAACGCCGGTATGACCTGGGAACCATGCTGGTAGCAGCTATAGGCATACGAGTTGGCGCCATGTAGGACGCCTGTATGATGGCTGGTTCCCGTAGAAGCTCACCTACTGCGACAGTAGAACCCCACCGAACGGTCAAGGTGAGATCGAACAGGGACTAGCGATCCAGCGGCTCCCTGCAAAAGCTCACCATTGCGCACGAGAAACGATTATTGCCAAGGCTGGAGCTCTATACGAACACGTATGGTGAGCTGCTACAGGGACCATGAATCGATTGGTCCCTGTAGAGGCTCACCATAGTAGCGATGGCTTGGAAAGGTACCCGTATAAGCTCACCATAGATGCCCCTGACAGTCTGTGCAAGGCAGTCCTCCCGCTTCAGCTTGCCGTCTTGACCAGGGCATGGCGAGTCGGGTGATGGCATGTTGGACGGCTACCTATGCCGGACAAGACATTTTTAATCCGGCGGGTATCGGTTATTACCTGTAAAAGCTCACCTTTCATGTGCTTGCTTAGTCAGAGTCACTTTTCCCTGTAAAAGCTCACCTTTGCAATGTCCAGGCGCTGCGTAGGGCAAAAAATATCCAGATTTAGTCGAAAGTTTCAGCGCTACGCCCGTTTTAATGCCACGCCGCCTTATTAGGGCCGGCTGAGGGCTTTAAAAAGGCATACGCACCCTTTCGGTCCCCGTTCGGTCTCACCTCAGCGCTATTTTGCTGTCGCTGGACCAAATTTCAATATTTGTCTTTTGTCTTGGTTGGTAGGAAATTCTGCGAATAACGATTTTTAACCTACCAAACTAATTGACATAAGGGTGCTTCGATCCCAGAATGGCGCTTGATTTACGGGTGATCTCTGGGAGAAAAGCATGCGATCCACATTTGCAATAGTGGAAGATGTCGTTTATCGGTTGAAAGCAGCCGCGGCCCTTTTAAACATTTCCGAAAACACGCTACGCAATCATTTGCGAGACAGCGCGATGGAGATCCAGCGTGCAAACAGGAAAAATCCCGCTTCGCCGGCAGTGCGGTTATTCAGCATAGCCGATGTGTTCGCGCTTGCCCGATGGCGCCGCGATCAGGAACTGGTAAAACGTGTTTCTCCCGAGCCGGTCGTGATTGCCGTAGACCTGATTAAAGGTGGGGTGGGAAAGTCCACGACCGCAGGAGAATTGGGAATACAACTTTCCCTACTTGGCTACAAGGTATTAATGATAGATCTGGACGTTCAGTCCAATCTGACCCAGTTAATGGGTTACGAAAGCGACCTGACGATCGATGAAGCGGCGCAGAACGACCTTAATGACGATGCCATCGTCACCGGGACGTTTTCCACCATCTGCGGGCAATATATGGAAAGCAAGAGCGGTCGGGGCACGCGTATGACAGACATATCTTCCGTCATCAAATACCCGTTCGGCGAAAACGGTCCAGCGCTTATCCCGTCTGATACCTTCCTGGGTGACCTGGAACAAGCTTTTACGTATGCAAAAGGAAATCGTGAGCTTGTCTTTCGAAACCTTTTCAAGGATGCTGCCGCAGGAAATATTCCCGGCTTGGCCATTTCAGATTATGACTTTGTCATATTCGACTGTCCTCCCTCCATCTCTTTTTCATCGACTAACGCAATCGCAGCATCGGACTTGGTAATTGCACCGATTCGAATGGATTCATTTGCGGTGAAAGGCTTGTCGAGGCTTGTTTCCGAGATTAATGGTTTGTCCGAAAGGTCGCCCGAAGTCAGGCCGCAGCTTGTCATCTTACCAACCCATTATTCGACAAATATTACCAGGGTCTCGCGTATGCAACACCAGTTACAGGCTTATAAAAGCAACCTTTCGCCAACAGTCATTTCGTCAAGTGAACTTTTTCCAAAGACACAAGAAAATTATTTACCGCTTACCTTGCAAGCACCCACCGCGGCTCCGGTAGGTGAATATCGACTGTTCACCGAATTTCTTCTATCAGTGATTGCGAAACATCAGAAAAAGACCAAGGCGACAAAAGCGGAGGCGGCAATATGAAGCAACGCCTCGCGCCAAGAATGCCGCTGGCATCGTTGAAGACTTTTGACGAGCAGGAAGCGACGGATAATCCGGAAACTAAGCCGACAACCGAATCAAAGGAAATGAATCCTGGCGTATCAACGCCACAGACAAGCGGAGAAGCGGGAGTTGGTGTCTATCAAATCGCAATCGATTTGATAGACAAAAGCCCCTATCAGCCGCGCCTCATATTTGACCCAGAGGCAATCGATTCATTGGCTAGCTCCATTGAAGAGTCCGGACTCATTTCCCCTATCACCGTCAGGCCCGTCGAAAATGGGCGATATGAGTTGATTGGTGGCGAACGAAGATTGCGTGCTCACCAGATATTAGGACGGGAGCGCATTCCGAGCTTCGTCTTATCGGATATTTCCGTTACCGATGCAGCCATCGGTGCATTGGCGGATAACGATGCAAAGCGATCGCTATGCGATTATGAACGCGGTAAGGCATACAAGCGCGCGCTGACCATGCAGACAGAAACGGGAAAGCCTGTTACGCAGGGTACGCTCGCTCGGCGCATCGGCGTGTCAGACGCGACGGTGAGCCGATGTCTCGCCTTCTTCGACCTCCCGGAAGAAGCATTGACAATGTTAGACGCGAAGCCCAACCTGATTGGCGCCAAAAACGCCGCGATATTGGCAGCACTGGCAAAAAAGGGGCACGGTCGTATTGTGTTGCAGGCGTTAAAGAAGATTAGCCAGGATGGCGCATCGGAGCAGGGAGCCGTCAATTGGGCGACCGCTGAAGTCAATAAATTCAGTAGATCGACCAAGGAGTCTGTCGCGTTGACCTATAACGGACGCCATATTGGCGATGTAGTCGCGGATGGAAGTAGGGTCATCATTAATTGCAAGAACGGATTTAGACCGGATGACCTGGTTGAAAAACTAGGCGAGTTGTTGAAAAACGCGACTTAGAAAGCGGTAATTTTTCACGGTGAAAAATTCGTGATTTACGCTTTTCGGATTGTTCGAGAACGTGATTAGCGAAGGAGATTGCACTTACGCATGTCGACTGTACCTTGCGTGGGACACGCGTAAGTGTTCGCCGGTATTCAGCAAAATTGCTCGCGATGAGTCCCATTACTAGGTAAACCAATATTCGTCCGCGGCGTGTACCCATCCCCGCACTTGATCGATCTGCCAAGCGACTGGGACTTGCATACACCAGTGATGCCGAGTTTCGACTGCTGTGGTTGGTAAGATGCTGAGTATCACTACCATTTGCTTACCCACCATCGTTGCTTAAACGACCTGCGCCACTGTCAATCATAAGAGATTAGATTTTCATCCAATTGATACTCTGGCCGGTGGAAGCTAGACACACACAATACCCATTGCCCAGCACATTGCTGCTAACCCAGGCTAAAGAACAGTTGTTGCTCCAAGCATCGACGCTCACCGTCTCCGTGCTCTCTTTAGCAAGCAACAGAACAAGACGCCAGCCGAACGAAACCATAGCTGAGGCTCCTAGTTTTCATCTGATCGTGCGCCGTGCTAAATCGCAAAAACACACGGCTTTATCTTTCAAGTTCGGCTGAGCAATAAGCGGTGTATGTTAATCGCATTTTCTTAGAGCGTTCGACCCTGCCGATAAACCTTCGCGCTTGCCAACCACAATGAGATGAGCCAGGGTCGCCTCTTTTAAATACTCGTCTACTAAGTTCAGTTCCCGGATGCAAAATGGGCGGTGGAAAGCAGCAGAATTGGGGTCGTGCCCGCAAGTATTTACTGAAACCATCAGCTATCTGACTCGGACGTCATCGCCTCCCAAGGACTACAAGCGCAGGAGCGACTGAAAAATGGTTCGCTTGCGCCGACTTGTTCTGAACTCCGTTGGTTTCCAAATCACAGGTTAACACTGAGCTGCTCGAATGGAGCAATGCAATTACCGCAGTGCCCGCAAAACCTCACCTTAATGACATTTAGTACCGCAAGTAATCCCTGCATATTCTCACCTTTCGAGCTTTCAACTGGCGTTATCATGGATAAAACCCACAGGAAACAGTCCAGCGCAGACTAACCTGAGTAATACAACGGCCACCAGTTAGAACTCATCCAACGAAGGTCTGAATCCCCGGTGAGTCTCACCTTATCCAATTTCAACGAATGCTCGTCTGCTAGCCCAAATTTGGGCAGGCAAACGAATGTCAGCCTGGAATGTTTAGGTTAATCAATCTCTGTTTAGCTAACTGCATTTTCATTCGCGCAGCAGCCAAGTAGATTTGCGAACCTAGTAAGAAGATTTCCTGCATAGCTCACTGACTCATCACGGCCCTTTGGAATGCTTCTCTTCCGCAAGTTCGAAAAGTGCAAGAACGGCGCTGGTCAATCTCGCAATTTGTACGCGAGAAAATACCCACCCGGCGTTTAAATGCGCATTTTTCGAGTTTCCGGCGGTAGCTATTACGAATTCCATCGCCCCATATTGGTGATAAAAATTTTCACGGTGAAAATTATTTCGCTCCCCCGCCAAAGGGTTTTGTCGACTTCGCCACTGGCAGCAAAGCAATACCGCAAGGCAGCTTGAAAAATGTTTTGAGCAAGCAATGTTGCAAGTCTTGTCCAAGAAAAAAACACAAAATGTATGGCTTTAAACGGTTCAGTTGAATCCTCAACTTATTGAATCAAAAGAGAAAAATAGGAATTAAGAGGGTTCGCGACCAAAAACTTTACCTCGAACATCTATAAAATACATACATTGATAACTCATCTTCACAGTCGGCTTCTGCCGGGAGATTTTTCCCTTGGGGACTACGATTGTAAGTTTGGCTGAGTAGATTGCTGTGAGTTCTCAGCAGGCAGTATTTTTATTTCGGTATCAAAGAAGTAGACGACAGGACATGCTTTCACAGGCGTGAGAGTGTTAAGCATAGGACTGGACAGCAGTCACTATCAAACGTGGCAGCGTGCCGGTCCGACTGAGCAAAGTCAGTCTGAATGGCGAATTGGAATGGGGTGAATTCCGTCAAGCGCTACTGGCGGCTGCGATTCATTCTGATCGTCGCCAAACCCCCTTTAATTATAAGAACACATCACTTCAGGCAAGACCGATTGCCTACTTGACACGTATTGCGGTCGAGCAAAACGGCATAGGCTAATCGCCAGTTTAAAATCCTGTCTCCAATATTCACAATCCTGCCTATTGCCAATCTGGCGCGACGCGCTATAACATGATTCGACAATACATGCTCATCTGCAACGAAAGGCAATTGTGCCGGTGCGAGGGAACCGGACGGGAAACGCAGGGCGTGGCTGGATTTCCAACCCGTTGTGGCAGGCAGTAGTGGGGTAAGCGCGGGAGATTCATGGAGAGTGGACACAAATAAAGTCCACCCACAGACCACGCTGGGCACGTCGGCGAAAATGCGAAGCACGAATGAAACACCAGTGACAACCTGAGCATGCAGCAGCAAAACGAAAAGACGACTTTCAACCAATAAAAATTTTGCAGTACGCAGCAGACAAGGAGACTAGATGAACCAGGCAACTTCCGAAACGAGCAACGTCGCATCCGCCATTCTCGCCGCGATGCAGGAAGCAGTCATTTACGCTGACCTCGAGGGTGTTATCCAGGTCTGGAACAGCGGAGCCGAAGCAGTGTTTGGATTTACTTCCGAAGAAGCTGTTGGACAAAGCGTCGACATTATCATTCCCGAGAAATTGAGAGCCGCACATTGGGCCGGCTTCAAAAAGGCGATAGAACATGGCGATATCCTGTCGGCGCCGGGCGCACGCATGACGCGGGGACTAAAAAAGAATGGCGAGCAGTTATATGTGGAGATGAGCTTTGCGATGGTGAAAAGCCAGACCGGCGAAATGATAGGCTCGATCGCGGTTGCACGAGATGCAACCGAGCGTTTCCTTGCAGATCGTGCAGCGCGGCAGAAGGCCGCAACCGCTGCGGCAGACAAGCCGGTGTCCTGACCGCGGCTGGACACCGCTACCTCAAAAAGGCGCGGGCGCGAGCAATACGCTGGCGAACCGACCAGATGACTACCCTCATCGCAGCTTCGCACTCGCACTGTCGGGTGCGCGAATTTAACCTCCCTCATATACCCGGTGAATAGACACCGCGAGTCCTGATTGCGCTGCTGCGAGAACAGAGACGCCGGCTCGCAGCAGAGTTGGCCATACCGCCAGCCGTGCCTGTTCCCTTGCCAGCCGGGGCTTACCCCCAAATTTTTCTGTCGAACGAAACATTCCCGATACATTCGGTCCCTAAGATCTGAAGCCAATCCGGACAGTCTGAACACATGCCGACACTGCTTGCCGGAAAGCGGAAGGCTTGAGCAATGCAATGACGCTGAATACAGAGCTTGGCCCCGAGCAGACGTGCCGCCGTTGCGGCGAATTATGGCCGGCTGATACGGAGTTTTTTATCACCTGCAAGGGTCGCCTGCAGACACTTTGCCGCGCATGCAACTCCAGGGAACGAAGCATGGCGCCCAACCCTTTCGAACTCGAATCCATATGGCATGCCGCTGGCGCCACCGGAAATGGGCGGCAACGGCGGCCAGGCGCCAGATGATGTCCGAGACAGGGCGCTGATGAATCGGGAAAATGCTGCGACAATAGCTGCCTGACTTACGTTGTGCCGCAATGGCGGGACGCCTCGTCACTTGCCTATGAAGCCTTTCCCTATCGCCAACAGAGATCAACTCCGCACCGCCGCCGGCATCGGCATTTCACTGCTGCTGCATCTTCTGCTCCTGTTGCTGTGGTCCGAGGCTCCGCGACAGAAACCGCCGGAGTCAAGCGGTAGCGCGCGTAGCGTGCCGTTGGTGGTCGAGCTGAACCGGCAGCCGTTGTCGCAGCGCGCTGCACCGCCCATTCCCGCACCGCCTGCGCCGACACCAGAGTCCCAGCCGCAGCGAAGCCCACAGATAGCAAAGCGACCAGCTCCGGCAAAACCGAAACAGGATAAATCGCTTGCAAGGAAGCCACTTGCGCCGCGTCCAGCTGTTCCGCTGCGCCCGCCTGCGCCGACCTCTCCAACCGAACAGCGGCTTGCCAAGCCGGAGCAGCCAGCGCGCACTGCGTCAGCGGAAGCTGCGCCGCCAGCGGACATGTCGGAAATGGTGGCAGCGGCACGGGCAAGGCGGGGAGCCACCGGTATGCCAGCGCCGGATGACACACCCCGGAATGACGAGGCACGAGCGCAGGGCGATGAAGTCGCCCGCGCCAATATCGCTCGCAGCATCGCGCAGGCACGCGGACCGAGCGGCGCCGGCGGTGTGTTCCAGATCACGCATAAGGGTGTTCGCGAGGCCAGTTTCCTGTTTCGCGGCTGGGACAGCGGCAGTCGTTCCGGCCTGCGCGAACTGGTCCAGGTGGACGCCGGGCCGGGCGGCAATGTCGAGACCGCCATCGTGCGCAAGATGATTGAGCTCATCCGCAGGTATTACCCCGGCGATTTCAGCTGGAACTCGCATCGCCTTGGGCGCGTCGTCACCTTGTCAGCACGGCGCGAGGATACTGTGGGCCTGGAAGAATTCCTGAAGGAAGAGTTTTTCTAACGGTAGTATTCAGTGCCGTGCTGGAAAGATGCGCGATCCAGGCTCCGTCATACGTGTTGGTCTGCGACGTTCGGAAGTCATGCTGCCTCCATGCCTGAAGTGGCAAACCGGGACTGCCGCAAGCCTGCAAATTGCCTCGCTTCTTGGGCCTTTTCCAACGCATTATTTTCCGTTTCGCGCACGACCGGCACGCTATTTGCTGCATCTGCCGGATCCACGGGCGGCAGCGGCAAAATAGCTTGGAGGCGCACTACGAACGGGCATTTTGCTTCAGCATGATGCGCAGCCGGCCCGCCCATTCATCTCAGGAATTTCATCCAGGCCCAGCAGGCCAAGGAGCAAGCATGATGAACAGCATGAGCAGTCGTAGTATTTCCGAACACCTTTGCACCTTGGCCACATTGCTTGAAGCCGAAGCCCTCCGGTGCACGGCGCTGGGAACGGCGAACGCAAAGGAACTGTCGCGCCGGTCTATTGAAGTGCGCAGCATGGCCGAGCAATTATGGAATGCCGACCTGATGCTGCCCGTACTCGGCAATGCTGGCAAAGCAGCTGAACCGGCCAGGCCAGCACGGGATGCGGCGAACTGCCTGCGGGCCGTTGGGATCGGGGAAAGGGTCGCTGCCCTGGTGAGTTAGCAGGTCCGGCAGCCGGACGGGCATTGCCATAGAATGCCGTGCAAGGACGTTGCCATGACGGCGGCGCCACTGCTTATCCGGGCACCCCATGACCTATGCATTCTGGCTGTCGCTTGCTGCCCTTGCCGCGGTAACGCTGTCCGCGCTGGAGGTCGCGCTAGGCTGGCGCCGCATAGGCCACCTCAAGGACGTCGAGGTGCCGGCCAACGCGCCACGGTCGCGCGTGTCATTGATCGTGTCGGCGCTCAATGAAGCCGCGACGATAGAGCCGGCGCTGCGGTCGCTGCTTTCAATAGACTATGCCGACCTTGAGATCATCGTCATCAATGATCGCTCGACCGATGAGACGCCGTCCATCGTCGAGAGAGTCGCAGCTGATTCGACACGCATGCGCGTCGTCCACCTGAGTGCGCTGCCTCCGGGGTGGCTGGGCAAGAACCATGCGCTGCACCACGGCGCGGCCATTGCCAACGGTGACTACCTGTTGTTTACAGACGCCGACGCCGTCTTCGCCCCAAGTGCAGTATCGCGTGCCGTGGCTTATTGCGATGCGCATGCAGTAGACCACCTGACCTTGTTCTTCGACCTGCAGGCCCGCACCGGCCTTCTGCGACTGCTGGTGGTCAGCTTCGGCGCCGGGTTCATGGCCCGCTTCAAGCCATGGAAGGTGGCAACATCGCCGCGCCACTTCGTCGGCCTGGGCGGCTTCAACCTGGTGCGCCGCAGCGCCTACCTGGGCATAGGCGGGCACGAGGCGATGCCGCTGGCTGTGCTCGACGACATGGAACTGGGCCGGCGGATCAAGACCCATGGCTATACCCAGCATGCGCTTTCCGGCGTCGACATGGTGATGATCGAGTGGTATCGCAGTACGCCCGACCTGGTGCGCGGCCTCGAGAAAAACGTGTTTTCCGGCTTCGACTACCGATTCGGCACACTGGTAGCGGTCACGCTGCTGATGCTGGTGGCAAGGGTCTGGCCCTGGCTCGCATTGCTAATGACAGACGGCCCGGTCTGGTGGATCAACCTGGCCACTGTCGGTGCGACGCTTGCGCTGTACATCGACCTGCTGCACGCCCGCAAGTGGAGCCTGAAGTGCCTGATCTTCGCCCCGATCGTGCCGTTGATAGAGATTGTCACCTGGTGGCGCGCCTGCCTGCTTGCAGCGATTCGCGGCGGCATTGCGTGGCGCGGCACCCATTACCGGCTGGAAGAATTGCGGCGGGCGCACGGCGGCCTGAGCGCGCGCAAGCGCGCAGGAACTGCGCCGACCCGAGACCTGGAATAGCTGCTGCCCAAGACGCGCAATGATGGGGCAGTTGCCCGCAAATGGCGCAGGCCGGCAGCATTTTGCATTTGGCGGGCGCAGAAATTCGCGGCCCTCCTTGGCATAGCGGCGAGCCCTTGGGCATGGAACTTGCAGGCAACGCCGGCTCCAGCATGACAATCTCTATCCGGCCGGCATGACCCGTCTTGACAGCAAAATCGCTTGATCTATACTGCCAAGTAGTCAGTATGCTGAGTAAAACCGCATCATGGCGACAGGCGTGGCGGATGGCAATTTCAACAGTGTCCTCATCAAGGAAATTTGAATGAAAAAGCTTCATGGCATCAAGGCAGGATGGTTGGCCGCCGCAGCGGTCTGCCTCGCTGGACTAACCCTGGCTGCGCCAGCGCGTGCGCAAGAGCTCGAAAAATTGAAGGTGCGGCTGGACTGGACCCCGTGGGGCGTGCAGGCGCCTTTTCACCTGGCACAGCAGAAAGGCTGGTTCAAGCAGGCCGGGCTGGACGTGAGCCTGGAAGACGGGAATGGCTCTGTCACTACCATCCAGATCGTCGGCTCGGGGGACCAGTTCGACGTCGGCCATGCCGCACTGGCCTCCATGATGATCGCCCGCGAGAAAGGCCTGCCGGTCAAGGCGATCGCGGTGTTTGCGCACCAGAGCGACATCGGCCTGCTGGCGCCCAGGGAGTCCGGCATCAAGGGACCGAAAGACCTGAAAGGCAAGAAGGTCGCCTACACCGCGGGTTCGCTCGAAGCGCCGTTCATCGACGCCTTCCTGGGCGCTGGCGGGTTGAAACGTAATGACGTCGAACTGATCAATGTCGACGCATCCGGCAAGATCGGCACCTATGTCGCGGGCCGCACCGATGCCGTGTTCTCGACCATACCGTTCGTTCTGCCGTCGGTGTCCCAGAGCAGGCCGTCGGACGCGATCCGTTTTTCCAGCTACGGTCTCAACATGCCGAGCTTCGGCCTCTTCGCCAGCGAAGACAAGCTGAAAACCAGGCGCGACGCCATCAGCCGCTTCGCATCTGTCACCGCCGGCGCGTGGCAATATATTTATGACGGCCACCAGGATGAAGCGGTCGACGCCATCGTCGCCGGGCGGCCGCAGGCGAGGCTGGACAAGAAAGTGCTGCGCGGCCAGATCGATGCGCTGAAGGATTTCATGAGCAGTCCCGAAACGGCCGGACAGCCAGTCGGCACGCCGGTGGCCGCCGAGTGGAGCGCAGCCATCAAGACGCTGTCGGCCGCCGGCCTCATCAAGGACAGCCATGGCCCCGCCGAGTACTTCGAGCCCAACATGATCAAGCCTGAACTGTTCAGCAAGGTGATCGCCAAATGACGGTGGCGGCGGTCGAGGCGCGCAATGTGCGCAAGGTCTATCCGGGTGAACGCGGCGTGCTGGCGATCGATTCGATTTCACTCGACACGCGTCCCGGCGAGTTCGTCAGCATACTCGGCCCCAGCGGCTGCGGGAAAAGCACCTTCCTGCGCTGC
Source organism: uncultured Noviherbaspirillum sp. (assembly GCA_963522035.1). GTDB lineage: Bacteria > Pseudomonadota > Gammaproteobacteria > Burkholderiales > Burkholderiaceae_D > Noviherbaspirillum_A. Next base: position 18,555 of record CAUQYP010000018.1, on the reverse strand, counting down.
GTGGCCGGGTTGGAAAATATCACCGAAGGCGAGTTGAAGGTGCAGGGCAACAAGGTCAGCGGGCCGCCGGACAATATCGGCATGGTGTTCCAGCGCGATGCGCTGCTGGAGTGGCGCAGCGTCGAAAACAATATCCTGCTGCCGATCGAGTTCAAGAAGAAGGCGACCTCGGCCTATCGGCAGAAGATGGCGGACCTGTTGAAGCTGACCGGCCTGCAGGACTTCGGCAACCGTTATCCGCAGGAACTGTCGGGCGGCATGCGGCAGCGGGCGGCCATCTGCCGCGCCCTGATCGACGACCCGGCATTGCTGCTGATGGACGAACCCTTCGGCGCGCTCGACGCGCTGACCCGTGACCAGATGAACGTGGAGCTGCAGCGCATCTGGATGGAAACCCGCAACACCGTGCTGTTCGTCACCCACGGCATTGCCGAAGCCGTGTTCCTGGGCGACCGCGTGGTGGTGTTCTCGCCCCGCCCGGGCCGCATCGCCGAAGTGCTGACCATCGACCTGCCGCGCCCGCGGAAGCTCTCGGTGCGCGAGTCGCCCGAGTTCGGCCGCTACTGCAACCGGATACGCGAGCTGTTCCAGGAAATGGGCCTGATCAGCGAGGAGAAAGCGGCATGAAGGCGCTGTTCCGCCGCAGCGGCCATGCGCTGGTAGCCATCGCCTCGCTCGCCTTTTTCGTGCTGATGTGGGAAGTGCTGGTGCGGCTTCTCCACGTCCGCCCCATCATGTTGCCGCCGCCCAGCACCGTATTCCTTGAACTGTGGGCGGAACGCGGCTGGTACCTGGACCATGCGTGGTACACCTTGCTGACCACGCTGGCAGGCTTTGCGCTGGCGGTCGTGTTCGGTGTCGCCATCGCGGTGCTGCTGGTCAGCTCGCGCTGGTTCGAGAGCGCGGTCTATCCGCTGATCATTGCGATGAACAGCGTGCCCAAGGTGGCGATCGCGCCGCTGTTCGTGATCTGGCTGGGTACCGGCGCCGAGCCGAAGATCTCGATTGCCTTCCTGATCGCCGTGTTCGCGATCATCGTCGACACCGTGCATGGCCTGCGCTCGGTGCCTGCCGACGTGATGGACCTTGGCCGGGTGCTCAAGGGCTCGTCGCTCGATTTCTTTTTCAAGGTCAGGCTGCCAAGCGCGCTGCCGTCTATCCTGACCGGCATGAAAGTGGCAATATCACTGGCGCTGATCGGCGCCATCGTCGGTGAATTCGTCGCGTCGCAGCGCGGGCTGGGTTATGTGATCCTGAGCGCGCAAGGCACGTTCGACACCCCGCGCGTGTTTGCCGCCATCATCGTGCTGGTCATCATGGGTATCGCGCTGTTCGGTGCGCTCGCCTGGCTGGAACGCGCTGCGACGCCGTGGAGACGGCACGCGCACTAGTTTCCGCCTGCCGCTGTCAAACTGCCGAAAAGCGATTGACAGCAATAAGGGCAGGCACTACATTTTAGTCAGTATGCTGACTATTTCTTGAATACGGGAGTAAAATATGGCTTGGACCAGGGTTGCAGCGGCCGATGATGTCGCAGAGGGCGAAGTGGTAGGCGTAACGGCGGCAGGGCAGCAGATCGCGCTGTACCGCGACAAGGGTGAGTTTTTTGCGACGAGCAATGTCTGCACCCACCAGTACGCGCTGCTGTCCGACGGCTACTTCGAGGACGGCTGCATCGAGTGCCCGTTGCACCAGGGCAGTTTCGACGTGCGGACCGGCAAGGCGCAGTGCGCGCCGGTGACCGAGGACATCAAGGTGTACCCGTTGCGCGTCGAGGGCGACGACCTGCTCGCCGACATTTGAACCAGCCTGCTTAATTAGCACATTACCGGAGCATACGATGTTTCAATCGCAAGCCATCCTTGGCCGCATGGCCGGCACCAAGAACCCCGACCAGATCGAGGATCATGTCTGGCCGGCAGAAGGCCTGGACAGCATTCCCGACTGGGTCTACACCAGCGACGCGGTCTACGAGCGCGAGGTCGAGCGCATCTTCCATGGCCGCAGCTGGAACTACGTGGCGCTGGAAGTGGAAGTACCGAACGTGGGCGACTACAAGCGTTCCTACGTCGGCCCGACGCCGGTAGTGGTCTCGCGCGCCGAGGACGGCAGCATCCACGTCTTCGAGAACCGCTGCGCGCACCGGGGCGCGGAGTTCTGCCGCAACTCGCGCGGCAACAACAAGGAATTCGTTTGCCCTTACCACCAGTGGTCGTATGACCTGAAGGGCAACCTGCAGGGCATTCCGTTCAAGCGCGGCGTCAACAAGGCCGGTGGCATGCCCAAGGACTTCCGCAATGAAAACCATGGCCTGAAGCAGCTGGCCGTCACCACCCGCAACGGCGTGGTCTTCGCTTCCTTCTGCCACGACATGGAGCCGCTGGAAGACTACCTGACGCCGGAGATCCTGAAGGACTTCGATGTCGTCTTCAACGGCCGCAAGCTGCAGCTGCACGGCTATTACAAGAACGAGGTGCCGGCCAACTGGAAGATGTACCACGAGAACCTGAAGGACCCGTATCACGCGACGCTGCTGCATTCCTTCCTGGTCGTGTTCGGCCTGATGGTGGCCGGCAACGAGTCGGCAATGATCGCCGACTCCAAGTACGGCATCCACGGCACCATGGCCTCGGCCAAGAAGGAAGACAAGTACGCGAAGGTCAGCGACGACACCAAGAAGGAAATGCGCTCCTTCCATGAAGGCATGAAGCTGCAGGACGAGCGGTTCCTGGAGTACATCAAGGAGTTCGACTCGCCGTGGTCGGTGACGATGCAGACCATCTGGCCCAACCTGATCGTGCAGCGCGAGATGAATACCCTAGGCGTGCGCCACATCGTGCCCAACGGACCGAACAGCTTCGTGATGATGTGGACCATGTTCGGCTACGAGGACGATACCGAAGAGATGACGCGGCACCGGCTGCGCCAGGGCAACCTGATGGGGCCGTCCGGCTTTCTCGGCCTGGAAGACAACGAGGCGCTGCGCTTCACCCAGGAAGGCATCAGCAAGTCGACCTCGCAGCAAAGCGTGATCAAGCTCGACGCCGGCAATGTCGGCACCGCCGACTCGCTGATATCGGAAGCGGCGATACGTGCGATGTATCGCCATTATCGTGAAGTCATGGGTTTGTAGAAGCGGAGCCGACAAGATGAAACTGACAGGATTTGAAGCGGCCTCGATCGACCCGGCGGCCGCGCGCGAACTGCGCTTCGCCGTCGAGGAATTCAATGCCGAGTATTGCGCGGTGCTCGACTCGGGCGACGTGGAGCAATGGCCGGAGTTTTTTACCCAGGACGCCATCTACCGCATCACCGCACGCGAGAACGCTGACGCCGGCATGCGGGTCGGGCTGGTCTATGCGGAAGGGAAGGGCATGCTGCAGGACCGCGCCGTCTCGATCGCGCGGACCCAGATGTTCGCGCCGCGCTACAACCTGCATGTGACCGGAAACGTGCGCGTGCTGTCCCGGCAGGACGATGGCGAGTTCAGCGCGCAGTCGTCGTTCATGCTGCTGCAGACGCTGGTGGACGGGCCGACCACGCTGCACCTGGCCGGGCGCTATTTCGACCGCTTCGTGCGCGAGGGAAACCGGCTGCTGCTGCGGGAGCGCCAGGCGGTCTATGACACGACCATGATCGCCACCGACCTGGTGTACCCGGTCTAGGCCGGCAAGGTCGCTACAGTCAAAGCGCCTTCATCGACGCCCGGCCGAACTCGTTGTTGGACTCCACGAGCACATGCAGCAGATCGAGGAACCGGGTGCGGTCCTCTTCGGACAGCGGCGCCAGCAGGCGCTGCTGGGCGGAGATCATCGCGGCGTACATGGCATTGGTGACCCTGAGCCCTTCGTCGGTGATGAATGCATGCTTGACGCGGCCGTCGGTCTCGCTTTGCTGGCGCGTAACAAGCCCGCGCTCCTCGAGCCGCTTCAGCACGTCGGCGGTGTTGGTGCGGTCCAGGCCCAGCGCCAGGCCCAGCGCTTTCTGGTCCAGGCCCGGCGCGACCGACAGCGCGGTCAGCATGCCGTACTGGACCGGGGTAATGTTGAATTCACGGCATTCCTCGAAGAACATCGCGTAGTGGATCTGGTTGAGCCGGCGGATCAGGAAACCGGGGCGGGACGTTAGCGGCACGATGGGCTGCGAAGGTTTTGCCGACTTTTTTCTTGGCATGGCGTAGGGCTTGTGATGAGATGGAATGATTATCGTGCCCGGCCTGAAAAACACAAGCCCGGCAATGCAAAATTAGTTAGTATGCTGATTAATTAGGTCGTAATCCGCAGCAACTGTTGTTTGCTGCGACACCCGGGGCCCGGCGTTCCTGCCGTGGTTTTCAGCCCGGGTCGCGAACCACCTGGAGGAACGGTATGACTATGACACACGGAGCAACCCAGACCGACGGCGGCATCGGCGCCCGGGTCCAGCGCAAGGAAGACCAGCGGCACATGCACGGGCAGGGACGCTTCGTCGCCGACCTGGTCATTCCCGGAACACAGGAAGTGGCCTTCCTGCGCAGCCCGCTCGCCCATGCGCGCATCGTCGCCATCCACAAGCCCGAGACGGGCGCCGGCCAGGTTTTCGTGCGCGAAGATATGACGGAAGCCCTCGACATCGAGCCGGAATGCACGCTGCCCAGCTACCAGTCGTCGGCGCAGCCGCCACTGGCCTCCGGCAAGGTGCGCTTCGCCGGCGAGCCGGTGGCGATGGCATTTGCGGCGTCGCGTGCGGAGGCGGAAGACATCGTCGAGACGATAGGGCTGGACCTCGACGAGCTGCCGCCGATACCGAATGCAGACACGGCGCGCGGCAACCCGGACGTGCGCGTGCACGATCACTGGAATGACAACCTGTTCCTGTCGATCGATATTGACAGGAACTTCGACCAGCATGCGGCCAACGCGCCGGTGGTGGTGCGCCGCACCGTCGACCTGGCCCGCCAGTGCATGGTGCCCATGGAAGGCAAGGCCGTGCTGGCTTATTGGGACCACCAGTTCCACCAGCTGATCGTCTACAGCGCCACGCAGGTGCCGCACCTGATCCGCACCGGGCTCGCCACCTACCTTGGCATCGACCAGGGCATGATCCGGGTGATCTCGCCGGATGTCGGCGGCGCCTTCGGCTACAAGTGCGTGCTGCAGCAGGAAGAGTTGTGCATCGCCTGGCTCGCGCTGCGCTACAAGAAGCCGTTCCGTTATATCGAGGACAGGCGCGAGCACCTGATCGCCGGCGCCAACTCGCGCCAGCATCACTACGAACTCACCGCCTATGCGGACCGGTCCGGCCGCCTGCTGGCGCTGGATGCGCATATCACCATCGACGGCGGCGCCTACTCCGCATGGCCGTTCACGACCGCGCTGGAGCCGGGCCAGGCCGCCGGCAACCTGCCGGGTCCGTATGACTTCCATGGCTACCGCTGCCGCACCGAGTGCGTCGCCACCAACAAGCCCGGCTTCCTGCCCTACCGCGGCGTGGCCCGCACCGGCGTCTGCTTCGCCATCGAACTGGTGATGGACGCGATCGCGCGGGAAGTCGGACGCGAGCCGTGGGAAGTGCGCCATGAAAACCTGGTGCCGGCCAGCGCCATGCCCTATAAAAATGTCGCCAACAAGCATTACGACAGCGGCGACTACCAGGCCAGCCTGACGCGCGCGGTGGACATGATCAACGTGTCCGCAGTGCGCGCGCGGCAGCAGCAGGGCGAGGCCGACGGCAGGTTGATCGGCGTTGGTTTCGCCACCTTCACCGAGCAGTCGGCGCACGGCACGTCGGTGTTCGCCGCCTGGGGGCTGCCGGTGGTGCCCGGCCATGACCAGGCGACTGTCCGGCTGACGCCGGACGGCGGGCTGGAAGTGCGGGTGGGCGTTCACTCCCACGGACAGGGCATGGAAACGACGATGGCCCAGATCGCCAACGAAATACTGGGCATCCCGGTCGCGCGCATCCGCGTCGTGCATGGCGACACCGGCGCCACGCCATACTCCACCGGCACCTACGCGTCGCGCTCCATCGTGATGTCGGGCGGCGCGGTCTCGAAGGCCTGCAAGATGCTGCTGCCGCGCTTGTGCTGCATCGGCGCGCATTTGCTGAACCAGCCGGAGGACAGCGTGCGGCTGGAAGGCGGCGCAGTGGTCGGCGGTGCGGAACGGGTCAGCATCGCGAAGATCGCCAACGCCTGGTACGTCAATCCGCAGCTGCTGCCTGCCCATGTCGATACCAACGGCCTGGAAGTGACGGCAGGCTACAAGCCCGGCGTCGACACCGGCGCCTTCAGCTACGCGACCCATGCATGCGTGGTCGCGGTGGACACCGAAATCGGCAAGGTCGAACTTCTGGACTACGTCATCGTCGAGGACTGCGGCCGCATGGTCAACCCGATGGTGGTCGAGGGCCAGGCCTACGGCGGCGCGGCGCAGGGCATAGGCACGGCGCTCTACGAGGAAGTGCTGTACGACGACAATGCGCAGCCGCTGACGTCGACGCTGGCCGACTATATCCTGCCCGGACCGACCGAGCTGCCGATGTTTCGCATCGAGCACATGGAGACGCTGTCGCCGCATACCGAGTTCGGCATCAAGGGCGTGGGGGAGGGCGGCGCCATCGGGCCGCCGGCCGCCATCTTCAATGCCGTCAACGACGCGATCCGTACGCTCGGCGCCGAAGTCACCGAGACGCCGCTGACGCCGCACCGGCTGCTGGCCGCGCTGGCACGGGCGCAAACCCCGGCGCCGGCGGCTGCGCCTGCCGCCGCCGTCCCTGAAAAAGCGGAGGCCCTGTGAAAGCCGCTCCCTTTGCCTACCAGCGTGCCGGCTCCCTGGCCGACGCACTCCGGGCCTGCGGCAACGCGGCCGCAGGCGCCAAGGTCATGGGCGGCGGGCAGTCGATGGGGCCCATGCTCAACATGCGCCTGGTGCGCGCCGCGATACTCGTCGACGTTTCCGGCGCGCAGGATATGGCCCAGGTTGAACAGCGCAATGGCAGCCTGTTCATCGGCGGCGCGCTGACCCATTCGGCGATCGAGGACGGGGCGCTCGACGCCGCGCTGGGCGAGGCGTCCGCGCCGCTGGCGCGCATGCTGCGCTACGTCGCCGGCACCATCGCCTACCGCGCAATACGCAACCGCGGCACGCTGGCCGGCAGCCTTGCGCACGCGGACCCGGCAGCCGACTGGGTGCTGGCAATGGCGGCGCTGGACGCCCAGCTGCAATGCGTGGCCGCCAGCGGCACGCGGCAGGTCCCGGCCACGCAGTTCATGTCGGGCGCGTTCACCACCTCGCTTGCGGAAGGCGAACTGCTGGCTGCCGTGCTGGTGCCGCTTTACTCGGCCGACATGCGCTGGGGGTATTACAAGTTCTGCCGCAAGACCGGCGAGTTTGCAGAGGCAAGCTGCGCGGTGGTGCTGGATCCGCAGCGTGGCGTTGCCCGGATCGTCATCGGCGCGCTGGACGGGGCGCCAGCGTCATTGGCCGGCCTGGCCGCGCAGGTCGCAGCGCATGGGCTGGCCGCGTTGACGGACACGGCAGTAAACCAGGCAGTAGCCCAGGCGGCGCATTCGAAAGACGTGCTGGACCGGCGCCTGATCGAAGCGGCGGTGAAGCGCGCGGTCAGGCAGGCGCTGGGCGTGATTGAACAGGACAAGGTAGCGGGGACCGCATGAAGATGAACGAAGATATTGCAACGGCGCTGACCGCCGCGCCGCAGCCGATACGGCTGCACCTGAATGGCGCCTGGGTGCGCCACGATGCGGCGCCGCGCACCCACCTGGGTGATTTCGTGCGCGACCATTGCGGGCTGACCGGCACGCATCTCGGCTGCGAGCATGGTGTCTGCGGCGCCTGCACGGTACTGGTGGACGACCAGCCGGTGCGCTCCTGCATTACGTTCGCGGTGGCCTGCGACCAGAAGGACGTGCGCACCATCGAAGGCTATGGCGACGACCCATGGATGGCCAGGCTGCGCGCTGCCTTCACCCGCGAGCATGCGCTGCAATGCGGCTATTGCACGCCGGGCATGCTGGCCACCGCCTATGACATCGTCAAGCGCCTGCCGGATGCCGACGAGGACCGCATACGCGTGGAGCTGTCGGGCAATTTGTGCCGCTGCACCGGCTATGTCGGCATCGTGCGCGCCATCAAGTCGGTGCTGGCGGACCTGAAGGCCGAACCGATCGCCGAAGCCAGGCCGGTCGCTGCGCCGGTCGCCGCTGCCAGGCCGGCAGCACCGATGCGCGCCTTCGCAGTAGCCAAGGAAAGCCCGGCCGCCGTTCCCGCAGCGCAAGCGGCCGCGCCGGCCACGGAAAGCCGCAAGGGCTGGTCGCACATCGAGGACAGCTTCACGGTCGACTTCCCGGCGCAGCAAGTCTGGGAGTTCATGGGCGATGTCGAGGCGCTGGCCTCCTGCCTTCCCGGCGCCGAAGTGCTGGAGAACGACGGCCGCAGCGTCAAGGGCCGGATCGCCATCAAGTTCGGCCCGATCGCCGCTGCATTCAACGGCTCGGCCGTGCTGGAGCGCGACGATGCCGCCCGCAGCGGCCTGCTGCGCGGCGCCGGCACCGACAGCATCAGCCAGTCGCGGGCCAAGGGCGACGTCGGCTACCGCATCGTCGCCCTCGACGAAGGGCGCACGCGGGTCGACATCACGCTCGACCATATGCTGCAGGGCGCGCTGGCACAGTTCTCGCGTTCGGGACTGGTGCGCGACTTCGTGACCCGGATGATCGCCGACTTCGGCCGCAACCTCGCCGCCCGCATGGGCGGGACCAGCGCGGCCGACATGCCGGCAAAGTCGCTCAGTGTGTCAGGCACCATGCTGAGCATTATCTGGGCGCGGCTGAAGCGGCTGTTCGGCCGCAAGTAAAACGAGGCAGCGCAATGCGCTGCCTTTTAAAAGACGTTTTAGTCAGTATGCTGAATATAAACCAGGCATTAAAACAAGGAAATCCGATGACACGCATACGCAAGATCGCGCTGGAAGAACATTACATGGCGCCCGGCTTCGAGCAGTACTCGAAGGTATTCATGAATAACATCGACGCCGAGAGTCGGGCCGCGCTGGCGCGCAAGCTGGGCGACTTCGACGAGATCCGGCTGGCGGAAATGGACAGCGGCGGCATCGACATGGTGATCCTGTCGCAGTCGGGACCGGCGGTGCAGGCGGAAGCCGATACGACGCTGGCGATCTCGCGCGCGCGGGAAAACAATGACTTCCTGGCGGCCCAGGTGGCACGGCACCCGGACCGCTATGCCGGCTTCGCCATGCTGGCGATGCAGGACCCGCAAGCCGCCGCCAACGAGCTGGAACGCACGGTGAAGGAATACGGCTTCAAGGGTTCGCTGGTCAACGGCCATACCAATGGCCGTTACCTCGACGACCCGGCCTATGACCCGTTCTGGGAAAAGATGCAGGCGCTCGACGTGCCGATGTACCTGCACCCGACCAACGCCTTTGCCGACCCCTACTGCATACAGGGCCACCCGGAACTGGCCGGCGCCACCTGGGGCTGGGGCGTGGAAACCGGCACCCATGCGTTGCGCCTGCTGTTCGGCGGCGTGTTCGACCGCTTTCCCGAACTCAAGGTCATCGTCGGGCACATGGGCGAAGGACTGCCGTTCCTGCGCTGGCGCTTCGACAGCCGCTTCGCGGTCTATCCGCATGGCGTCAGGCTGGCGCGCGCGCCGTCCGCCTACTTCGGGTCCAACCTGCTGATCACCACGTCCGGCGTCTGCTCGCCGCATGCGCTGGTCGGCGCCATCGGCGAGATGGGCGCCGAGGCGGTGCTGTTCTCGGTGGACTACCCGTACGAGTCGACCGAAGCGGCAGCGCGCTTCATCGAGGAAGCGCCGCTGGACGAGGCCACGCGCAAGCTGGTCTGCCACGGCAATGCCGAACGCATCTTCAAACTGTGAGCCACGAGGGAGACATCATGCAGAAGACATACCGCATCGGCCAGATCGTGCCGAGCTCGAACACCACGATGGAAACCGAGATCCCGGCGATGCTGCTGGCGCGGCAGGCGGTGCGCCCGGAGCGCTTCACCTTCCATTCCAGCCGCATGCGCATGAAGAAGGTGGTCAAGGAAGAACTGGCGGCGATGGACGCCGAGTCCGACCGCTGCGCGCTGGAGCTCTCCGACGCGCGGGTCGACGTGCTGGGCTATGCGTGCCTGGTCGCCATCATGGCGATGGGCCATGGCTACCACCGGGTGTCGCAGGAGCGGCTGCATGGCCGCACGGTGGAGAACGGCGGCGCGGCGCCGGTCATCACCAGCGCCGGCGCGCTGGTCGATGCGCTGAAGGTGATGAAGGCGAAGAAGGTGGCGGTGGTGGCGCCCTACATGCTGCCGCTGACGAAGCTGGTGGTGGACTACATCCAGAACGAGGGGCACGAGGTGGTGGTGTGGCGTGCGCTGGAGATACCGGACAACCTGGAAGTGGGGCGGCACGACCCGTCGCGGCTGCCGGGCATCGTGGCGGAGATGGACATCAGCGGGGTCGACGCCATCGTACTGTCGGCCTGCGTGCAGATGCCGTCGCTGCAGGCGGTGGCGCAGGTGGAGGCGATGACGGGCAAGCCGGTGGTGACGGCGGCCATCGCCACCACCTACGCGATGCTCAAGGCGCTGGACCTGGAAACCTATGTGCCGGGCGGCGGCGCGCTGCTCTCCGGCGCCTACTAACCAGCCCGTACATTTACAAGGAATACACCATGATCAGCGACCAAGACATGATCCGCGCCTGGACCCAGGTGCTCACGCTGTCGAAGCTGGAGGCCGGCCAGAGTGTGACCGTGCTGACCTCGGCGTCGACCCATCCGCAGACGCTGCAGACGGCCATCATCGCCGCCAGCGCGATGGGCGCCATCGTCAACCGGCTCGACCTGCCGCCAGTCAATGGCGAGCTGGCCCACTCGCGCGACCCGCTGGCCTACCTCGGCACCACGCCGCTGACCGGCAACCGCGCCGCCATTGCAGCATTGAAGGCCAGCGACCTGGTGCTGGACCTGATGACGCTGCTGTTCTCGCCCGAGCAGCACGAGATCCTGCAGGCTGGCGCCAAGATTTTGCTGGCCGTGGAGCCGCCGGAGATCCTGGCGCGGCTGGTGCCGACCGAAGCCGACCGCAGCCGCGTGAAGGCTGCGGCTGCGAGGATCGCGCAAGCGAAGGAGATGCACATCGTCTCCGACGCCGGCACCGACCTGCGCTGCGCCATCGGCGAGTTTCCGGTCATCTCCGAGTACGGCTATGTCGACGAGCCGGGCCGTTGGGACCACTGGCCGAGCGGCTTCCCGCTGACCTGGCCCAATGAGCTGCAGACCAACGGCACCATCGTGCTCGACCGCGGCGACATCATCCTGCCGCAGAAGTGCTACGTCACCGAGCCGGTGAAGCTGACCATGAAGGAGGGCTACTGCGTGGCCATCGAGGGTGGCGTGGACGCTGCGCTGCTGCGCGACTACATGGCGTCCTTCAACGACCCGGAAGCGTATGCGATGTCGCACATCGGCTGGGGCCTGCAGCCGCGCGCGCGCTGGTCGACGCTGGCGCTGTATGACCGCGAGCGCACCATCGGCATGGATGCGCGAGCCTACGAGGGCAACTTCCTGTGCTCGCTGGGGCCGAACAACGAGGCCGGCGGCAGCCGCAACACGGCCTGCCATATCGACATCCCGATCCGCAACTGCACGGTGCGGCTCGACGGCGTGGACATGGTCACCAAGGGCGTGGTGCAGGACGGGTTCGGACGGGCGCTGGCATGAGCGCCGATACGGAAGCCTACCAGCGCCAGGGCTTCGGCGCGGACCTGGAGCCGCAGGCGCCGTACGGCCTGCTGATCGTGGACCTGGTGAATGGGTTCGCCGACCCGGCGGTGTTCGGCGGCGGCAACATCCCCGAAGCGATCGCCAATACCGAGAAGCTGCTGGCGGCAGCGCGGGAACGCGGCTGGCCGGTCGCGCACAGCCGCATCGTGTTCTCCGACAGCGGCGCCGACAGCAATGTCTTCACGCTGAAGGTGCCGGGCATGCTGACGTTGAAGGAAGCGGACTGGAACAGCGCGATCGTGCCGCAGCTCTCGCCGCGGGAAGACGAGCTGGTGGTGCGGAAGACGGTGCCGTCGGCCTTCTTCGGCACGGTGCTGGCGGCGTGGCTGACGCAGCGCGGGGTGAAGACCTTGCTGGTGGCAGGCAGCGTGACGAGCGGCTGCGTGCGGGCCAGCGTGGTAGACGCGATGTCGCTGGGGTTCCGGCCGCTGGTGGTGGAGGACTGCGTGGGCGACCGGGCGCTGGGGCCGCACGAGGCCAACCTGTTCGACATGCGGCAGAAGTACGCGGCGGTGATGCCGCTGGCGCAGGCGCTGCAGGCCACGGCCTGAAAAAGCGAGCTGCCGGTCTTTGAAAACGCATTACTGCGGCGCATTTCCGCACTGAAAAAGCGCCTTGGCGTCCCTGAAAAAGTGAGCTTTCAAGAGCGACGCCGATAAGGGAAAAAGTGTGTTGACATGATTAAATTTGATCAGTACGCTGAGTAAATAATGAAGTGTGCTGATTAAAAAAGACCCGTGTTCGTCGATCGCTGCGAGGTCAAGAAGATGCCCGTGAGCGTGGGTGCACACCTGCTGCCGCAGGGCACGGCATTTGCAAGGAACAGACACGGCGAGGCGCCGTAACTTGTAGCGGGTCCGATGGGCCCGGCTTAATTTGTCAACCAGAGGAGAGCTTCATGCAACGACGTCGGTTTCTTAAACAGGCAGGCAGCGCAACCGCACTGGCCGGGCTGGCCATGCCGGCAATTGCGCAGGACAACAAGCAGGTCAAGTGGCGCATGTCGACCAGTTGGCCCAAGAGCCTGGACACGATCTACGGATCGGCCGAAGAGTTTTGCAAGCGTGTCGGCGAGCTGACCGAAGGAGCTTTCGAGATCCGTGCATTCGCCGGCGGCGACCTGGTGCCGTCCGGCCAGAACATGGACGCAGTGAGCAATGGCACGGTCGAATGCAACCATGTGCTGGCGTCGGCCTACATTGGCAAGAATACGGCGCTGGCTTTCGATACCGGCCTTGCATTCGGCCTGAGCGCGCGCCAGCACAATGCATGGCTGCAGTATGGCGGCGGCCTCGAGGCGCTGCGCGAGATGTACAAGAAGTCCGGCATCGTCAACTTCACCTGCGGTAACGTCGGCGTGCAGATGGGCGGCTGGTATCGCAAGGAAATCAAGAGCGTGGCTGACCTGAAGGGCCTGAAGATGCGCATCGGCGGGCTGGGCGGCATGGTGCTGGAAAAGCTCGGCACGGTGCCGCAGCAGATTCCCACTTCGGACATCTATCCGGCGCTGGAAAAAGGCACGATCGACGCAGCCGAATGGATCGGACCGTACGACGATGAAAAGCTCGGCCTGGACCGGGTCGCCAAGTTCTACTACTCGCCAGGCTGGTGGGAAGGAAGCGCCTCGATCACCTCCATGGTCAACGCCAAGGCATGGGAAGCGCTGCCGCCAAAATTCAAGGCGGCCTTCGAGTGCGCGGCCAATGAGCAGACGATGAAGATGCTGGCCAAGTACGACGCCCGCAACCCGGATGCGCTGCGCCGGCTGCTGGGACGCGGTGCCAAGCTGTCCTTCTTCCCGCGCGAAGTGCTGGACGCGGCCTACAAGGCGTCGCATCAGTTGTTCAACGAACTGGCGGAAAAGAACCCGGACTTCAAGGCCATGCTGCCGCAGTGGACTGCGTTCCAGCAAAACCAGGCAAGCTGGTTCCGCGTCGCCGAAAGCGCGCTCGACAACTACACCTTCGCCGCGGTGACCGCCAAGCCCAAGTAAGCCCGCTGACCCAAGTCCGGCGCCGCGGCACTGCCGCCGGCCGCCGGCAGCTTCAAGAGACACTCAATGAAACCTTTGCTCAAGCTTGCGAGCGGCATCGACGCGCTTAATCGCCTGGTTGGACAGCTTGCACGCTGGCTGATCCTGGTCGCGGTGCTGATCAGCGCGTTCAACGCCATTTCGCGCAAGGCCTTTTCCATCAGCTCCAACGGCATGCTGGAAATCCAGTGGTACCTGTTCGCCGCCGTCTTCCTGCTGTGCGCCGGCTACACGCTGCTCAACAACGAGCATGTGCGGGTCGACGTGCTGCTGTCGCGGCTGTCGCGCCGCAATCAGCTCGTGGTCGAGCTGTTCGGCCTGATCGTCTTCCTGATGCCGGTGGCGGTGCTGGTGCTGGCGCTGTCCTGGGCGCCGTTCATGGATGCCTATACGAGCGGTGAAATATCCAGCAATGCCGGCGGCCTCGTGCGCTGGCCGGTAAAACTGCTGATCCCTGTGGGCTTCACGCTGCTGCTGCTGCAGGCGCTGTCCCAGGTGATCAAGACCGTCGATGAACTGCGCCGACTGCCTGACGCCTCGGCGCAGGCTCCAACAAACCAGAAGGGCTGACATGGCTGCATTCCTGATTGCGAACATGGCGCCCATCATGTTCGCCTCCCTGATCCTGTTCCTGGTGGTCGGCTACCCGGTCGCCTTCGCGCTGGGCGCGAACGGACTGTTCTTCGGCCTGGTCGGCATCGCGCTCGGCCTGCTCGAGCCTGCGCTGTTCCAGGCGCTGCCGGAGCGCATCTTCGGCATCATGTTCAACGAGACCTTGCTGGCGATTCCATTCTTTACCTTCATGGGCCTGATCCTGGAACGGTCGGGCATGGCCGAAGAGCTGCTCGACACCATCGGCCAGCTGTTCGGCTCGGTGCGCGGCGGCCTTGCCTATGCGGTGATCTTCGTCGGCGCGCTGCTGGCCGCTACCACCGGTGTGGTGGCGGCGTCGGTCATCTCGATGGGCCTGATCTCGCTGCCCATCATGATGCGCTACGGCTATGACCACAGGCTGGCCGCCGGCGTCATCGCCGCCTCCGGCACGTTGGCGCAGATCATCCCGCCGTCGCTGGTGCTGATCGTCATGGCGGACCAGCTCGGACGCTCGGTCGGCGACATGTATGCGGGCGCGCTGGTGCCCGGCCTGCTGCTGACCGGCGTCTATGCCGTCTACGTGTTCGCCTACTCGATGATCAAGCCCGGGTCGGCGCCGGCGCTTCCGCCGGAAGCGCGCACCCTGCACGGCGCCGCGCTCGGCATGCGGGTGCTGACCTCGCTGGTGCCGCCGCTGGTGCTGATCTTCCTTGTGCTGGGCACGATCTTCGTCGGCATCGCCACGCCGACCGAGGGCGGCGCGATGGGCGCCTTCGGCGCACTGGTGCTGGCGCTGATGCGGCGCCGCCTCTCGCTGCCCCTGCTCAACCAGGCGATGGACAAGACCGCCAAGCTGACCTGCTTTGCGATCTTCATCCTGGTCGGCTCGACGGTGTTCGGGCTTTCCTTCCGCGGCGTCGATGGCGACCTGTGGGTCGAGCACCTGCTGCTCGGCCTTCCCGGCGGCGTCATCGGCTTCCTGCTGGTGGTCAACCTGCTGGTGTTCCTGCTGGCCTTCTTCCTCGACTTCTTCGAGCTGGCGTTCATCATCGTGCCGCTGCTGGCGCCGGTTGCCGAAAAACTGGGCATCGACCTGGTCTGGTTCGGCGTCATCCTGGCGATCAACATGCAGACCTCGTTCATGCATCCGCCATTCGGCTTTGCGCTGTTCTACCTGCGCAGCGTTGCCAGCCGCGACCTCAGAACCAGCGACATCTACCGCGGCGCCGTACCCTTCGTGATCATGCAACTTATGATGGTCGGCGCGGTCATCATGTTTCCGACCCTGGTCACCGGCAACATGGAAAAGCACAAGAAAGTCGATATCGAGTCGATACGGATCGAAGCGCCGCCGAGCGGCGCCTACCCCGGCAACATCGGCATCGACGACCCTGCCGGCCTGTTCAACAATGACAGCCGCTGAGCTGGAGGAAAGCCCGATGACCATGCCCGAATCCATCCTCATCATCGGCGCCGGCCAGGCCGGCGGCTGTGCGGCGGCAGCCCTGCGCCGCGACGGCTACACCGGCCGCCTGACGCTGGCCGGCGCCGAGGCGCACCGGCCGTATGAACGTCCGCCGCTGTCCAAGGCCGTGCTGCACGACGCGAGCGCCGAAGAATCGCTGTTCCTGCACAAGCCCGATTTCCATGACGGGCTGGAGATGGACTGGCGGCCCGGCGTCGACGTGCAGTCGCTCGACCCGCAGGCCATGATCGCGCGCACCACGTCCGGCGAGGCGCTGCGCTTCGATCGCTGCCTGATCGCCACCGGCGGCCGCGTGCGGCTGCTGCCCGGCGCGCCGCCGGACGCGCCCAATGTGCATTACCTGCGCGGGCTGGACGATGCCCGCCGCCTGCGCGAGCGCCTGCTGCCGGGCGACAGCGTCATCGTCATCGGCGGCGGCTTCCTCGGCCTGGAGTTTGCCGGCTTGGCCTGCCGCAAGGGCATGGCCGTGACGGTGTGCGAAGCGGGTCCCCAGCTGCTGGGACGGGCGGCGCCGCCGCAGGTCGGCGCATGGCTGCAGCGCAGGCACGAGGAAGCAGGCGCCAGGGTGCTGTGCGGCGCCGCGGTCTCGTCGGTCGATGCCGGCGTGGACGGCGTGTCCGTCACCCTGGCCGGCGGCGAGACGCTCGAAGCCGACTTCCTGCTGGTGTCGGTCGGCCAGCTCCCGAATGTCGAGCTGGCGCAGCAGGCCGGTCTCGTCATCGACAATGGCATCGCGGTGGACGCGCGCGGCGAGACCTCGGTCGCCGGCATTTTTGCTGCTGGCGACTGCGCGTCGCACCACAGCCCCTTTCTGCAGCGCCGGGTGCGGCTGGAGTCGTGGCAGAACGCGCAGGAACAGGCGCAGGTCGCCGCCCGCGCCATGCTGGATTTGCCGGCCGCCTACAACGTCGTACCATGGTTCTGGTCCGACCAGCTGGGCATGAACCTCCAGATGCTGGGTTTGCCCGACCCTACGCTTGCCTACCATATGCGCGGCCAGGCTTCCGACAGCAAATTCTCCGTTTACGGCTTCGATGGGCAGCAGCTGCGTTATGTGCTGGCCGTCAACAGCGGCGCCGAGATGACCCCGCTGCGCAAGCTGATGACTGCTGGCGCCGTCGTCGACGCGGGTCAGCTGGCAGACCTTTCGCGGCCGGTGCGCGACACGGTGAAGGCGGCCCTTGCCTAGGGGCCTGCGCGGCCTTGCATGCCTGGTCCGGCGCTTGTGCGGTTCAGGTTGAAATCGCTCGACAAGCGGAGTGGAATAGTGGCAGGCGGGTCGGCGCCGGCCGTCCGGCAGTGGCTGCTTCTGCTGGCGCTTTTCCTGGTCGGCATCAACCTCCGGCCGGCGCTGGCGACCGTGGCGCCGCTGCTGGAAACGATACGCACGGAAACCGGCATCTCCCTTGCCGAAGCCGGCGTGCTGTCGACCCTGCCGGTGCTCTGCTTCGGCCTGTTTGCTCCGCTGGCGCCGCGACTGGCAAGCCGGCTGGCGCCCGAACGCGTGGTGTTCTGGTGCTTTGTCACACTGCTGGGCGGCATCGTCATACGCGCGCTGCCGGGCGTCGTTGCGCTGTTTTCCGGCACGGTCATGATAGGCGCCTCGATCAGCCTGATCATGACGTTGCTGCCCGGCCTGATCAAGCGCAGCTTTCCCGGGCAGGCAGCCAATGCGATGGGCTTCTATGCAACAACGCTTACCATCGGGGCGGCGGTGACGTCCGCAGTGGCGATCCCGCTAGGCGAAGCCGTTGGCAGCTGGCGCATGGCGCAGGCGGTGTGGGCGGTGCCGGCGGCGCTGGTCGTTTTCGCCGCAATTGCCGCCAATCGGCGCCTGCTGCGCCAGCGCGCAGCGCCGCAGGGAGGGCTGGTGCGAAAGGTGAAGGGCCTGCTGCGGAACAGGCTGGCATGGCAGGTTGCGCTGTATTTCGGCCTGCAATCGGCATTGGCCTACTGCGTCTTCGCCTGGCTGCCGACCATGCTGGTGGAGCGCAGCGTTACTCCCATGTTTGCCGGCGTCCTGCTATCGCTTTCGATCTGCGCCCAGCTCGTGACGTCCCTGACCGGGCCGTGGATTGCCACCCGCGGCCGGGACCAGCGGGCCGCCATCTTCATGCTGCTGGGCCTAACGGTCATGGGCTTCCTGGGCTGCCTCTACGGGCCGCTTTCCACACTGTGGCTGGGAGCAGTGGCGCTTGGACTGGGCCAGGGCGGCACCTTCAGCATTGGCAATGCGCTGATCGTGCTGCGCTCGCCCGACGCCGACGTTGCCGCGTCGCTGTCGGGCATGGTCCAGTGCGTGGGCTACACCATTGCCGCGGCCGCGCCGGTCGGCGCCGGCCTGCTGCACGCCGCCAGCCACGACTGGCATGGCGTTGCGCTTGCGTTCGTGCTGTTCGCGCTTGCTTCGGCGGTTGCAGCAGCCGGTGCCGGGTGCGACCGGCAGATTGCGCTGCGGCCCGGCGGAAGCCAGGCGCCGGCGCAGTAGAGCATTTTCATGCAGGCTTGAATCAGAAGCGCCACGTCCGCGCAGCGACCGTTGCCTTTGTCTTTGCCGTTGCTTTTGCTTTTGCTTTTGCCGTTGCTTTTGACGTGGGTCCCCGTTGATGACGCCACGTCGCTGGTGCCG
>CAUQYP010000017.1:0-38566 GCA_963522035.1 uncultured Noviherbaspirillum sp. | reverse complement strand
TCAAACGCTTGGCTCGCTGATGACGCCGAAATCAGGTGTAATTCGAGGTGCCCTGTTGGGTAGCGGCACCCGGGTATGCCGCCTGGTATACCTCGATCTGCTCTGCTTCCGAGAAGCCATCCATACCGCGCGTGGCAATGAACTCGTCCAGTGTCGGCTGCTTGTGCCTGCTGCCATCGACCTTCGACCAGTCGGCCAGGACCAGGCGCGCGGTGCCGAACCTGTTCTCCCTGCGCGCCGCGGCGGCCAAGGCATCCCGGATCCACGTAATCGTGCGACGCGCGGTCCTGACATCGGCATGGTCACCTTCAATTTGCAGATACCGTTCCCACGCCGCTTTCGTGTCCGCGCCTTGCACCAGGGCGCGCACGAAGGCGAAGTGGCCGATGTGCAGTTTTCTCGACTTATCAATGTGTGTATTTTTGTTTATGGTCTGTTTTAGACTCGACAGTAGGCCTCTTTTAAGCAACTAGCCTGCGTTGATTCGTCTGCGAGCTGCACTGAGTATGAAGGTAACTGATAACATAATCGCGATGATTTCGGTCTGATGCTGACTCCGCAACAAGCGGGCTTGAGCAAGCCCAGCGGGGATACAGCTACAGGTCAGATCTCTATGTAAATAGCGTTTTTTTGGTTGATTCTTAGTTAAGAAACTTTGGAAAACGAAACGGAATGACTTTGGTTCCCAAGGACGAGCATCAAACCTATCTGGCAAAACTTGAAGCTGAGATTGAAAGTTTGCAAAAAAGAATCGACGCGTTGTCGGCGCGCATCGACACCATGAAATCAATCGGCGCTCCTGTGCATGCGCAGGTCGAATTGCTTGCTTTGATGCGGGTTATGGCGCGGTCCCTAAAGTTTGCCTGGTCTGATGCGACTAGGATGCTTGAAACTGGCGAAAGCCGTTCCAGCCCGCGTACAGAAAAATAAGTAAAGCACCGGGAGCCTGTCTAATATCCCCGTTCTGTCGAACATTGTTGTTTAAATTAATTTAATTGAAAATGAGGTGTCAATTCATCTGCAGCATCGCTTTCTTTCTTTTTATAGGACCGACGTCGGCAATCGCATCCTCTACCCTCTATGAAAGACTTGGTGGGCTGGAAAATATTAGGGCTATTGTGAGCCAAACGATCGACCGAACGGCAACTGATCCTCAGACTCGGGCTATTTTTGAAGGTATCAGGTTAGCCCCATCTCGTTATACACAAGTCCGGTCTGGTGGCTTCGCACAGGGTGGCAGGAATTAACGGGCCTTTGTAATACGGGCTTGTAAACCTCCGCGAATTCGCGTTTACTCTGTGCTTTTGACAAGCCGATGGATAACGAGTCATACCAATCCCAAGTTATATCGTCGTGAGCGTAGGCGTTAAGCAAGCCCAGCTACGCGAACACAGTGAACGAATGGCGCCGGGGATCTGTGTGAATTCATTCCAGGCGTCGCAGCAGGCATCAAGGATCTGGTCGTAATTGTCATAGCATCGATTGGCCAAGCTACGATCACGCAGTTGTTGCCAGACCTGCTCGGCCGGATTCAACTCAGGCGATGCCGCTGGCAGCGTCAATAACGATAGATTGGACAATTGGGGCAGCTTTAAAGTCGTATGCCACCCGGCCTTGTCAAGGATTAATAAAGCATGCCGGCCTGGTGGCACAGCAAGACTGATTGCTTCCAGGTGAAGCGCCATGGTCTGGGTATTTGCAAAGGGAAGTACAAGACCAACCGCCGTATCGCGCTGCGGGCAAACGGCGCCAAAGATGTAAGCAGACTCCGATTGCTGCTGCCGCACTACACGCGGCCGTGTGCCTTTGCGTGCCCAAAGGCGTGTCTGGGTGCCGCGTTGACCGATGCGCATTTCGTCCTGAAACCAGATATCGACATGCTCGATGGGGACATCAGGCGGCAGAGCGGCCTGCACTTCCTCGGCGAAGTTTTTTTTTGAATTCCGCCTGCATGGCTGGATTGGCGTTTGGGCTCACCGACCGCGCCGATATCCAGACCATGTCGAGTCGCTTGAGTAATTCGTAAACACCGTTAAGGGTATACGTCACCTCAAACTGCTCGGCCAGCAACTGACGGATATCCTCGCCACGTACGCGGCCACCACCACGCCGGTCCTGCAACTGCTCGACTGCTTGGCGAAACGCTTCTTCCTGCGTCTTGGGAAGTCGCTGCGGACTCCAATAATGCGGGATCCCTGCTACACGGTCCAAGCCTTCATCGACAAACCACTTTAGCCACTGGGTAACTGCACGAGGTGTGACGCGCAAGGCAAGTGCCGTTTCAGAGGCACTCTTGCCGTCCTTGATATGAGCCAGTGCCATGTAGCGAAGGCGTCGTCGCCCACTCGGTTCCTGACGTGCCAGCAGATCAAAATTGTACTTCTGCAATTGCAGTAACACTTCCTGAGTCAACATGTCCGCCTCCTGACGAGGATGCTGTTTTACTCAGACACTCAGCCTGACTATGCGTTCGTTAAACTTGGGATTGGTATCAGAGGTATGGGTGGACAAGGAATTTGAAGCGCTGGACCTGGGTGACCCAAGGCGGGACCGGCGTGCGAAGGAATTGCTGAAGCGGTTAGCGGCAAAGCCGACCGCGAGCATTCCTGGGGCATGCGACGGCTGGTCAGAGACCATGGCGGCCTACCGCTTCCTTGGCAATGAGGAAGTCGAGTGGGTAGACATGATGCAGCCGCACTGGGAACGCACTGCTACGCGCATGCAGCAGCATGCCGTGGTGCTATGTATCGCGGACACGACCGAGCTTGACTTCAACGGCCAGGACATGGAAGGCCTGGGACCGTTGAGCTTCGAGGCACAGCGTGGCATGTACCTGCACCCGACCTACGCCGTCACACCGGACCGGGAACCGTTGGGGATATTGGACGCCTGGATGTGGGCTCGTGAACCGCTGGATGAGAACGGACGACGCGGCGGCATCAAGGAAAGTACCCGGTGGATCGAGAGCTATGAACGCGTGGCCGAACAGGCAGCAACGTTGCCCGCTACCCGCCTGATCTATGTGGCCGATCGCGAAGGCGATATGGCCGCGCTGATGGAGCTGGCCGATACGCTTGGTCACTCTGCCGACTGGTTGATTCGTGCCAGGCACAACCGCAACCTGGCAGAGGGAGGCAAGCTCTGGGATAAGGTGGAGGCCGGTGAAGTGCTTGGCGAGATTGCCTTTATCCTGCCGGGACGTGCCGGCCAGAAGGCACGGCAAGTCAGGCAGGAGCTACGCGCAAGCCGCATCCAGTTGCCGGGCAAGAGACAGCTCAGTGTGACCTGCGTAGTGGCCCGAGAGATCGATGCGCCGGCAGGTGTGAAGCCGGTGGTGTGGCGGCTGGTGACGAACCGGCTGGCGCCAGACCGGGATGCCGTGATCGAGCTCATCGATTGGTATCGTTGCAGATGGGAAATAGAACTGTTTTTTAATGTGCTGAAAAACGGCTGCAAGGTGGAAGCCCTGCAACTGTCGCAGATGGACCGGGTGGAACGGGCTCTGGTGCTGTACATGATCGTGGCGTGGCGCATCGCCAGGCTCATGCGCTTGGGCAGGACCTGTCCGGACCTGGATGCATCGCTGTTCTTCCATCCTGACGAGATCAGAGGCGCCTATTTACTGGCGAAGAAGGCACGCCCCACCAGTCCACCGACGCTCAATCAAATGATCCGGCTGATCGCATCGTTAGGCGGCTTCCTTGGTCGCAAGGGCGATAGCGAACCGGGAGCCAAAACGCTTTGGATCGGACTTCAACGCACCGTGGATGCCGCCTCCACAATTCAAGCCCTTCGAATGGAAGATGCGTGACTTGTGTATAACGAGATGGGTTAGCCCCGGTAAAAGAGAGCGTAACGATGCACTTATGCGAAATTTCAGACGGACCCTGTAGATATGATGGTGCGCTAATGGCAAAAGCCCATTCTGGAATGGGGATTAGTTCAAAGCAGTTTAACCTAATGGATGCGTACCTGAGTCAATCACTGACTGACCATGGTGTTAAAGATGCTGACAAAGCGAACTTGGCAAGGTTGCTGCAGCCGCTAAGGCCTGAAATTACTGAAAAGTAACTGTTCGCAGCTGGAAGCCGGCCGTGTCGGGCGCATTCGCGATGCGGATTACGTTTTCATAAGGCCGTAGTTTGTGGACATTCATGATGCCGATGCCATATTCCTCGCCTCCGAGGCGAAAATTCAGGACTTCGCAGGGATACGTCAGGGGTAAATCAGTCTGCATTAAAGACTCTCATGATGATGATCTGTGAGGGCCGCTGATACACAATGCGTAGCGCACGGTATCGTCATCAGGCGTAAGGCATTTCTAGATGGAAATAAAGGTTTGACGGGCAATCAGTAGCCAGAGATGCCAGACCTGGCATCCGGCTATCACGCCTAGAATTCTTCCCAGTTCCCTGCGTCGCGTGCCGCCACCTTGGAACTGATGGCGACCGAACGTACATTGGCTGACGCAGATCGGTTTCGTTTGGCACCTAGCGAAGGCGTGATGGCGGTGACAGGCTTGTCGACCGGTGCAAAAAGGGGCATAGGTACCGCTCCGTCCAGCCGGAATACGCTCACCGCTTCGGACAGCGATCCTGTCTGTTCCCGCAACGATTCCGCCGCGGCCGCCGCCTGCTCTACCAATGCGGCGTTCTGCTGGGTGACATCATCCATCATCCCGATCGCACGATTGATCTGCTCGATGCCGGCGCTCTGCTCCTGGGATGCCACCAGAATTTCACCCATAATGGCCGTCACCCGCGTGACGCTATCGACAATTTCTTCCATCGTCGCACCCGCTTCCGTCACCAGCTTGCTGCCGGTGCCGATGCGCTCGACCGAGTCCCCTATCAGGGACTTGATTTCCCTGGCTGCGGCCGCCGACTTCTGCGCCAGGCTGCGCACCTCGGTTGCCACGACTGCAAAGCCCCGTCCCTGTTCGCCGGCGCGGGCTGCTTCAACAGCGGCATTCAGTGCGAGGATATTGGTCTGGAACGCGATGGAATCAATGACACCGATGATGTCGGCGATCTTTTGCGCGGACTCGTTGATCGAGCCCATGGTATCGACCACCTGGCTCATGACTGCACCGCCCCGGACGGCAACCGCCGAAGCGGCAATAGCGACGTCATTGCCTGCGCGGGCATTGTCGGCATTCTGCCTGACAGTGGAGGTCAGCTCCTCCATCGACGATACCGTCTCTTCGAGCGACGATGCCTGTTGCTCGGTACGGGCAGACAGGTCCACGTTGCCGGCAGCGATTTCCCCAGACGCAGTGGAGATAGACTGGGTACCGGCACGCACCTGCGCCACGATGCCCACCAGGCTGTCGCGCATGTCTTTCATCGCAGCCATAACGCTATTCTCGTCGCCCACGCGGGTCACGACTCTGACTGCGAGATCACCTTGTGCCACCCGGCGCGCAATGCCTGCTACGTCACCCGGTTCGCCGCCGAGTTGCTTCAGCAGGCTACGGGTCATCATAATGCCAACGACCACAGCCACCAGCACCGCCAACGCCCCGACTATCAGGATAATTCGTTCTGACTGGCTGACAGTTGCAGCCGCTTGCTGGCTTTGCGCATCGGCGTTGCGCTGCACCGACTTGAGAACGACATCGATATCGGCGACGATCTGGCGACGCAGCGGCGAGCATTCCTTGACCAGGAACACACCATATTCTTCCATCTTGCCTTCAGTGCGATATTTACGCGGACGGTTCAGTTCTTCAGCCATGGCCAGCAAGCCCTTCCTTGCCTTCTCGAAGTCAGCTTCACCCTTGAATGCCGGCGTCATGGCGTTCAGTGAGGCCAGATAAATTGCCTTTTGCTCGTCGAGGATATCAAGTTCACGGTTCGCGTCCGTCTCGCTGGTAAAGATGAACGCATTACGAGCGGCGATACCTGTCTGATCGAGCGCTTCCCGTGCGCTGTAGAGCGGCTCGAGCTTCTCAGCGCGTGTCCTGTTTTGCGTCTCCACTACCGCGTCAATGCTGTAGATGCGCATGAGTGCGAAGGTGGCGAGAATAACGATGAGAAGCGCCATCACGCCAAATCCCAACGAGAACTTGGTGCTGATTTTCAGACTTGAGAGTTTTTGCATTTTTTTGAATGAAAAGGTTGGCAGTGCTTTTCCAGAAAGAGAACCGTGAATGTTGATGGACCAAACTAATTTCCAGTTAGTAATATTTGCGACGCAATTTTTACCTTGTTGAGCTATTATTGGTACAACTCATCCAAATAATGTACCGATTCATCCAAATGAAGGACGAACTTCTGATTTCGCTTCTGTCCCGCTTCAACTTCGCAGGGGAGACCTTTTTCTCGGGCGACTTTTGCGGAGCAAATGAGTTCAGCGAGAACCAAAACGTAAGCCACCTGCATTTCGTGCGGCGCGGCCCCGTCACCATGGAACACGACGACGGCTCGACGATCGTGGCTGTGGAGCCGACGATCATTTTTTATCCACGGCCCTACAATCACCGCTTGGTCGTGGCACCCGGCACCGAAGCCGAACTTGTCTGCGCTAACGTCCAGTTCAAGGAAGCCGAGCGCAATCCGTTTGCCCAGTCACTCCCGGATTACCTGGCTATCCCATTGGCAGAGGTCGATGGCATTGGGGAAATCGTTGAGCTGCTGTTTGCCCGCGCTGCCACGCAATCCCTTGGCAAGCGCTTCATGATGGACAAGCTCAGTGACATCCTCGTCTTCGAGGTAATACGGCATGCCATGGAAACCGGACAACTGAAAGCCGGGATCCTGACCGGCTTCGCAGATGCCGGCATTGCCAAGGTACTGACGTTGATTCACGAGAACCCGGCCCGGGAATGGCAGGTTGGTACTTTGGCGACTGAAGCTTCAATGTCACGCAGCAAATTTGCTAAGAAATTTCATGACCTGATCGGCATCAGTCCGGCTGCCTATATTGCCGATTGGCGGTTGGACCTTGCGGAAATTCTTCTGCGCCAGGGTCAGCCGGTCAAATCAGTTGCCAGTGCGGTTGGCTATGGCACGCCGCAGTCCTTTGCCAGGGTGTTCATGGAACGGCGGGGCAAGACGCCAACACAATGGGCCGCGTGCATGAAAAAACCCGATTCTCCAGAAATGGAAGAGTCGGGTCAGTAGGAAAGTTAATCCCCGGGTGCGGCAAGTGCCCCAGCGGCATCGACAAAGCCGCGTTCCTTTAAAAAGGCGGCAACATCAACTGGCGCAGGTTGAACGCCATACAGCGCATTGAGGGCTGTCGTCAGTTCATTCGGGTTGTCGCTCCCATTGGTCGAGCCATCGTAAATGACGAGTTGCCCTATCGCGGTCTCCCCTGCCGCTGCCATTTCACGAGAAGCCGGCCGGGTTTGGCACCCACAGACGTGCCGTGAACTGCGGACGTGACCTGTCAATCGCCTGCGCGACTGACACTCCATAGCAGCGGAATGGTCAGGAAAGTCAGATGACAAAAACAGGAAGCTCTTTTCATTGGCTTTCTGCCCTAACGGATCATCGTCTTCCGTTTCCGGAAATTTGACCCTATACCATGTCCAGCCGCCGCCGATTTCATAGACTTCGACCGCCTCGCCTTCGCAGGTGATTGTTTGGGTCCGATAGTCTTCCGGTTCCTCTCCCACGAACTGCAGCGTAATGATGCCAGTCGCCTCGTTATAGGACAGATCCGGCATGAGCGAGACGATTCTCAGGTCCGTCTCCTCGTCGAAGCGAGGCATGCCTCAGCCGTTCCAGGCGCTGCCGTCGCTGAAGCAGGGAAGCACCACGTCTTGAGCAAGGAATTCCGCCGTCACAGTGCCGCGGCAGATGACAAGCGCCGGCGCCACAACATACTGAATGGCGACATCCTCCGCGCACAGGAGCCGTTGAAAACCACCTCCCTGCGGCCAGATCGCAATGCGGCCATCATCCTCGGTAAAGGCCTCCATGTTCCTTGTGCCGATAAAGGATGTGAGCCAGCAACGCGCGGGCGTCGTTCTTTCCCAACCTCTTTTTCAGGTTGTGCTGCTCGTTTTCAGCGATCCGGACGGACCTCGGGCATCAGCATGCCTCGACCCCGGCATCCTTCAGATAGACGAAGCGCTGCAGGTTGTAAGCAGCGACCTTCCAGTTCAGGTGCAGCCTTGTGCGTGCCAGGCCAATCGAGCGCAGCGTCTTGCCGCCCATCTGTCCCAAGCTTGCGAACATGTGCTCGATGCGTGCACGCGTCCTGGCAATGAAGTGGCTGCAAAAATTAAGGGAAATATAAGTTTTGTTGTAAAAAATAAACTTTTATAAAATTACAATTTACTTTCTCAGTAGAAACGTTAACAATCGTTCATCTTTAACAATGACGCTCTTGTTCACGCCCTGCCATGAAGATTGCCATAGTCGATTTCGACCTTACACAAGCTAAATCAATGTGCGAAATTCTTGCCAACGTGGGCCATGAATGCAGTCCTTTCCAAGAAAGTGCAGAGTTGTTACGACAGTTTCAGCGCGAACCCTATGATGTGCTAGTCGTGAACCTGCAGCACGCAGAAAAAGAAATCAATCCAGTCCAGGCAATACGCGCGCAGGTGCCTGCGAGGGTGCCCATTCTTTACATTGCCAGCTCAACTAACGAGGAAGAAATCGTTGCAAGCCTGAACGCTGGTGCCAACGACTATCTGTTCAGGCCGATACGCCGCCGGGAACTCGTCACCAGAATCTTGGTGCTGTTGCGGCAGGCCTATCCATACCAAATGTCTGATGAACAACTTCACTTCGGTCCGTATGTGTTTGAGCCACGCCGGGGGCGAATTAGCATGATGGGCAAGTTAGTGGATGTGACAAAAAAAGAGTTCGATCTGGCCCTGCTGTTTTTCCGTAACGTTGGCCGGCCGCTCTCTCGAACCCTTATTGTCGAGACGGTTTGGGCGGGAAATCCACCCGAAATATCGCGCACCATGGATACACACGTATCACGGGTACGCAATAAGTTGAGCTTGATTCCAGAACACGGTTTTCGCCTTTCTCCCGTGTACGGGTTTGGTTATCGGCTAGACCAACTCAACTCAAACAAGGGTGATAGGCAGTCTAGCGAAGACTGACCTACCAGCCTTTACAGATACATTTAATTGCGCCATGAAATCGGCTGGTTTGTGAAGCCTCCAAGAGATTTTGCACAAAGGAAAGTTTATGGCGTGATCCGCATAAGCCTGGCGATAATCCGATTGAACAAGGCCACTACTGAAATCGAACGAGACAAAGCTGGTCAATGGCTCTGGGCATGGGTTTCACTTAGCGGGACCCGTTACATGAAGTCGAAGCGTAATAACAAATAAACAAAGTACAAAGTGCTGGCTTAATGCATTTATAACAACAAAATAGTTGCTAATTCATAACTAATTTAACATTGTTTACAAGAAGCGAAACATTGTGTGCTAAATTTTAACTGAACAGGAAGCAAAACCGACTCAGGGAAAAATGGCACAACGGGACATTTATCAGCGCAAGATATACGCAATGCGCCGAATGAGCCTGGCAGTCATAAGACTAAGCCAGGCCATGTCCCTAGCTGAGCAAGACAAAGCGAGACGTTGGATAAAAATGTGGGGAACTGTTAGTGCCATTCATGAAGCCAAGCTCAAGAACGGCGGCTACAAGGGGGGCAACGGCCGGCGATAACTCTGTTATGAAAAGCAGTTCATCCAAAGGAGAACAGCTCGAAATTGGTGCTGGATTTTTGCCAACCGCCAGCCCCGGTGGATGCAGATGATTCTTTTGAAAGCTTGTCTCACTCTGAACCCTGCATAAACGAATATTAGCGCATATTTGGTCTATGAAAGCGAGAATATTTCAATCAAGCAATTAATTTCATGGATTCGTGTCGAGGCAAAGTGACGATAAATGTGCTTCCTAAATCTTTGCCATGACTCGTTGCCGTTACGTTGCCATCATGCAATTCAACCAGGCTCTTGACGAGTGCCAGACCCAAACCCAAACCACCATTTTTCCGGTCTGTAGAGCGCTCAGCCTGAACGTAAAAGTCAAATATTTCAGCTATTGCTGCTGGATCGATGCCAATACCGTTGTCCACGATAGCTAGCAGATAATGCTCTGCTTCTACAGTCAAGGTGACGTGTATATTTCCCTGATCCGGGGTATATCGTGCGGCATTGCTTAGAAGGTTACATACTACTTGTACCAAGCGGGTTCGATCCCCATGTACTATACATTCCTGTACAGGCAACTCTACATCTAACACATGATTCTTGGCGGAAATCATAGGACTTACCTGTTCTACTGCGTTCTTGACAATGGTGCGTAGATCGACAGGATGCTTATCGAGCAGCACGAGTCCCTGGGATACGCGGGATACGTCGATCAGATCTTCTACCAAGCGTGACATGTGGCCTACCTGGCGTTGAATGACTTCTGAAAGTTGGGTAACGCGCGCGCCATCAGTTGGAGACACGCCGAGCAATTGGGCAGCCATTCGCGTTGCTGAAAGGGGGTTGCGTAGCTCATGGCTCAGCACCGCAAGGAATTGATCTTTACGTTGGTTGGCAAGCAGTAATTCGTCTTCATGCAATGCCGCAGTAGTAACGTCTTCGCAAGTACCAATCCATTCCCTTATCGTTCCAGTGCTATCCTTCCAGGGCACTGTGCGAATTTGCAAGTAACGGTACTCTCCGTCGTGGCGGTATACCCTAAACGTGGACTGGGAAATTGTGCCTGCCACAAGCGTGGCCGCCCACCACTCACGAGCCTTTTCTCGCTCTTCCGGGTGGACTGCATCATACCAATGCTCCTGCGGGTTGTCTCTGGACCGGGTATATGTGTTCCAGGACTCCGCACCGTCAATGACCCTACCTTCCGCAGTGGTCCGCCAAACGAGTTGCGAAACAGATTCGCTTAACAAACGGTAACGCGTTTCACTATCCCGTAAAGCGCCTTCCGCTGTTTTGCGTTCAGTAATATTTCGGATAAATATGGCTAACCCTGCGTCAATTGGGTAAGCGCTAAGTTCAAACCACCCGACCGTACCAGAGGGATCTTCCCAACGGTTTTCCAAGTGAACAGGAACACGCTCTGCCATCGCTTTTCGGTATAACAGACCGACTTCGGAGTCCGCAGTCTCCGGCCATAGGGTCCAATGGCTTTGCCCAGCAAGTTCGTGGAACTGCCGCCTGTTGATTTGAAGTGCCGCCTCATTCATTTCGAGGACATTGAAATTGTAGTCAACAATGCATAGACCTTCTCCCATGCCTTGTAGTATTTGGTCACGTCTGTCGCGTTCGTGCCTCAGTGCCGTTTCGCTGCGATCACGGTCAAGAATCAGTGCGATCGTAGTCGCACAGATATCAGCGAGTTCTTTTTCTCGTAAAGTCGGCTTGTGCGGCTTATCAAAATACACAGAAAGGACGCCTAGCGCCTCACCATCAGCGTCATAGAACGGCGTTGAGTAGACTGCTCGAAAAGAATGTTGGGTTGCCCACGGACGGAATTGAGCTACCGCATCGTTAGACTCGAAGTCCTCGATAATGACGCGATGCCGTTCTGCAAAAGCAAGGCCGCAACAGCCCTCCCCTGGCTTAACCTTTGTTAAACCTTCTACCGCCGACTCAACCAGTCCCACACTTGCTTTCACAGTTAAGGCATCTCTACCTGGATCGAAAAACGATACGACGCCATATTGCGTCTGGTGGAGCTCCACGACCGTGCGCAGAATGCGTTCCAGTTTTTGCTGGACCGTGTCAGCCTTCAATAAGGCGGTGGTGAGGCGATGCAGTGCCTTCCAGTCCGATATCTCGTTGACCTCGTCGTGACTGCCACTAATAACATTTACGTAATTGATCATATTCGAGTCACTCAGTAACAGCCGCGACTTGGGCCAGAGACGATTATAGACAGAAAGCAAGCATAATCGTTGCAGAGAGAAACAGAACTGATTCCGAGACAATTAATTCCTATGATCACTATTTTTTAAAATAAAACGATATGTGCAAAAACGACGACCGGTTGCGTACCCTCTTAAATAGAATTGTACGAAACTATGCTTGCAGTCGTGACGCTATTCACGCCGGAGCGCGTGCTGGCTATGGAAGTGCACTGGCATGCGGCCGCACTGGAAGACATGACGCTTTGAGGTGGAGATATGGAACCTAGAATAAATGCGAAGCCGCTGGACAAGGATCGCCGAGATGAGGTCAACGCTGCCCTCGCCAATCTGATCAACCAGATGAACAAGGCGCATGAGCGCATGGCCACAGACCCGGACTTTTTGCAACGAGTGCAAGCCCGGATTTTTTGATGCCGGCGCGACAGCTATTACGATAACTCTTCTTATCGTAATAGTGGTCATGGCCATGTAAACTGGCGAAATGAATTTACGTCTCGATCAAGCTGGCGGTGCCCCGCCCTCTTCCCCTGACGGGTTTCCAACCGCATCTGAGCTTGCCGCGCTGCGTGCCTGGTACCAAGGCCTCAATACGCACGAAGCCGTGGCTCGCTATCTCGGCGGCAGCTTGACTACCTCAAGCTCAGCACGGTCGGTTATCCGCAAAATTCGCAATCAGCTACGCGACTTTGCCCGCTTGCGCTTGCGCAGCGACCTGGCTGACCTGATCGGTCATAAGGAATCTGAGCGAACCAGGCTGGCACGCTCTGTTTTGCATGCGATCGAAATGCTGCGGTTGAGCCCGCCAGCCATGCCGCAGATCAGCGATGCAATCGAGCGCTGGCTTGCCCCTCAGGCCGTCAAAACCCTGCATGCCTACGGCATCCGCACGCTGACGGACCTGACGGTCCGCGTCGCCAGACGCAAGATGTGGTAGGCAAGTATTCCTGGCCTTGGCCGAACCGGCGCACGCCAAATCGAGGTGTTTTTCGCTCAACATGCTGCGCTCACGGAACGGGCCCGAGACCTGGTGGTCCTGCCGTCCCGCCACGAGGTTGTGCCATGGGAGATATTCACCCCGCCGCAGGAAGTCGACGGCTCGCAAGGTACATTCCGAGGCCCAAAGAAGACTTGCACAC
The DNA here is from genome assembly GCA_963522035.1 of uncultured Noviherbaspirillum sp. Classification (GTDB taxonomy): domain Bacteria; phylum Pseudomonadota; class Gammaproteobacteria; order Burkholderiales; family Burkholderiaceae_D; genus Noviherbaspirillum_A. Next base: position 25,565 of record CAUQYP010000017.1, on the reverse strand, counting down.
TCAAGGCCAATAACGACTACGAGGCTGTTCAAGCCTGGCTGTCACTGCACGAATCCGCGTCGACCGTACGGGCTTACCGCAAGGAAACCGAACGGCTCATTCTCTGGGCAGTACTGGAGCGAGGACGGGCCCTGTCGTCCTTGACCGTTGAAGATGCCGTTGCCTACCGTGCCTTTTTACGCAGGCCATCGCCTACCTCACGTTGGGTCGGTCCACCCAGGCCCAGGAGGTCGCCCGAATGGCGCCCGTTTAGTGGTCCTTTGTCGGCTCGTTCGGTGGCCTACGCAATGTCTGTCATCGGTGCGCTATACCGCTGGCTCATGGAGCAAGGCTACTTGCTGGCCAACCCCTTTTCCGGCATCAAAGTACGCGGCGCGTCAAAAGGGCGCGTTGTGGATGCGAGCCATGTTTTCACCCTCGGTGAATGGGGAATCGTTCGGGCCGTTGCAGACGACCTGGAATGGTCCTACGGTTGGCAAGAGTCAGCGGCGCAGCGATTGCGCTTTATTCTCGATTTCGCGTATTCGACCGGGCTTCGCGCATCCGAGCTGGTTGGGGTGACCCTGCGATCGATCACGACGGATGGCCATGATGACCATTGGCTGCAGTTTGTCGGCAAGGGAAGCAAACCAGGAAAAGTGGCCTTGCCGCCGCTGGCGCGTTCTGCCCTTGACCGTTATCTCCTGCAACGCAGCTTGCCGGTCGCCCGCGAGCAATGGGACCTCGCAACGCCATTGATCGGTTCACTAGAAAAATCTTCAGAAACCAGTATTACGGCGACACGGTTGCTTAATGTGCTCAAGCGGTTTTTCAGTCTCGCTGCGAATGAAATGGCAGAGGACCACCCTTCCCTGGCAGAAAAACTGCAACAGGCTACGACACACTGGATGCGACATACCCACGCGACCCATGCTTTGGCGATGGGTGCGGAACTCATTACGGTGCGGGATAACCTGCGGCATTCTTCAATTTCGACTACCTCAGCATATTTACATGGCGACGATGCCAAGCGTTCGAAACAGATGGGCGACGCTTTTCGAGTGAACGAATGATGCTATGCATCGGTGTTGTTGGAAACCGTCCTGTCGACTAAGAATGAATTGTGCGAACGGCTGGAATACGGCGGAGGCGGACGTCTTGAATCATTGAGATAGTAAACTTATATTGTATGCATTCCTTAAAGGCTTATGCAAATGGGCTTAACGTTCAGAAACTAAACGGTACTCAGAAGGTCCTAGAATCTTTATCTTTTTGGTTGAAACGGCACTACATTTCCCGTGTGTTGAAAATTGCGAGGGAGAGAAGTAACAAGACTGTCAAGCAGTTCGATCTCAACGTTCATCGATGACGCAACCACTGCACGAGACATTCCAAATGCCGACAGAAGGACTTCGAATCCATCGTTAATAACCTCTGGCGATTCCATTGGAATTAGATCGTCCTCATCTTCCCGCTTTGCCTGACCATGCCGGTTTAGGCCTATTACACCGGACCGATACTGATCCTCGGAAAAAACGCCTAGCTGTCGTCCCCTATATAGGATCGCAGCCTTAGAAACACCCCAACGCATTTTCATTTCGGAAATGGCGGGCCAATTCAAGCGTGATGCCCTAAGTGCTCGCTGACATTCAACAATAAAGTACCTGCGCGGCATAAGAAATGCGCTGGCAAAGCGATTGGCTTGAGTCTCTGATAGCTTATCGCCTGTTTGTATGCCAATATGGAGACAAAAATGGCCAATCTCATGTGCTAAGGCAAACCTCGCTCGGCATGCAGATCGGCCTTCTGCATTGAGACCAATAACTGGGCGCGAGGTGGCAAATGAAATAGCATCAATTTCTGACGCTAGACCAGGCATCTGTAACACAACAGCACCGGCATTTTCAGCAACCCGAGTCATTTTCTGAATTGGGCCTAATCCTAGATCCCAGCGATGACGACATTCTTCAGCTACTTTTTCGATGTGCTCTAGGCTAAGCGGCTCGGACTCAACGAAGTCATATTTAGGAAGGTCTAAGTTTTGTTCAAAGACATTTACCAGTCGCTTGAGCATGTCTCCCCGTGCTCGCGCCACCTGTCTCAACGCCACTTTTGTCGTAAGCTGTTTTCTAAAATGGCATTGCTCATCAGTAATCGGCATTGGATCTGGGGTTAGAAAGAATGCGTCATACACTTGAAGGGCATTTGACAAATCCGCAATAAGTACCGCATTCGGATATTCAATGCCCGCCTCCAAACGACTTAAAAACTGCTTCGAGCGCCCTACACGGTCAGCGAGATCTTGTAGGGAGAGCCCGTGAAAAAGGCGGGCAGTTCTTAAATTTGAACCAATAAAATTGCTCATTACTGCCCTGTATTGAGGTCTTTGTCGTCTACAGAATCGCGCTTCGGTGAAATCTTTGCTTTGCGAACGTCTCTAGCTGGCGGAGTCTGTGCTTCTGGCATGTAGACCGAACGCACGCTCTCTGAATTCCACATGCATTGGGCATTACCAGAGGGATCTTCTCCTATGAATACAACACGCGGTTCTGCAGTCTCGCCGTTACCTTTATCAACAATGAAGCAAAACTTGCACGGCAAGCCAGATTCAGCCTCTTCAAAGAAACTTGCTTGATACCGTGATATACCTATGACTGCAGACTTTGTAGGGTTAAATGGATCATCGGTGGAAAACCGGCACGGTATCCCACTGATCGTAAATACCAGATCATTTCCGCCATTTACAAGTTCAAGCCACTCATACTTCTTCGACAGAGCAACGAATCTAATCCTGTTCTTTTGCCTACCAAACAAAGTGCATCCACGGGTATATTCATCGTCAACGTCACTCTGCAACTCAGTCTCCGTGCTATATACCTCTTGCAGAAGTAAATTAGCGATCACGCTGAGGCGGTCCGAAGATAACGCGGTGTGAAATTGTTCAGGCAAAGGTAGGTTCATACAAGTCCGTCGAAGAAATTATAATGTGCAAATATTATACATCGTCAACCCAGTTGGTGTGCAAATATTTGAATTCGTCAACTGAAACAAAAGCAAGAAGGAACAACAGAACTGCCTTGGAACGTAGAAGCGCAAGTGATTCAGCAGAGATTCCCTAGAACAACAACCTGAGCATGCTGGCGGTAAGGGAGGTAACGCACCATGGAACAAGGTCAGATAGTTGTTAGAAGCCGAAGATCATGAGGCACTGCAGACTACTTTGATCGATTTAGTGGTGCAAAATCATCAGTTGGGGGACAATCGCTGGATCGCTGAGCACTTTTGCACACTCGAAAACGAAAAAGATGCAACTTTGTGCGAGAAAGTGTTATTTCTACTGCAGTGAAGGTTTTGTATTGATCAAAATTGAGACAGGCTAAAAAAGAAAAATGAGTTTCAGTACACTACTCCAACAACACGTAGGCATTCAAAACCGCCGAATGCTTTCCTTAGAAAGACTTTCTGCGGCTAGGAAGGCTTTTAAAACGGATAAAACGCTGTCTAACAAACCAACTGTGAGCGTCTTTGCAGCTGGGTCCTTGGGCCGTCTAGATTCAGGTAAGAAATCAGACCTTGACGTTTTCGTAACATCTAATGGTGAAAGCAGCGTTGGAAGGCTTGAAGAGATAGAAATTTTTGCTTCAATTCTCCATATTAACGAAAATCTAGAGTATGAGCCTCCTAGCAACGATGGGGAATTTTTGAAAGTTTTCCACGTTCAGCTTAATGAACTCAAAGTTGGATCATCCGCCGACGATAAAGAAAATTGGTTTACGACCCGCATGCTTATGCTACTCGAAAGCAATTACTTATCGAATTATGACGCATATGAGCAGCATAAAAAAGCTATTATAGATTTTTATTTCAGAGACGCAGCGAAACAAAAGCCATTCAAACCTTTGTTTCTTTTAAATGACATTTTGCGATTTTGGCGGACGTTATGTCTGAACTATGAACAAGTGCGGAATACGCCCACTCGATCCTGGAAGAAAAGAAATTTTAATTTGAAATACAGTCGTTTGCTAACTGTATTTGGTACTGTTTTGCCCCTGATACTTATGAATGAGGCAACAGCTGAAAAGTTTTCAGAACTAACTAGCCATAGCCCTATTGAGCGACTCGCAAGAGGATTGGATTGTTTAGTTGACGCCCAAAGTTTCGTTCCTCGCTTCAACGAAATACTTGATAATTACGAATATTTCTTGGCTATTAAAGAATCACAGGATTTCGATAAAGTGGGTCCTGAAATAAGAAATGAGCTCAACTTGAATGCTGCAGCATTTTCAGAATTTATCTTCGATGCTCTGAATCATAGCAGCGTTCCCCTCGAATATCGCAAATACTTAGTAATCTAAAATGCCTATAACTAGAGAAGTGCTGACTCTTGAAATCCAAGATGAGGCTATTAAAAACTTATTTAGTGAAGTTAGGACGCTTTTTAGGTCGGGTAAAATTCCGAGTGTCCCCCATGTGACTATCCGAGGCCCCTATTCTAAGCATGTGCCTCGAACGGCATCTAACAAGGTAAATAAGACTCTCGGAAATGATGCGGATCTTGATATTGTGGGAGTCGGCCGGTTTGATTCATCAAAAGAACATGTAGTGTTCCTGAAGTTAAATGGGGAAAAGCTAAGACAAGTATGGTGGAAACCAGACTACCCTATCAAAGACCATGGCTTTCATCCTCACCTGACTGTCTTTAGAGGAAGTAAAGATGAGGCCGATAGAGTGTATGACTTTCTATGCAACCAAAATATTGGTTTTAACGTTAAGCGATATCAGTTACGAACTGACGTATTAGGGCAAAAACAAAAGGAATTGGATTTGTCATCTTAATTAGCGGGTTAGAATTTTTTATGCTAATTGTTATTGGGTCGGAATTTGACTTTCTTCAAAAATGAAGAATGTAAATATATAAGGTATTCTGCCGTTATTACTCAGTGACTGTTCGGAAGTAAATACCTAAATTATCGAAAATTGACAAAATTTTTGTACTAGATATAGCTGGAGTTACGGCCTCGGTTCGCCGTTAACAATATTGAATTTAGCAGATGATTTCAGTTCTCATATTTCGCGCTGGGAATTAGATCTGTAGGATGCGGTCCCTTGGCTATCGTCCGCTTTCAGTCTAAAGCTGCTGGTGGTGAATGGCTGCAGTCGACCCAGGCTGTGTAAAAACAGAAAAAATAGAGGTAGATGGACCGGCGCCGAGGCTTCATCGTATCCTGCGGTTGCTTTGTGGAAATGGAGGCAGCGTGTTGGTGCAGAAGGCCCTCATGCCCTAGCCAGTTTCACTATTAACCCTGCTCCCATAATCCTGAGGAGTCGCTCGAAGTTATAAGCAAGCACATGCAGACCCATTTCCGTGCTTACTCGGTCAAGCGTCTTTGTCAGGAAATGCGTTGCGCCCATCCATGCCTTGAGAGTGCCGAATGGATGGTCCACCGTTTGCCGTCGCAAACGCATTTGCTCGGGCGCCTTGCTGAGGCGTTCCTGCATGGCGTCAATGACGGCTTCATGTTCCCAGCGTCTGATGCGGCGCTCCGGGCCAGTCGTATAGTCAGCCTGGAGCAGGCAGCCTCTACACGCCGGTGTCCCATACACATTGATGACCATGCCTTTATCCACTGCCTCGAAGCGGCGCGTCATGGCTTGCCCGGCCGGGCAGCGATACTCATCCCGATCGAACATGTAGACGAAGTCCTGCTAGCCGAACCGGCCGTCGGCCTTTGCGCCTGACGTCAGTTGCTTGGGGACGTATGCAGCGATGCCAGCCTGGTCGCAAGCCAGGACTTCTTCGCCACTAGAGTATCCGCGGTCTGCAACAACAGCCAACTTCTCAATGCCAGAGGCTTCGCGAGCTCGTTCGGACATGTTCGCCAACTGGCTTCTGTCGTTGCCGATATTGGTGACTTCATGAGCGACGATGAGGTGATGCGCCGTATCGACTGCGGTCTGCACGTTGTAGCCAACCATCCCAGTGCCACGGCCGCTGGTGGCCATGGTGCGGGCATCGGGGTCAGGCAGGGAGATCTGTCCATCAGGTGCAGCCTGAAGGCGTACCTCCACCTGCTTCAGCGCCTGCATCTGTTCTTTCAAAAGGGTGATCTTGTCCTGCAGTCTCGCAGCCTTTCCGGGTGCCTCAGTTGGCTCCGTGCGGTCGACCGTGTCCAGCATGCCGAGATAGCGCTCGATACTTTCCTCAATCTGCTGCAAGCGTGCCTGCACCTTTGCTTTGGTAAAGTTTCGGTCACGGTTATTGACCGCCTTGAACTTGCTGCCATCAATGGCGATGAGCTGTTGCGTGAACAGGTCCAGATTCCGACATAGCAGCACGAATTGCTGACAGACGTTGCGTATGGCCACCCCATTATCCTTGCGGAAGCTGGCGATCGTCTTGGAGTCCGGTGTGAGCCGGCCAGTCAGCCACATCAACTCAATGTTGCGCAGGGCTTCGCGTTCCAGGCGGCGACTGGACTGAATGCGATTTAGATAACCCGTAGATATAGATCTTTAACAGGTCAGCAGGATGGTATGCGGGACGCCCAGTGTCTGCAGGTGCTACCCCTGCAAATCCCAACGCCGCCTGGTCCAGTTCATCGACAAAGACGTCGATCACCCGTACAGGATTCTCTTCCGTCACGCAGTCGTCTAACTGCTCAGGAAGCAAAATGTCTTGTGTTCGGTCGCTGCCCTGGATGCATCGCTTCATTCGACACCTCAACACTCATTTGAGATATCGATATGACAATCCACAGTGAAATTCGTTTACTCAAACAGCCACGTTTTTACACAGCCTGGACCCGTTGCAGACAGACGTAACGGCCAGACAAGCGACCGCTATACGAGCCGATCCGGCTATCGTGTGCGAACAGCCGTGAATCGCTCAGTATGCGTAGTCGCTGATCACATGCATGACCTTGCCCAGCGCTTTCCGCAATGCTTCCAGCTCGACTGATCCGATCGGCAGGCGGATTGCGTGCGGCAAGTGAACGGACGTCGCAAACGGTTCTGCGGTCGACACCGCAATGTGTGCGCGCCCGAGTGCTGCCGCTACCTGATCGGCTCGAACCTCTTCCGGCAGGGGTTAGCCAAAGGAAATAGGACGTCGGGCGGCGGACGCATTCCAATCCTGCTAGAACCTTGCCTGCAATTAATTGAAGGACCACCGCGTCTTGACGCTTTTCTTCCTCCAGTCGGGAAACAGTGCCGTCGTCAAGCCACCCACAGGGGACGATTTGACAGCCCATAGTAGTCCACGCCACCGTCATCGGCTTCGGGCGACTGAGGTCGCCGAACAGGCTAGGCGGCTTCACGTAGCGCGAGCCATTTGATCACCATCGAAACATCGCGCTCGGACATGGAATGGCTGGATGCCTTCGATCACTTCACATATCCAAACGAGATTGGCCCCGGCGTCTATCACATCCATTCACCCAACATTCCGACCTACCAGCAAATCGTGCAATTGATGAAAAAGGTAGGCGAGCGCATTCCGGCGGTGCGCCTCAGGATCAATCAGGATTGCAGCCTGAATACCCGGAAGTGGGCCGAAGTGGTTCCAGCACTCAGCAACATGGTCGCCGCAGCCAAAACGCTACACGCCGGGTAAGCCCAAGCCCGCACTGGCGAGGCGGTCGCGAGACAGCAAAGACGCCGCCGCCTTATCCCACGCGCCGCGAAGCATTGAGCGTCACGGTCACGGCCGATGAATCGATCATTTCCATGAGGATGCTCCGGGCGAAATTCTCGGCGTAGTCATTCCGAGCGTCGACCGTCTCGACCGCTTTTTCGACGACGCCGTCGACGACCGCCTGCAACTGCCGGATATGCAGGTCGCAGATCGTGCTGAGGTTGGTGTATCGATTCTGGTGGAAGAACAAGAAGCGGCGCGCCAGGGTCTGGAGCATTGAGTAGAACTCCGCGGCATAGCTGTTGCGGCAGGCATTCCCCAGCAACTGGGTCAGGCCGAAGTGCGCGCGCAGGTATTCCCGCATGTCGGGGTGCAGCTTCAATTCTTCCAGCTGGAGAATGAGGCGGCGTATGCCCTCGCGCTCCGGTTCCGTAGCGCATTGCGTGGCTTCCGAAATGATCAGTTTCTCGATGCCGCGCCGGGCCTGGATAATCTTGATCTGCCCCGGATAATCGATGCCGGAAATGAAGATGCCTTCACGTGGCGCAATGTCGACCAGCCTCTGGAAAGCCAGCTTCTGGAGTGCCGCGCGCGTCGGCGACCGGCCGAGCCCGATGCGTTCACTCAATGCGATTTCCGACCATTGGCTGGCAGGCGGCAGTTCGCCGGTGACGATCAGCTCTTCTAAAGCGACATAAGCCTTTTCGGTCTGACTTATGGCTTCCCGACTGAAGAGGCCAGTGGCTATTTTCATCCAAGTATCCTAATACGTTGCTGCAGTTCGCGTTTCAATACCTTGCCGGTGCCGTTCTTGGGCAACTCGGGTACGTAAATATACCGTTTCGGCCGCTTGAAGCGGGCAATCGCGCTCAGGCAATGGGCGTCTAGGTCAGCATCGGCCACCTCGGCCGCTGGCCGCTTGACGATAAAGGCCACGACCGACTCCCCCCACTCCAGATCCGCGGCGCCCACGACCGACACCTCAGCCACGGCCGGATGCGTCAGCAGGACTTCCTCGACCTCGCGCGGATAGATATTCGTGCCGCCGCTGATGATCACGTCCTTGGAACGGTCTTTCAGGTGCAGCAGGCCGCGCTCGTCGATCAGGCCGACATCGCCCGTTCGCAGCGCGCCGTCGACGATGGTGCTGGCGGTCGCCTGTGGATTGTTCCAGTAGCCTGCCATGACCGACGGGCCGCGCACGATCACTTCGCCGAGCGCGCCGGCGGCGACCGGCTTGCCCTCTCCGTCGACCACTGTCACTTGCATCGAAGTCATCGGGAAACCGACCGAGCCAAGCAACTGGCTGTCGCCCCGTGCCACAGCGTCGCCGATCTGTTGCGCCGAAATGCTGGAGATCGTCATCGGGCTCTCGCCCTGGCCGTAGACCTGCGCGACCCTTGGTCCGAAGCAGCGCACGGCCTCCTTGATGTCCTCCACGTAGAACGGGGCGCCGCCGACCAGCAGGCTGCGCAGGCCGGACGCCTGCGCGCCGTGCTCGCCGGCGAAACGCACCATGCGTTGCACGATCGTCGGCGACGCGAACAGGCTGGCGCGGACATGGGTATCGAGCAGGCCAAACAGCTCGGGTTCGTCGAAACCGCCCGATGCCGGCAATAACTGCATGCCGCCCTTGATCCAGTATGGAATGCTATAGAGGCCGGAGCCATGCGATAGCGGCGCCACGTGGATAAGCGCATCGCCGGGCGCCACGTCCTGCACGTCGGCGAAGAAATTGAGCGCCATGCTCACCATGTTCGCATGCGTGATCATGACGCCCTTGGAGCGCCCGGTCGTGCCGCTCGTAAAAAAGAGCCAGGCCACGTCCTCTTCGCTGCCGCTGGTAACCGGCAGATACGGCGAGTCCATCGCGCTGTGGTAGCGCGCCGAATCGACGTCGATGACGTTGAACTGTGCGGATGCGGCAGAATGATTGCGCAGTTCCACCGCCAGCGATGCGTGAGAGAGGCAAGCGGCAGCGCCCGCATCCTCGGCCATTGCCGCGATTTCCCTCGGGTGCAGCTTGCTGTTGACCGGCACCACGCACAGCCTTGCGCGCCAGGCTGCCAGCAGGCCTTCCATGTATTCCGGGCAGTTCTTCATCGCCAGCATCAGGCGGTCTCCCGGCTGCAGTTTCAGGTCGGTCCGGAACCATTGCGCAAGCGCGCCGACCCGGTCGTCGAGCTCACGATAGGTCAGGCGCATGTCGTCCCCGCACCGGACGGCAGTGCGATCGGGATACATCTGGACGCTGCGCTGGAAAAGTTGGCTGAGGTTCATGGCGAATGGCAAGACGGTCGTGTGTGAAGGGAATGCGGCGCGGTCCTTAGCGGCCCCGTCCAAGAATCGTGATGCAGGTGGCAGCTTCCTCCACGCCGGAAAAGCCGCCGCCGTTTTCCGCGATTGCAAAGCGGGCCTGATCGACCTGGCGCGTCCCTGCCTCGTGGCGCAGCTGGGTGACCATTTCGAAGACCTGCGCCAGGCCGGTCGCGCCGATCGGGTGCCCGCGCGAGAGCAGGCCGCCGGACACGTTGATCGGGATTTTTCCGCCCAGCGTGGTTGCGCCAGCCTCGGCCATAGCGCCGCCCTCGCCGAAGGCGCAGAAGCCCAGCGCCTCGGTCTGCTGGATCTCGGCAAACGCCGTGGCGTCATGGACCTCCGCTAGGGACATGTCCTGCGGTCCCAGCCCGGCGATCTCATACGCTTCATTAGCGGCGAGGTGGCACAGGTGCCGGTCGTACTGGTCGGCGCGGCGGTCGGTGGCGCTGCGGATCACGCTGGCCAGGATTTCCACTGCCCGGCCGCCCTGCAGCCTCCGCAATCCCTCTGCGTTGCAGACAATGGCCGCCGCGGCGCCGTCGCTGATCGGAGCGCACATCGGCAGCGTCAGCGGCCACGACACCGCCCGCGCCGCAAGCACTTCGTCGATCGTCAGCGGGTACTGGAACTGCGCCAGCGGGTTGCGGGTGGAGTGAACATGGGCCTTGGCAGCCACGGCCGCCAGCTGGCGCTGGGTCGTGCCGAAGGTCTTCATGTGCAGGCGCGCGAGGCTGGCGTAGATGTCCATGAACACGCTGCGCTGTCCCGGCTCGACATAGTCCGCCGGCAGCGGTATGTCCGCCGACAGGGACATCAGATACTGCATCTGCTCCCTGGCCGTATGCACGTCCCAGGCGCCGTCGAACACCGCGAAGCTGCGTTCCTTGTCGCTCGAGAACAGCTTGTCGACGCCGACGGCGAGGCAGATGTCCGCCGCGCCCGACGCCACGTGCAGCCGGGCGGCGTTGAGCGCGGTGCTGGAACTGGCGCAGGCATTCTCGACGTTGGTGACAGGGATGCCCGTGATGCCCATCGCCCCCAGCGCGATCTGGCCGGACACCATGAACTGGCCCTCGATGGCGCCCTGTCCGGCGGTCGCGAAATAGGCCGCCTGCACGGCGCCGGCGTCGCAGCCGGCGTCCTTCAGCGCGGCCTCGACCGCTTCGCGCACGAGGTCCTTGACGCTGCGTTCGCGTTGTTTGGCAAAAGGCGTGATGCCCACGCCGGCAATATAGGTTTTATCCATGGTCATTGGCTACTCCAGTCGTAATGATGGCTTCAACATGTTCCCGCTGGGCGTCGAGCTCGGTCGACGTGCCGGACCAGGCGACGGCGCCGTGGTCGAGCACGTATTGCCGGTTCGCCAGCCGCATCGGCACTTTCAGGTTCTGCTCCACCAGCACCAGGCCGGTGCCCTGGCGGTGGACCTGGCGGAACACCTCGATCAGTTCGTCGACGATCTTCGGCGCCAGGCCCTCGGTCGGTTCGTCGAGCAGCAGGATCGTCGGGTTGCCCAGCAGAGCGCGGGCAATCGAGAGCATCTGCTGTTCGCCGCCGGACAGCTGGTCGCCGCCGAAGCCGATGCGCTCCTGCAGCCGCGGGAAAATCTCCAGTACGCGCTGACGCGTCCAGTAGCCCGTCTTGTGGGCGAGCATGCCCATGCGCAGGTTCTCGTCCACGGTCAGGTTGGGAAAGATGCGGCGCGTGTCCGGCACGAAGCCCACCCCGAGCCGGCTGATCTGTTCGACCGACAGGGCCGTGATGTCGCGCTGCCCGAACCGGCGCTTCCCCGACGACAGGGGCAGCAGGCCCATCATCGCCTTCAGGGTGGTGGATTTGCCGGCGCCGTTCCTGCCGACGATGGCGATGATTTCATCCTGCGCGGCCATGATGCTGATGTCGTCGAGCGCGCGCGCCAAGCCATACTGCACGTTGGCATTTTCCAGGGCGATCATGCGGCCGCCTCCTCGCCGAGATAAACGGAACGAACCGTCTGGTCTGCCCGGATCGTCTCCGGTGAACCGCATGCGATCTTGCTGCCGTTGCTCATGACCACGATCTCTTCCGACAGCGACATCACCGCGTCCATGTTGTGCTCGATCAGCAGCACCGTCCGGGCTGCGGCTGCGGAACGAATCAGCCGCACCGCGCTGGCGATCTCGTGGTGCCCGATGCCGGCGAGCGGTTCGTCGAGGAGCAGGATGGCGGGTTCGGGCAGGAGCGTGACGCCCAGCTCCAGCGCCCGTTGCAGGCCGTAGGACATCGCGCCTGCCACGTCGTCGCGGCGCGCGCTCAGTCCGGTCAGTTCCAGCATGGCGTCGATGTCCTGCTGCAACCGCTTGTCATAGCGCCGGGCCAGCCAGAACGGCAGGAAGCTGGAATGCTTGATCTGCGCGGCGATGCGCAGGTTCTCCGCAACCGTCATCTCGGGATAGATCTTGGTGATCTGGAAGCTGCGCCCGATGCCGGCGTGCGCGCGCTGATGCGCGGCCATGGTGGAGATGTCGGCGCCATTGCAAAAAACCTTGCCGGTGTTTTGAATCAGCCGGCCCGCCAGCACATTCAGCAGCGTGGTCTTGCCGGCGCCGTTCGGCCCGATCAGGCCATAAACGCGGCCGGTCTCGAACCGGTGGCTGAAATTGTCGATCGCCTTGAGGGCGCCGAAGCTGACGGTGATGTCGCGGCATTCGAGGGCAACGGTCGTCATGGCTTCCTTCCTGAGCGTCGGGTGGCAAGGCGACGGGCTTCGCCCAGCACGCCCTTTGGGAAATAAATCGTGGCCAGGATGAATACCATGCCCAGCAGGCCGTACCAGTAGGGCGTTTTCCCGCTCAGCCACTCCTTGAGGACCTCGAACAGGATCACGCCACCCACAGGCCCCCACAGCGTTCCCGCGCCACCCAGCAGGGTCATGATGAGGATGTCGCCCGAGGTGGTCCAGTGCAGCATCTGCGGATTGACGAACATGAGCAGCGATGCCAGCAGCGCGCCGGCCAGCCCGCTGACGCCGCCCGACACGAGGAACGTGATCTGCTTGATGCGGTGGACGTCATAGCCCAGCTGCTCGGTGCGGATTTCATTCTGCGCGACCGCTTGCATGACCCGCCCGAAAGGCGATACACGGAACATGGCGACGCCGGCAAGCACAAGGCCGAACAGCACCGCGACGTACCAGTAGAACGCCTCGGTCGCAAAGAAATCGATGCCGAACAACTCTGGCCGGGTGACGCCGGCCATGCCATCGGCGCCGCCTGTCCATTCGCGCAGCTTGCTGTCGGCCAGGATGTAGAGCAGCTGTGATAGTGCAAGTGTCACCAGCGCGAAGAAAATGCCGGAGACGCGCAGCGCAAAAAAGCTGACGACCCACGCCAGCAGCGCAGCAGCCGCCACCGCTGCCAGCATGCTGGCCTCGAAGGACCAGCCGAAACGCTGCGTCCCGAGCGCGAGCATGTAGCCGCCCATGCCGAGGAAACTGGCATGGCCGAAGGACACCATGCCGAGCGAACCGAATACCAGGTCGAAGCCGAGGGCAAAGATCGACCAGATCATCACGAGCAGCGCGAGATTCAGGAAAAAGTCGTTCTGCGTGGCGAACGGCAGCGCCACCACGGTCACCGCGACCAGCACGCCGACGGCGAGGTCGAAACGGGGGGCGTTCATGCCGACCTCGCCGGGCGGGAGAACAGCCCCTGGGGCCGGGTCATGAGGGTCGCGATGAGCAGGGAGAAGGTCAGCACGTCTACCCAGCTCGGCGCATAGGTATAGCCGATCGCCCTGACCATGCCGATCAGCATCGCCGCGGCAACCACGCCCCGGATATTGCCAAGGCCGCCAAGGATCACCACGATGAAGCAGTCGATGATCATGTTGGTCGCCATGCCGAGCTCAACCGGGATGAGCGGTGCGGCGATGGCGCCGGCCAGCCCGGCCAGGCCTGTACCCAGCCCGAAGACGGAATTGCGAATCGTGGACGCCGGCAGGCCGAGGATCTGCACCATCTCGGCATCGCTGCTGGCGGCGCGCACCTTCATGCCGAATGTGCTGCGCTCGAGCGCCAGGAACAGCGCGGTCGACACTGCCGCCCCGAAGCCGATCACGAAGATCCGGTAGACCGGGATCGTGCTGCCGAACAGGGCGACCGTTCCGGCCAGCGCGGCGGGCATCGGCGCTTCCTTGTAACCCATGCCCCAGATGAACTTGACAGCCTCGGTAATGACGAGGATAAAGCCGAACGTCAGGATGAGCTGGTAGAAATGCGGCCGGGAATACAGAGGCCGCAGCGCCAGCCGCTCCATGGCGATGCCGACCACGGCGGTCGTCAGCGTCGCGACGATGAGGCCGAGGATGAAGGAGCCGGTGCGATGGCCGATGTCGAACGCCAGGTAGGCGCCCAGCATGTACAGCGCACCGTGGGCGAAATTAATGACGCCCAGCATGCCGAAAATAAGCGTCAGCCCGGAGGCGAGCAGGAACAGAAGCATGCCAAGGCTCAGGCCGATGATGATCATGGACATGAAAAGTCCTTTACGGATGGATAGGGCAGTGATGCGACGGGTCTTGCAGGCCGGTCAACTTGCCTGCCGGCAGAACCGCTGCCGGCAGGTGTGATGGCGGCAATGCGTCAGTTCTGGCAGGGCTCGAAGACTTGCTTGGGCGTGTATACCTGGACGATCTTCATCATGTAGTCCGGGTTCGGCGCGGTGCCGGCGACAACCTCGCCCCACAGGCCGTCCTGAAGCGCTTGGTGATCGCAGGCGCGCATCTCCTTGCGGCCCTCGACGGAATTTTCCCGCACGCTGCTGGCCATGGCGTCCACCCATTTTTCCTTGTCCCAGGTGCCGCTTTTCTCGACCACGGACAGCCACCAGGCCATGCCGTCGTAGGCTTCGCCTGCGGCGCTGGACGGATACTCCTTGAATTTCTTGCGGTAGGCGTCGACGAATTGCTTGTTTGCGGCATTCTCGACGGTGTAGTGGTAGCGAACACCCGAGTTCACCCCGATGGAATTCGGTCCCACGCCGGCAGCCATGGTTTCGTCGGCGATCACCGGGCCGAAGATTTTCTTGGTCTTGCCGAGATTGACCTGACCGGCCTGTTTAACCATCGTGACCGCGTCGGACCCGGTCATGAACAGGGCCACGCCGTCAGCGTCGGTTTTGGAAATTTTGTCGACGATGGAAGAAAAGTCGCGATTGCCCAACGGAGGGAAGTCGGCGCCGACAATCTGGATGCCGGCTTTTTCCGCTTCCTTGCGATACCACTCCCAGCTGTCGCGGGTGGCCTGGTAGTCGGCCGTTACGCCATAGATCCGCTTGAGTTTCTTGTCCTTGCTGTAGCTCAGCGCCATGCGCTGCTCCATGCCCAGGGTGTTGGAGGTGCGGAACGTGTAGCGCGAGCCGCCCGGCACGGTGATCTTGTCGTCGGCCGACATCGTGACCAGGTGCGGGATCTTGCGTTGCTTGGCAATGTTCATGATCGCCAGCGTCGACGAGGAACTGACCGCGCCGAATATCATATGCGCGCCATCGGAAATGAGCCGCGTGGTCTTCTGGACGGCTGGCTGGGGCTTGGTCTCGTCATCTTCCCAAGTGACTTTCACCGGCTTGCCCAGAACCTTGCCGCCATGCTGGTCGATGGCGATCTCGACGCCCTTGCGCATGTCTTCCCCGAAAATGCCATACGTGCCCGACAGCGAGACCACGCCGCCGATATAAAACGCCTCCGGGTCGGCGGCATGCGCAGCCGTCGAACCCAGCAAGGCGGTGGCCACGACCAGCGCGGCGTTCAGTTTGATTAATCGTCCGTTCTGCATGCTTGTCTCCTTTAATTATGGGTCTTCATGTAACATGTTACATAGTATTTATAACATATCACATGGACGTTAGTGATATTTTTTCCAATGCCAGCGCGGCATTGGATAGCAGAAAAATATCGGAGGAAGGCGATGGAATCGAAAGCGATCGGTTTTTTGGGGCTCGGGCAAATGGGAGGCGCCATTGCAGAGCGTTTGCTGGGCAAAGCTTTTTCACTTCATGTTCATGACCCGGCAAGTGCGGCAATGGACCGCTTCACCTCTGCCGGCGCGACGGCGCACGATTCGCCCAGGTCGGTGGCGGACGCCGCGTCCATCGTCTTCGCCTGCCTGCCCAGCAAGGAGGCTTCACTGTCCGCGGCTTCCGGAGCGGACGGCGTCATGCACGGTTCCGCCATCCAGGTCTATGCGGAAATGTCGACCATCGGCCGGCCTGCGATAGAAAAGATCGCTGCCTTGCTGCAGGCGCGGCAGATCGCGGTGGTCGATGCGCCAGTAACTGGCGGACCGCCGGTTGCCCGCGCCGGCAACCTGACGATGCTGGTGGCGGGCGAGCCCTCAGCCGTCACCGTCGTGCGCCCATTTCTCGCCATGGCAGGCAAGAACATCTTTTCGCTGGGCGACCACCCGGGTATGGCACAGGTAATGAAGGTCGTGAATAATCTGCTCATGGCGTCCAACATGATCGTCGCCTGCGAAGGCTTGGCGATGGGCGCAAAGGCTGGCCTGGATGCCGAAGTGATGCTGCGCGTCCTGAACGCCGGTTCGGGGCAAAGTTTCAGCGCCTGCGAGATCCTGCGTAAAGGCGTAGAGGGCACATTCGACTTTGGTGCTTCCTTGTCGATTCTTCATAAAGATGTCAGCACCGGCATGTGCGATGCAAAAGCGCTCGATGTGGAGATGCCGGTGATTGAGCAGGCGTACCGGATCTGGCATGCGGCGTTCGAAGCAGGCTGGGGTGAGCAGGATTTCACCGCCATTTTGAAAGTCGTCGAACAGAAAAATGGCACCCTAGTGCGCGGTAAAGCGTCGCGTGCTCGCACTGCTTGAAACCAGGGAACTTGATCGCTTTGAGCAGCCCCGGCAAGCGTGCGGCGTTTAAATTCCACCTGATCGGTGCCTCAAATTCAGTCTCTACTTCCGGTGCATAAAACCGACGAACTGCACTTGAAGTATCCGTTTGCCGGCAGTCGGATGCCAAGGGACATGCTGCGTCAGAACGGTCATGCGATCGGCCGCAGACATGTGGTTACGCTGATGAAGCGCATGAACATCGACTAGCTGGCGCCATCCTGCTCATGCGGTCTATCCGTACTTGCTGCGTCATATGGAAATCAGCCACCCAAATCATGTCTTTGCGGCTGATATCACCTACATTCCTACGAATCGGAGTTTCGTGTCCCGGTTTGCCGTGATGAACTGGGCGAGCCGCTGGGTACTCACATGGTGCCTATCCAACACACTGACCCCCGACTTCTGCAACAGCCAAAGGCCACACAGCTCGCTTGACGCCATGACACCGGATGCGTTTTGCTTTAAGCACCTGACGGCCATGCAAAGGGCGGCATAGAAAAATGGGCAAAACCCGTCATCAGCAAGGTCCCACTTGAGCCCCGCCGATTTCTGTCCAAACAAGTGGGGCCGCCTCTCGGCGACTCCCTTGAATTCCTTGGCAGTGTTAAGGTGCGTAAAGGCTGCAGTAGAATTTAAAGCAGAAATTGGACATCAAACCTCGATTAGCGGCTCATGGCCGATTGCAGAAGTACATCAAGGTTTGTAAAACTGCGTTCGTAGCAAAAGACAAGCACCGTCTTGTTAAAGAACCAAAACATTGCAGAACCTCGGTGGTCCTTGGATCAAGATATCGTTTGGCAGCCACGACCCTCCATTTAGCAATCAAGTACTCCTCGTTGAGTTCGAAGCTGCCACACAAGACTTCTGGCAGCTATTCCATAATCTATTTATAAGTACAACATCTTCTGGTGTCAGCAATCTGCTTGCTACTCCTAAACACCGTGACGGGCTCATGGATATTATTTCTACCAGGAAAGCAATCTCAACACTACTGTGAAGAAGACGATACGTTTTCACCATGCCTAATACTAATCCCAAGTTTAACGAACGCATAGTTAGGCTGAGTGTCTGAGTAAAACAGTATCCTCGTCAGGAGGCGGACATGTTGACTCAGGAAGTCGTAGTGCAATTGCAGAAGTACAATTTTGATCTGCTGGCACGTCAGGAACCGAGTGGGCGACGACGCCTTCGCTACATGGCACTGGCTCATATCAAGGACGGCAAGAGTGCCTCTGAAACGGCACTTGCCTTGCGCGTCACACCCCGCGCAGTGACCCAATGGCTGAAGTGGTTTGTCGAGGAGGGCTTGGACCGTGTTGCAGGGATCCCGCATTATTGGAGTCCGCAGCGACTTCCCAAGTCGCAGGAAGAAGCGTTTCGCCAGGCAGTCGAGCAGTTGCAGGACCGGCGTGGTGGTGGCCGCGTACGCGGCGAGGATATCCGCCAGTTGCTGGCCGAGCAGTTTGACGTGACGTATACCCTCAATGGTGTCTACGAATTGCTCAAACGGCTCGACATGGTCTGGATCTCGGCCCGGTCGGTGAGCCCGAACGCCAATCCAGCTAGGCAGGCGGAATTCAAAAAAAAACTTCGCCCAGGAAGTGCAGGCCGCTCTGCCGCCTGATGTCCACATCGAGCAGGTCGACATCTGGTTTCAGGACGAAATGCGCATCGGCCAGCGCGGCACCCAGACGCGCCTTTGGGCACGCAAAGGCACACGGCCGCGAGTGGTGCGGCAGCAGCAATCAGAGTCTGCTTACATCTTTGGCGCCGTTTGCCCGCAGCGCGATGTGGCGGTTGGTCTTGTACTGCCCTTTGCAAATACCCAAACCATGGCGCTTCATCTGGAAGCGATCAGTCTGGCTGTACCGCCAGGTCGGCATGCTGTGCTCATACTTGACCAGGCCGGGTGGCATACGACCTTGAAGCTGCCGCAATTGCCCAACCTGTCGTTACTGACGTTGCCAGCGGCATCGCCTGAGTTGAATCCGGCCGAGCAGGTCTGGCAACAACTGCGTGATCGTAGCCTGGCCAATCGATGCTTTGACAATTACGACCAGATCCTTGATGCCTGCTGTGACGCCTGGAACAAATTCACCCAGATCCCCGGCGCCATTCGTTCACTGTGCTCGCGTAGCTGGGCTTGCTTAGGACCTACGAACGCGAAAACATAACTTGGGATTGGTATAAGCAGTTCACGTAGAAGCTAACCCTTGTGAATCCTT
This sequence comes from uncultured Noviherbaspirillum sp., assembly GCA_963522035.1. GTDB lineage: Bacteria > Pseudomonadota > Gammaproteobacteria > Burkholderiales > Burkholderiaceae_D > Noviherbaspirillum_A. The sequence continues at coordinate 6,523 of CAUQYP010000017.1, read as the reverse complement.
CAGGGTGCCTTCAGTTGCAAATATCTGCCAAGCAAAGGCCTTGCCTTCTTGGAAAGCAGCTTCCGTGTAATACGTAGCTTCTCAAAGCTCTGTGAGGATCGCAAAACCATAAATGAGCGACTGATAACCTTAATTATCAGCTTAGTGATTTATGCTGATTAAAATGGGATAATCAAAAACGTGCTCCCCGAAAACTCTTCATCCAGCCAAGGTCGACGGGAGTATCACCCACTAAATCAAGAACTTACATAAGGAGAAATGGATGCCCGCTGCCTGGACCGATCGAGGAACCGTCCTTATCCGACTTGGGCGGCATCATTTCGCTTTCTACAGAGGCTTTCTTGACGGAATTGATTTGCGTGCTTTGTCGCGGCGCTATCTAGAAACGACCCCGGATGACGATGCCGAAATGGACCTTCGGGTATCTAGGTCCATGGTCAAATGGATACGCGACCAGCTCGTCGTGACTGCAAAACGCACCGGGAATATATCCAGCGCAAAACTGCTGCGCCTCGAGCCGGATGCGCTGCGCATAACGTATGCGGCCCACGTGCCCACACTGGAGCAGTTTCGAGAAGAACGCGATCCGCATGAGATGTTCAGCGAACGAGAGTTGATCGAACTGTTCAGTGATGAATTCGGGGTTCCAGACAAAAGCGCCGAACGACGTACCCAGCGGAATGCCAGACTTCGAAGCAAGCAGGTTTCAGCCTTGGTGCGCCTCGAGGAGTTGGCCGGCGCCAGTCCTCATCTTAAAGACGGCGTCGACGGTTGGCTTGACCCAGTGATTGCGACGAGATTGATCGATTCGGGTATCACTACCCTTGAGCTACTTGTTACTGCGATCAATAGCCGTGGCTTTCGCTGGTACACAAAGGTGCCTCGCATTGGCGTCAGGGCATCTCAGCAAATCATCGACTGGCTGATGCTGCCGGAGACCATACAATCGTTGGGCGTGCAGTTGTCAGCCCGAGGCATCACACCTCGCAGGGACCTAACTCCGGCGATGCTAACACCCCAATGGCCGCAAACCGCTATTGTGCCCATGGAAAACTTCCTCGTCCCGCATGAGATGGATGGGGAATTTGGATCTAATCGCGGCGAACGTACGTCGCTGTCAGCACGAAACGATTTAGAGGCGATCAACACTTGGCTTTCCCGCTACAAGGCAGGAAGCCATACGCTTCGAGCGTATAGGAAGGAGGCTGAGCGATTCCTTCTCTGGTCGATTCTTGAGGCGCGGAAGCCCATAAGTTCACTGACCGTGGAGGACTGCATTTCCTACCGCAATTTTCTTTGGCACCTCGGACGGCAGACGCCTGAAGTTTGGGGCCAGTCTTATCACATTGCCCAATCGAAGTGGATGGCGAGGCGCGGGATTGAGCGTTTTTCCCCAGATTGGAGACCATTTGAGGGTCCCCTTTCCGCAAGTTCTCAAAGGACCGCGTTAAAAATATTGCAGAGCATGATGCAGTGGTTGACTGAGCAGAACTATCTACACAACAACCCGTTACGTGCCCTTCCTGACTTGGCTAATCCAGCGATTAAGGGAATCGACGCTACCCGTTCACTGACCGTTGCTGAATGGATGATCGTTAAGAAATACCTCGACGGCCTTCCACGCAATCAAGCCTATTACCGGATTCGGTTCATCCTTGCATTGGCATACAACAGTGGCTGTCGGCTCTCAGAACTTGCATCCCTGAAACGTGGTGATCTTTCCTCTTTTGTACGGTCTGGAGAAGACCAGCTTCAGTGGGAAATCGAGGTAATTGGCAAGGGTGAAAAGCTGCGGCGCGTTCAGCTGAATCACAATGTAGTTGACGAAATTCGGCACTATTTCCGGCTGCGCGGTCACAGCACGCTTCGCAATGTGCCTTCTGAGACACCCTTGATAGCATCCCTTCCTGTCGCTAATTTGCAGGGCAGTTCAGATGATCCGCTCTCTGCTTCACGATTATATAGAGTGCTCAAGCACTTCTTTCGGGACGTCGCTTCGTCAGTTTCGACTGAGGATCTAGACACTGCAGATAAATTGCGGCGTGCCTCGACTCATTGGCTTCGACACACTTTTGCCACCCACGGCATCCATAATGGTATGACCTTGGAAACCGTCCGCGATTTGCTAGGCCACAAGTCTCTTGGCACAACGTCCGTTTATGTAACCACCGAGAAAGATAAGCGCAGCAGAGAAGTTGAAAAGCTTAAGGAATTTGGTTCGTTTTAGAGAGGAGCAAGATCTAGTACACGCATGGCAGGCCGATTACCGTTCCAACTTGGAACGCTTGAATAAAAATAAAATATGCGCCGAGTGGCACCAAATCGCCGACGCGAGATGGGTCGCAACTTAAAATGCCAGTGCTATGTACTAACCGATTCCAGGTTGGCACGCCAACGCTGGCCCGATATCCGTTCCAACTTGGAACGCGGTTGGCCAATTGTGCGCCGCTCCAACTTCGAACGCTGGTGGCGAATCGATAGGGGTTCCAAGTTGGAACGCGAGTGTCAAATCGTTAGCAGTTCCAACTTGGAACGCGAAAACCCGGCCGATAGCCGTAACAATTTAGAATGTGCTGCTTTGCAAGCGATGCGTCATTCTCTCTGACTGTGCGGCTTGGTAAACAAGTATTAAGCCGATAATCCTTCCAACTTGAAACGAAGATTTTAAGATAAGCCATTATCTTATTGAATTATGGAGTCTTGTGGAAAACCGTTCCAAGTTGGAACGGCGAACCTGTTCTGAAAAACATTTATTCTCGGTACGTATAAGCCTCACCGCATACCATTTCAACTTGCAATGTACCCCGAGGTCTACCTGGTCTACCGGCCTGCACTACGGTCTTCAACTAAGCACAGTCAAACTCGAAAGGAATCTGCCAAGTTATTAATCGTTCCAAGTTGGAACGCAGAATTAAGTTTGACCCCTTTTTAGGTTTGAACCCTGTCGCCATCAAGAGCGAATTTCCAGCCGGGAACCGGCAAAACCCAAAACTCGTTCCAAGTTGGTACGCGCCAGGTCAGCCGGACTTCTTAACTTTCAGGCAGCAACGGACTCGAATCAGTATAGGTACAACGCTGCAGTTCAATTGACGGTGATTGCAAATTTGAATCCGAATGTTGAATGCAATGTGAGTCCCTGTAATTGCCACCCTGACGCTTACTCCCCTTTGTTTTCGTGCCGTTAGGATCACTTGCCGGACGAGATCGAGTTAAACGCGCACAAGAATCAGGCGCTCAATTTCTACCGCTATAGCAAAGCTATTTAGTAGCTCAACCTCGATGGCTACTTTGGTGAAGTAGCCAACAACAGGCCACCGTCAACGGATCGCAACGATTCGTCCTTTAAAAAGGAGCATCAAGAGTTTAGACCTTTATAGAGGTCAATAGTTCTTGTGAAGAAACAAACAAGTGATTAAGCTTTGTTCATCTGATTCCCGTGGGAACTATATGATTGAGAAAACAGGACGCAAGCGCTCCGGTCTGACGATTCGTACGAGTGAAGCGATTGCGCACAATCTTGAAGCTGTGCTGGAAGTTGTGGGTGGCGATTCCTACCAAAGCAGGCCTTTGAACCTAGCCCGACTGCACGCAGAAACAGGCATTGCCAAAAGCACTTTGTTCAAGATATCCCGTAAAAAGTCGGCGCGTGAATCGGCAAATCCTGACCTTGAAACATTATGTCGCATTGCGGAGGCGTTAAAAATTCCGCCGGGATTTTTACTTATGGATCGGAAAGACATAAGCGCGTTGATCGGAGCTCTGGACGGACTAAGCATGGCACTCGACAGTCCCCAATTGCAGCCAGTGATCACAAAGTCGACCGCTGGAGAGATGTCCGAGATTGGCCTAAGACTCGCTGAAGCCCTCAAGCTCTATCCAGAGTCAGAACCGATGATGGCGGCTAAAGACAGCCCGGAATATCAGGCGCAAAAACGTGATATCGCTTATCGCAACCACAACACTCGGCGGGCAATCCTTTCGACCACAGCTCTGCTGCAGAGCCAAGCCCGCAACGAGGAAAAGCTAAAACTTTGTACGGCAATCGGCGCGATGATAGGCGCCGCTTATAAATCAGACTTACCAAGGGAGTAAAAATGTCGAATTTCCGTGAAGATCCAGATCTGCTGAACTTGCTGAACAAAGCATCGCCCGAAGACCTTGCTATCCTGATCGACATAGTTACTGATAGCGGCAAGGGTCGTGTATCAGTCAGCAATGACGTGCTTGTGCAATTAGTCGAACAGCGCGACGCCGCGACGCTAGATACCCGTGTAGTCCTTGCCGCTGAAATCCAGCAATTCGGTGGCAACTCGCTAGCCTCTTTGTTCCGCGGCGGTAAAGGCGTGCCCTACCATGAAATCGTTTGTGATGTGGCGAGTCATGTTTCTGCCAACTACAACGACAACCAGGACACCGCTCAGATCGAAGCCGCGGTTTTGCTAAAAATCGTTGAAAAATCATTGGATAAGATGTCCGAAGCCGAAAAGAAAGAATTGTTCGAGCAGTTCGGCATAACTAATCAGGGTATTGGCCCTGCTGCGATGACGGCGCTGATCACCGCTGTCCGGGCGTCCGGCTTCGCTGCTTACAAGATGACCGCAATCATCGCCCAAGCAACTGCAAAAGCCCTATTGGGTCGAGGCCTGACGTTCGCAGCCTCGGGCGGCATAATGCGTGGTCTCAGCGTCCTGACTGGCCCTATCGGTTGGGCCATCACAGGAATTTGGACAGCGTTTGATCTCGCTAGCCCTGCGTACCGCGTAACTGTTCCTTGCGTCATCCAGTTGGCTTATATGCGCCAGAAGATGAATGTCACCGGCTGCCCAGGGTGTGGTGAGCCGGTTCTAAAGGGCTCGAAATTTTGTGCCGGATGCGGTCATAAACTTATGTAAGAGAGGCTTTCGATGTCCCGAAAAAAAAATGGGCGTAGCAGGCCCAGCAAAGTCGAAGTGCACGACGTGGTTATCGAAAACCCTAGCGGGCATGTGGTGACTCTCTCTAAATGGGAAGGTGATCTACCTCCGGCTTACTCTATACGGCTAACGGATGGCTTAAGATCATCCGTCGTAGCGGCCATCAGACCTGGCTTAGAGGTTTTGTCGCATACCCAAGCGGCGAGCAATGCTTTCACCGTAGTGTTTCAACCGCGTGTGACAGAAGGTTTGGCCAACCAGACGATGAAGTTGATGAAAGGCGAACAGGGCGTCTACCTTACGGCGATGGAAACCGTTCTTGGCAAAAATGGGAAGGCGATGCAGCGCATCGCTGGAAACGGACAATTGGTTGCAAACAACGTACAGCGGGTTGCCCATCTTTCCATGGCAGCGCTGCAGGTTGCCGCCGTCGTAACAGCCCAGGCCTACCTTGCTGAAATCGACAAAAAACTCACGACCATCCAAGAGAGTGTCGGCGAGATTCGTGACTGGCTAGAGGCCACGGAGCGGAGTCGTCTTCAAGGCAATTATCAATACTTAGAAAGTATTACAGAGACGATTCGCGCGGGCAACTTGAACGCTGCTGAAACGGCTGTTTATTTGGGCCAAATTGAAGACATTGAACGTGATGCATTGGCTACCGCGAACCTGTGGCTTTCGCAGATGCGAGAAGTTCATTCTAAATTACCGGATATCACGCAATCGTTCTATTCTTCCGGAGCTAAAGAAGATATGGCCAAGTTACACCATGCTATAAACCGATGGGTGGGCTTTGCTAATGGATGTATGGCAGTGCAGCAAGTAAGAATGGTAGCACTGCATTTACGTTCCCTGATTGCGGCTGATGAGCATTTAGGCAACTCTCGCCTGGCTAACAGTCACTCCACTTTGACCGATTTGGAGCAGCTCTGGGTTAATTTTTCGCAGGCAGCGCGAGGTAAAGCAGCTGCGGTAGATTCCCACTTTGACAAAGGTATAAGTGCGATTGAACGACGTGAGTTTGTTAAGCAGATAGACTCTCATAGCGCCGAAATCATGACCAGACTGTCAGAAGTACGCAAATTCAATAAGTCCATAAAAAATGCGCTACAAAGTAAGCAAATGGAAGACGAGGCTGGACTTGTTCTGCTTGTGTCGACTGACGCAAACGGCTCTATTAATGACCTGAAGCGCATCGTCCTCAAGCCAGAGGCGATCCCTATCCTATAACGGCGCTATCTCTTGAATATATGGGTGGTCTTATTTGACCTCGGCTCGGGATAAGGAAAGTTGCCGGCAAATCAAACGAAAGCGCCTACAGCTTTGTACGAATGGGTTTGCAGACTAAACAACCGATAAGTAGCAGAACAAACTGGGGCGTCCATGTACGAACTGAAGTTAGTCATAGAAATTTCGGCATATGCAACCCGTTTAACTTTCCTGTGGTAGTGAAGTATTTGGCGAAGGCACGACGGGCGACAGACAAATAAGCTCTACGGTTGTATGCGCTTTTGACGAAAGATCAACAAAGCAAATGCGGTAAGAAACAGAACTATAGGGCACCTCGAATTACACCTGATTTCGGCGTCATCAGCGAGCCAAGCGTTTGA
>CAUQYP010000016.1:0-39088 GCA_963522035.1 uncultured Noviherbaspirillum sp. | reverse complement strand
CCGCCGCTCGAGCCGCCTGGCGTCAGCGCGGTGTTCCACGGGTTGCGGGTCGTGCCGAAGAGTGCGTTGTCGGTCATGCCGTGCAGCACCAGTTCAGGCACGTTGGTCTTGCCGACCAGGACGGCGCCGCCCTGCCGTAGCCGCGCCACCGGCAGTTCGTCGGCCTCGGGCACATGGTCGGCGTACAGCCTGCTGCCGAAGCTCGCGCGCAGGCCGGCGCTCGCGATGTTGTCCTTTACCGTAAAGGGCACGCCGTCCAGCGCCGACAGCGCACGGCCTCCGGCCCAGCGCTGCGTGCTGGCGTCAGCCGCTGCCAGCGCGGCCTCGCGGTCCTGCGTGACGACCGCGTTGATGCGCGGGTTCTGGCTATCCATCCGTGCCAGCACCGACTGCAGCGCTTCCGTCGGTGACAGCGTGCGCGAGCGATAGGCCTGCACCAGCGCCCGCGCCGACAGCATCCATGGCTCGGCCTGGTTCATGCGCCCTGCCTTTTGGCGATAACGGCGATCAGCCCGCCGCCGTCCGGCCCCTGGTGCTCGGCGCCGCCGGAGACGAAGATGCGGCCGTCGCCGATCACGCCGGCCACCAGCCCGCCGACCGCGCCGCGCACATGGCGCTGGGCATTGATGTCGGTGTCGTCGAGCATGGTGTGGCGCGATGCGCGCACGCGGCCCTGGCGCTGCGGCTCGCACTTGACGAACACGCCGGCAATGCGCGCCAGCGCTGCTTCATCCAGCTGCGGCGCGGCGTCCAGGCCGAGGTCGGCCAGTGCGCCGACCACCGCGCCGATATCCAGCGCGTCCTTCATCGCGCGATGGGCGATGCGGTATGGCCCGCTCCAGTTCGGGCTGTTGCCGAGCACGATGACTTCGTTGCAGCTGATCTCCACGCCCGACGAAACGCTGGCGCGCTCCGAGTACAGCGCCATGTCGGCCAGCAGCGCCGCGTCGGTCACCGCGCTGCCTTCCACTTCGCCCAGCGCCAGCGCAACCCCCAGCGCACCAGCGGCACGGGCATAGGCCATCGCGCGGTTCGGGTCGCCGCTGACCGGTTCCACGCCCTGCGCGCGTGCCGCCTCGGCCCGCGCCACGGTGATGCAGGGCGTCTTGATCTGCACGAAATGCACGTCGTCGACATGGGCAATGCCGGCGTCGCGCATCGCTGCCTGCACCGCGTCGGCCACCTGGCGCGCATGGACTGCGCGGCCGATTTCACCGGTCGCGGTCGGCGCGCTGAACGCCAGGCCGATGGCGAGAGCGCCGCCCTCTGCCGGCGCCCCGTCGTCGCTGCGGCAAAACACCACGTAATGCGGGCTGAGCACGCCTTCGGTGCCGCCGGACAGGATGCACGGTATGCGCGCTGCCAGTTCCGCCGGACTGGCGTCGAGATGCGTGGACAGCAGGTGCATCAGCGACTGGGTGAAATACCCGCGGGTAAAGTCGTTGACGCCGCCGTTGCCCTCGGTCTTGCCGATGACGGCGACGATCTGTTCGGCGCGGATGCTGCCGTTCTTGATACAGGCGTCGAGCTCGGACAGGTCGCCCGGATGCGCCATGGTGAGGAGGGTAGGAAGTGTTTTCATGACTGCATGGTGCGGCAGCCGGAGTGCGTTCGCATAGCGCATAAATCAGCGCAGGGTGAGCGCGAATTGTGTGCGGTGGGCGACGTTACAGGTTCACGACCTTGCCCGGCCCTGGTGTGGGCCTTCCTTGCGTTTTATTCAAGAACCTGAAGCGATTGCGGCTCTGGAGTCTGCCCCAAAACAATCCGCCAGACCAAGCCGTGCCTCCACCTCACCCAGCGTGGACGTACTTTCCTCGCCGCTTTCGATGCGACGCATGACCTTTTCGGCCAGATATAAATCTTCCAGGTTGTCCATGTGCTCCAGGATCGCTTCACGGGCATAAAAATGCATGCTGCGTCCAGTACGCTTGGCAAGGTTTTCGAGCCTGGCTTCGATCTCCTCCGGTAGGCGGATAGCTGGCATGGGATCTTCCTTTAGTCAGTAGCATGGAGCGAGGACCGATCCATGTGCACTACAAGCATAGCTTACTCACCTGGACGCCGTACCAGCGCAGAGGTCAGGCGCGGCGCACTCGCCGCTTTCAAACCCCAAACAGCGCCCCCTTCAACGCCTCCGCAAACGTCAGCGCCGCAATCGGCAAGCTGCGCCCTGCCCTTGCCACCAGTTGCAGCCGGCTGCCCGCCAGCCCGGCATCGGTCAGCGGCACGCTCACCAGTTCGCCCAGCGCGGTGTCGCGCCGGGTGCCGGCCTCGAACTGGAAGCACAGCGCGTCGCCATGCCGCGCGAAGGCCTTGATGGTCTCGACCGAGCCGGACTCGGCCACCGTGCGCAGGCGGATGCGCGAGCGCGCGATGTGCGCGTCCAGCAGCCGCCGGCTGCCGAACGATGCATCGCCCAGCGCTACCGGATAAGCCTCGCAGTCGGCCAGGCGCAGCGTCTTGCGGGACGCGAGCGCATGGCCGGGTCGCATCATCACGTGCAGCGGCTGGGCCATGTCGGCCAGCACCTTGACCTGCGGCCCGCCCGGCGGGTCATGGGCGACGACCAGCTCGACCTCGTCTTCCAGCAACGACGCCATCAGGCTCTGCGTACCGCCTACCTGGATATGGAACTGCACCCCCGGATGCCGCGCCTGCCAGCCGGCGACGATGCGCGGCACGATGTCGGTGCCGACCGATTCGGCAGAGCCGAGCCGGACCACGCCGCGCATCAGTCCCTGCAGCTGTTCGATGCTGCTGGTCGCGGCTTCCAGTTCCGACAGGCTGCGCCGCACGAACGACAGCATCACCTCGCCCGCCGCGGTCAGCCGCACGCCGCGCGGCAAGCGCTCGAACAGCGGCGTGCCGAGGTCGTCCTCGGCTTCCAGTATCTTGCGGTTCAGCGCGGTGGAGGCGACATGCAGCTGCTCGGCGGCCTTGCGTATGGAGCCGGCGCGCGCCACCGCGTCGAGGTAGACATAGAGGCGCGGCGCATGCAGCATGGTCACTCCATCTCGCTCTCATGCCAGCGCGACAGCGCCAGCCGGGACAGCGTCACCATCAGCCCGAACAGCAGCACGCCTGTTACGGTAATCATCAGCAGCGCGGCGAACAGGCGCGGTATGTTGAGCTCGAAGCCGGCCTGCAGGATCTGGTACGCGAGACCCGTGCCGCTGCCGCCGGTGCCGGCGACGAACTCGGCCACCACCGCGCCGATCAGGGCCAGGCCCGACGAGATGCGCAGTCCGCCGAAGAAGCTCGGCAGCGCGCTCGGTATGCGCAGCCGCACCAGCGTCTGCCAGCGCGTCGCCCGGTTCAGCTTGAACAGGTTGAGCAGGCCGGGGTTGACGCTGCGCAGGCCCAGCACGGTGTTGGAGATGATGGGGAACAGCGCCATCATCGTCGCGCAGATGGTCAGCGCCGGCAGCGGCGACTTGACCCAGATGATGATCAGCGGCGCAATCGCGACGATGGGCGTGACCTGCAGCAGGATCGCATAGGGAAACAGGCTGGCTTCCAGCAACCGGTTCTGCACGAACAGGAAAGCCACCGCCACGCCCAGCACGACCGCCAGCGCAAAGGCGAAGAAGGTGATGCGCAGCGTTACCAGCAGCGCGCCGAACAGCAGCGGCCAGTCGGCGACCAGCGTGCGGAAGATGGCGGCAGGCGTCGGTACCAGGTAGACCGGCACCTCGAAGCCGGTGCACAGGCCCTGCCACAGCAGCAGCAGCAGTGCGCCGACGACGAGCGGCGCGACGATGCGCTGCGCGTGCGGGTTGGCCAGCAAGGGCCGGCGGATAGTGGAGGTCATGGCGTATCCCTGTTCAGCACTGGTTGGCGGCGACCAGCAGCTCGGAGAGCTGCTGGCAGTAGCCGATGAATTGCGGCGACACGCGAAACGCCTCGTCGCGCTCGATGGGTCCCTCGATCGGTACCTCGGCGATCACGCGTCCCGGCCTCGCGGCCATCACCACCACCTTGGTCGACAGGTACACCGCCTCGTAGATGCTGTGCGTGACGAAGACCACCGTGATGTCGCGCTCGGCCCAGAGCCGGCGCAGGTCGGCGTCGAGCTTGTTGCGGGTGAATTCGTCGAGCGCGCCGAACGGCTCGTCCATCAGCAGCAGGTTGGGCCTTGTCGCCAGCGCGCGGGCAATGGAGGCGCGCATCTGCATGCCGCCGGACAGCTCGCGCGGATAGGACTTGCCGAACTTGTCCAGGCCCACCAGCGCCAGCGCCTCGTCGACGCGCACATCGCTGTCGGCGCGCGGCACGCCGGCCAGGTCCAGCGGCAGCCGCACGTTGTCGGCCACGCGCGCCCACGGCATCAGCGTCGCGTCCTGGAACACCATGGCCAGCGTGCGGCCCGGCGTATTGACGGTGGCGATGCTGCCGCCCCACCAGCGGATCTGTCCCGCCGATGGTTGTTCCAGCCCCGCGTACATCTTCAGCAGCGTGCTCTTGCCGCAGCCGGACGGGCCGAGCAGCGAAATGAATTCGCCGCGGCGGATCTTCAGCCGTACCCGGTCCAGCGCATGGGTGCCGTTCGGGTAGGTCTTTTCAACCTGGTTGGCCAGCAGCAGCACGTCTTCGTCATCAGCCGCGGTCGGTGGAGCGACATTGCTCAGGTCTTCGCGTTTCATCATCTCTCCTGGGCGGAATCAGACCTGCCGCATCGGTATCACTTGGGTAGCCGTGCGGAACACTTCCTGCTCGCCTTCCCGCTGCAGCAGCTCCAGCAGCATCTTGCGCATCAGGAGGCCCGGCTTGTCCGACTCCATGTGGAATTCCTGGCGGCGCCGCGTGTCCATGCAGGCGTCGGGGTCGGTCGCCTCCAGGATGTCCCGGTCCTCGTCCGTAATTGGCCGGTCCCACTCGATCAGCTCCTCGGTCGAGCAGTCTTCCTCGCTGTCGTTCCGGTACAGCCATTGCGCCAGCATCATCGTGTCGTCGTCGATAGGCGTGGCGCAGTTGTAGATGATGTGATGTGTGCTTGACGCCGGATACACGCAGCCGAAGCGGCGCGAGAACGGCATGTACCAGCGGTTGAGCAAATGCCGCTCGGTGACAGGGTCGGTAGTGCCGGTGATGCGATGGCTCTGTGCCGGGTTCCGAATCGGCACATGGGTCTCGGCCTCGAAGCCCCAGTCGTTCGGACGGAACTCGTACTTGGCCGGCAGCGGGTTGTCTATCATCCCGAAATTGGCCTTGTGCACGAAGCTGAAATGGGAATTGTCGAACGAGTTCTCCATCATGCGGAAGGCGCTGGTGTTCCACTTCTGGTAGAACTGGTGGATGCGGCGGTAAGCCGGGTCGCCCTCTTCCGGGAAGTGCGGTATCGGCTGCAGCGGCTCTTCCAGCGCCACCCACGCGTAACCATATTTTTCCTCGCAGCGGTAGGACGGCACGCAGGCGCCGGCCGGTATATTGCCGCCCGGGTTCTGCGGGATGCGCACGCAGGCGCCGGCGGTGTTGTAGGTCCAGCCGTGATAGCCGCAAACGATATTGCCGTTCTCGACGAAGCCCTTCGAGAGCTTGGCGGTGCGATGGCAGCAGCGGTCCTTCAACGCGGCCGGCTTGCCCTCGCCGTCGAGGAACAGCACGAGGTCCTCGCCCATCAGCCTGAACGGCTTGGGGCCGTCCGCCAGGTGCGACACCGGCATGGTCGCGTACCAGAACTTGCGCAGGGTTTTTTGCTTGGTGGTCAACATCGTCATTACTCCATGGTGCTGGCTTCATCCGCTGAAGCCCCCGGCCGGCGCGCCGTCAGTGGTCGCCTTCGCCGGGTCATGTTTTCAAGCTTGCTGCTGTCTGCTCAGGGCATCACTTTCATGTCTTTCACGAACTGCGTGGTGTACGCCTTCTTCCAGTCGGTCTCGGCCTTCAGCAGGCCGGCCTCGACCATGAAGTCGTAGGTCTTCTTCCAGCGGGCGTCGGTCATGGTGCCGATGCCCGCCTTCGCCGCATCGCCGCCGCCGACGAAGTTGTATTCCTTCATCTTCTCCAGCGCGAAGGCCAGCTGGTCGTCCTTCATGTTCGGGTTCTCCTGCTTGATGATGGCGTTCGCCGCGGACGGGTCGGCCAGGTAGCTCTTCCAGCCTTCCATGCTGGCTTTCACGAACCGTGCCACCACGTCGGGCTTGTCCTGCACCATCTTGTTGACAGTGACGATGGTGGTGCCGTACGGCGGGTAGCCGTCGTTGGCGAACAGGAAGAACTTCGACTTGACGCCGGTCTTCATCGCCTGGAACGGCTCCGACGACGGGTAGGCCTGCTGCGCCAGGTTGTTGTCGGCCATGAAGGGCTGCAGGTTGAAGGTATAGGGACGCGACTGCGCGTCGGTCAGGCCGTAGCGGCTTTTCAGCCATGGCCACCAGGTGGTGCGGCCGGAGGTGGAGACCAGCACGGTCTTGCCGTTCTTCAGGTCGGCCAGGCCGTTGACGTCGTCATGGGTCAGCATGCCCTGCAGGTCGGTCTGGAAGGAAGCCGCCACGGTCGTGACCGGCAGGCTTTGCTCCAGGCTCTTCAACACCTGCAGGTCGTAGCCCATCAGGAAGTCAGCCTGGCCGCTGGTGAGCAGCTGCATGCCGTTGACCTGCGGGCCGCCCATCTTGATCGTCACATCAAGGCCGGCCTTCTGGTAGATGCCCTTGGCGAGCGCCTGGTAGAAGCCGCCGTGCTCGGCCTGTGCGTACCAGGACGTCAGGAAAGTCACCTTGTCGGCCGCCATGCTGGCAGCGGAGAAGGTCATCATCAAACCGCAGGCGGCCAGCCGCAGCCGGCGCAATAAAGGCGTGGTAGTCATGGAGAGGCTTTCTTTTTGAAGGACGGAAAAGGAGGAGGCGAAGCGCAGCCGGGCGGCTGGAAGGCGGTACGTCGGACACATGGGCAGGAATGGAATGGCGTTCATTGCTCGTCTCTCTTGAGTTCAGGAAGTCCCGATTTCAAGCGTCCGTCACCAGCCACGGACGCGCGGATTTCTCCGCAAGAGCAATGCCCCGCATTCCAGGAGATGGAACGCTGGCCGCTTCTACCCTGCTTCAGTCATTGCAAGGCTTGTGCCAGCCTGATCAGGCTGGCTGGATGACAGATGCGCGCCGCCCGCGCACAACGTTGGCGCAGCACGCACCGGCAAGGAACACGCCGCCTTATTTTTGCGCAGGCGGTCCGGCCAGCGTGGTGTCGGGCAGGCGCCACGCCATGAACAGCGATAGCAGCGAGACCGCCGCGGCGATCTTGAACAGGTGGCTGAACGACTCTGCCGCCGCCGCGACCAGCCGTACCCGGTCTTCGCCGCCGATCTGCGCCAGCGCGCCGCCGACCAGGTCCTTCATCAGCTCGCCGCCGGACAACGCGCCGGCCACTTGCGGTCCGGCTGCCTGCAGCGACGACAGCAGCATCGCGGTCAGCACCGCCACGCTGATGGCCGCGCCAAGCGAGCGCGAGAACGCGGCGGTAGCGGTGGCGACGCCGACGTCGCGCCGCGGCACCGCGCTTTGCACCGCCACCAGCGCGGTCGGGAACTGCAGGCCGATGCCGACGCCGATGACGACCATCATCACGGCGCTGAACCACGCATGCTGCGGGCCGACGAAGGCCAGCCCGGCGATACCGAACGGCACCACCGACGCGCCCATCAGCTGCAACGGCCTGAAGCGGCCAAAGCGCGCCATGCGGCGACCGCCGATGAAGGCGCCCAGCGGAATCGACAGCGTCAGCGGCACCAGCTGCAGCGCCGCGCCGCTGGCCCCGCTGCCGGTCAGCATCTGCAGCCGCAGCGGGATCAGCACCGACAGCGACACCACCTGCGCGAAGGCGATGAACAGGATGCCGCAGCAGAGCACGACGGTGGGAATGCGGAACAGGTAGAGCGGCAGGATGGGTTCGGGCGCACGCGACTGCTGCCACACGAACACCAGCAGCACCAGCAGCGCGGCGCCGAACAGCATCAGGTTGGTGGCGTCCGCCACCGCGCGGCCCTGGCCGATGCGCGTGATGCCCACCAGCAGCGCGGTCAGTCCGATGGACAGCAGCAAGGCGCCGGTATAGTCGATCTGCCGCGCCACCTTCGGCGGCGCGAGTTGGGCCAGCGCGCGGCGCGACACGAAGAACGCCAGCAGGCCCAGCGGGATATTGATCCAGAACACCCAGCGCCATGACAGGTAATGGGTCAGCACGCCGCCCAGCAGCGGCCCGGCCACGCTGGCCACGGCATAGGTGCCGCTCACGTAGCCCTGGTAGCGCCCGCGTTCGCGTGGCGACACCACGTCGGCGATGATGCCCTGCGAGATCGAGATCAGCCCGCCGCCGCCGATGCCCTGCAGCACCCGCGCCACCACCAGCATCGCCATCGATGTCGACAGCGCGCACAGCACCGATGCGGCAAGGAAGATGCCGATCGACGCCGACAGCACGCGCGGCCGCCCGTAGACGTCGCCGAGCTTGCCGTAGATCGGCGTGGCGACCGCTACCGCCACCAGGTAACCGGACACCACCCAGGCCAGCCAGTCGAAGCCGCCCAGCTCCGCCGACAGCACCGGCAGCGCCACGGAAATGATGGTCTGGTCCAGCGCGCCCATCAGGATGGCGAGCAGCACGCCGAAGATGATGGAACGGACCTGGGCGTGGGTAAAGGCGGGGCGCTCGGCGACGGCAGGCTGGGACAGGTCGGTCATGGAAAGGCAGATTGAATAGCAGGTTGGCGAGTATCGCAGATTGAAGGATGGTGCGTCGGACAGCGGCCTGGTGACGTGCCTGATACCCGCGCAACGGAACTTTTCCCGGCTAATTGACAACAAGCCCGTTTCATGCTGTGCCTGGCCTTCTTCTTGCATTAAGGGAGGCGAGACAGTCGTAACGACCCGCACAGGACCAACAATGGAAAAAATCTTCAAGGAACCCGGATTGACCACCGAAGGCATCGTCTTCTCGGTGGAAGTCGACTCGGTGGAACGCGAATTCCTGATACTCAAGAGCGCGCTGACCTACCTTTGCAAACTGCAGGGGTTCACCATGGACTTCATGAACACCTACCGGGCCTGCGAGGCCCGCATCCATAGCGTGGCGCGGCGCCTTGCCGCCACCGCGCCCAAGGGCGCGCCGCTGGTACTCAATACCGCCTGTTTTACCTGAGACGCACCGCATTGGGGCGCGCCTGCACCGGTTCGGCGCCGGCGGTTCACGCCTTTCCGGCTGGCTTCGCAATAAGTCCATGAATGGGGCAAGCACCGGTAAATTGCATTGAGGAAATACCTGGCATGGGCATTGCTTCTGGAATGATCCAATTTCATGGCAAGGCCACTGCATGCAACATTATTTCGCGCGCCTGATCGGCGGCCTGAGCGTCGGGCGCAAGCTTTCCCTGATCTACCTGCTGGACCTGACCGCGGTCATCTTCGTGTCGGGCATCCTGATCAACGAAAAATACATCGCGATCGACTTCACGCAGAAGGAAATCAATGGCGGCCACTACATTGCCGCCATCAGCCGCAACCTGGTCCCGCTGGCACGCGACCTGTCGCTCCTGCAGCAGCAGCCTGCCGGCACGGCGCTCGATACCGACAGCCTGCGCGCTGCCGAAGCCCGCTTTGGCGGCGCGCTCGATACGGCGGCATTGAACCAGGCTTTCACCACGGCCCTGGCCCACCCTGCCGGCGCCGACGCCGCCTTCGACGCCGGCCGCGCCTTGCTGACCCGCGTCGGCAACCAGTCCAACCTGATCCTCGACCCAGACCTCGACAGCTACTACACCATGTCGCTGGTGCTGCTGCGCTTCCCCGAAATGCTCGGCCTGCTGCGGGAGACGGCGCAGCTCGCGCAGCAGCTGCAGCGCCAGCCGACGCCGGATGCCGGCAGCCGGGCGTTGCTGCTCGAAGGCAGGCTGGACGCCAGCGTGCAAGGCATCGACAGCGACTACGAGGAAGCTTTCTCGGCCAGCAAGCCGGCACTGCGGCAGGCGCTGGCCCCCAGCCGCGCCGTGCTCCGCGACGCACTGGCGCGCTTTCGCGAAGCCAGCCGCGGCCTCGGCAGCGGCGGCGACAGCGCCACGCTGGAAAGCCTGCGTGCGGAAACGGTCGATGCGCTGGCCAAGGCCTGGACCGCGGCCCAGGATGAGCTGCAGCGCCTGCTGGCCCTGCGCAAGGCCGAAGCCTATACCCGCATGTGGCTGCACCTTGGCACCGCCGCGCTGCTGCTGATGGTAATCCTGAGCGTGGTCTTCTTCGTCGCCCGCCAGATTGCAAAGCCGATCAGCCGGCTGGCCCGGGTCGCCGCCAGGGTCAGCGACTCCGGCGACTACGCGCTGCGCGCCGAGTGGAACAGCACCGACGAGATAGGCCGCCTGGTGCGTGGCTTCAACGGCATGCTCGAACAGCTCGACCGGCAGCGCATCAGCCAGCAGGAGCTGGTGGCGCGCCACCGGGCGGCCGACGCCCAGCGCGAACTGGTGGAAGCGATTCCGATCCCGATGATGGTGACCTCGATCCCGCTGCATGACGTGCTGCATGCGAACCAGGCGGCAGAGTCCTGGCTCAATGGCCGCAAGACCGACCCGTGGAGCGTCGGCATGCAGCCCGAGACCCGCGCCCGCTTCTTCCAGGGCCTGACCGACACCGAGGCGGTGGACCAGTTCGAAGTATGCTGGCGCGGCGGCAGGACGCCGTCGTGGGCGCTGGTGTCGGCGCGCTGCATCGTCTACCAGGGCCAGCGCGCGGTGCTGACCACGTTTACGCCGATCAACCAGATGAAGCTGATGGAACAGCGGCTCGAGCTGTGGGCCCGGGTGTTCGAGGCGTCGTCCGAGGGCATCATGATCATTGACCCGCAGGGCCGCATCGTCGACGTCAACCGCGCGGTCTGCCGCGGCGCCAACCTCGACCTCGACGACCTGCTGGGCATGAACCCGCGCTTCCTGCTCGGCAGCGGCAACCCGGACGGCTTCTTCGCCGACATCACCGACGCCGCGCTGAACCTGGGCAGCTGGCAGGGCGAAGCCTGGCTGAAACGCAAGGGGCGCGAGCCCTACCCGGCATGGCTGGTGCTGAACGCGGTGCGCGACGCACAGGGCCAGGTCAGCCATTACATCGCCATCTCGCTCGACATCAGCGAACGCAAGAAAAACGAGCAGCGCATTGCCTACATGGCCCAGCATGACGCGCTGACCGGCCTGCCCAACCGCAGCCTGTGCCAGGAAAGGCTGAAGATGTCGATCGACCAGGCCAGGCGCAGCGGCCAGAAGGTGGCGGTGCTGTTCGTCGACCTGGACCGTTTCAAGAACATCAACGACTCGCTCGGGCATCACGTCGGCGACGGCCTGCTGCGCTCCATCGCAAGCCGGCTGCTGAACGTGGTGCGCAACGGCGACACCGTGGCGCGGCTCGGCGGCGACGAGTTCGTGGTGATCCTCAATGGCATCGCGGACGTGGAAGAGATCGGCAAGATCGTCGACCAGCGTCTGATCTCGCTGATCAGGAAACCGCACCAGGTGGACGGCGCCGAGCTGAATATCTCGTGCAGCGTCGGCGTCGCCGTTTACCCGGACGACGGCGATGACATCGACCGCCTGATGCGGCATGCCGACGTCGCCATGTACCAGGCCAAGAACAGCGGCCGCGACAACCTGCAGTTCTTCACGCCCGAGCTGAACGAACGGGTGCTGCGGCGCCTGCAACTGGAAAATGACCTGCGCCACGCGGTCGAACGCGAAGAGCTGGTGCTGTACTACCAGCCGCGCATCGACGCCGCGACCGGCGCGCTGGCGGGCGTCGAAAGCCTGGTGCGATGGATGCACCCGAAGCACGGCCTGATTCCGCCGGCCGACTTCATCCCCATCGCCGAGGAATCCGGGCTGATCGTCGGCATCGGCGCATGGATCATCGGCGAGGCCTGCCGCCAGCACCAGCACTGGCGCCGCGCCGGCATCGGCGGGGTGCCGGTGTCGATCAACCTGTCGGCGGTGCAGTTACGGGAACCGGGGCTATGCGCAACGCTGGACGCCGCGCTGCGCCGGCATGCGGTGGACCCGGCGCAGATCGAACTGGAGCTGACCGAGTCAATCCTGATGGACAAGGTCGACCACACCATCGCCGTGCTGCGCGACATCAAGGCGCTTGGCTGCACGATTTCCATCGACGACTTCGGCTCCGGTTATTCCAGCCTCAGCTACCTGTACCGCTTCCCGATCGACAAGCTGAAGATAGACCGCGCCTTCATCCAGAACATGCACAGCGCGCCGCAGAACCTGGCGGTGACCAACGCCATCATCGGGCTGGGGCATACGCTGGGACTGCAGGTGGTGGCGGAAGGGGTGGAGCGCGAGGCCGACGTCGAATTGCTGCGTGCCGCGGGGTGCGACGAGTTGCAGGGGTTTTACTACAGCCGGGCGTTGCCTGCCGCGGACGCGCAGGGGTGGATGGCGGCGCATGCGGCGGCGGGGAATGGCGGAAGGCTGCGGCGAGCGTAGGGGACGCAATGGAGCCGGAGCGATGCACAGCGGGGCGACAGCGCGTGCATGGTAATGCGCTTGCCTGCCGTTCGCACAGATTGACGCGATTTTGCATCGCCCTGTTGGCATACCCCCCCGATCAAGTCGCCGCTGGCGTTGCCGATTTTCTCAAAGATCTTCATGAGGCGCGTAAGACGATGGCGTAGCAACCCTTGGCGCAGGCAAGGCATCGCTGTTGGCGTTGTGCAGTGCTGCCCGCATGGATAGATCCGCATGCTGCATCGCGGCCGAGATCATTGCCGCCATGTCAGGCCCACTGCCAGGAACTGCCAAAGCTGCCTGTAAAATGCGCACGGCTGCGTCAATGCGACTGTGCTTCACCGCATGGATCAGCGCCGATTTCCCCTTGTTATCCAGCGCCAGCGGATTCGCGCCCCGGCCCAACAGAAACGTGACGGTCTCGGCATTTCCCGACTGGGCAGCGAGATGCAGCAGCGTGCAACCCGCTTCGTCCCTTGTGGCGAGCAACCGGCTGGAAAAAGAGACGCTCTCTTGCGCATCCGGATGGACCTTCGTCGTACTGTTTTCTTCCTTGGGCGCAGCGCGTACGGACGGCTGGTAGTCCATCAGCATTTTCAGCGCTGCCAGGTTTCCTGCAGCGACCGACTTGGCTGCCGCACGCATCATCTCCTTGCCTGGTTTTTGCTGATCTGCTTCCACGACATCGGGCCTGATCTTTAACAGCAGCGCCAGGCGTCTCGTACTTTTGTCTATGACGACATCTTTTAGGCATCCATCGAACTTTTCGCCATTGCCTGCGCCAGTGCCTGACCACGCGCACAAAATGTCTGTCAGCACTTTTTCATTTTTATTGGCTGATTGAAGGTAAAAATTTACGGCAGGTTTCAAGAAATTAGTCCGACCGGTCAAATCCATTTCAAGTTTTTTTGGATGATAGAAAAACAGGTTCCAATCGGCGCCGTACCCTAGCAACTTGCTTGCGGCGCCGGATGCGCCCACGTCCATTGCTTCTACAAGCATCCGGTCGATATAGCGCTGGGGACAATCCGGCCCGGGCTTCGCACCCTTTTCCACGAGAATTATCCCCAAGTCCAGGTTGTCAGTGGACGCCGCAATGTCGAGCAGATGGGCACGTCCGTTTTTGTCCGGATCGTTAAACATGCGGTCTGGAAAATTTTTCACATGCTTGTGGTCCGCTGTCATGAACAGGAAGCAGTCGATATTTTCAGATTTCACCGCGTCAGCCAGGACGGCATGATTGGTGTACTCCAGCAGGTGTTCCAGTACGTTTACATGCCCAAGACTTACGCGGCTGCAGCGAGCCAACTCCATTGCAAGCACGGTATCGCCGTTTTTGATCGCAGCTTCGAGGTTCTCCAGGCCGACGACCTCGTCGTCTGACAAGCCCAATCTTGCCTTCATTTGATTTCGCCGCTGCTGTTCGGCGGCACCAGGGCCGCCGGTCGACAGAGATGGCGATGTGCCGGCTTCCACCGCCGATGTATTACCGTCGGCGGAATCGCCTTGCCAATGCGGCAACCCTGCATTCTGCGCAGCATTCAGTTTCCTGGCCGGACCTGCCGGCAACAGGGCGGGCGGGTGGTCAATCGAAGAGAGTTTTGGTTGCGCCGGGTGCTCCGCCGCGCTGCTGTCCAGCGACGATGGCGGCTCGGCAGAGTCGGCCCTCAGCCGAACGCTTTCATCGCGCCGGCAGACACCATTATTTTTATCCACGACCAGACCTGAAATTGTGAAAGGGGAACGTGCTAGGTAACAATTTGATTAACAATTGTTCATTATCCAAACAATGTTTCCAGAATGGATGATTTCTCCTCTTCAGGAACGTGCGCCCCTTTCGGTCAACATGGTCGCAAGTTCTTCATGCCCGGCGTCCACGGCAAGCGCCCATGCTGTCTTGCCCTTGTTATTTTTAGCATTGATCGCATCGCCCTGCAGCAGCCTGGCGAAAAAGGAATCGCCGGCGCCCTCGCGCCGGATGCCCGGGTTGAAGTCCAGGATCAAGCGCAGCTTTGTCAGGTCGCCGGTGGCTGCGGCCAGGTGCAGCAGGGTGTTGCCGTTACCGCCGAATTTTTTACAGAGGCGAGCGGCATTTGCAGCGCTGCGATTCCTGGCAAGGAGAAGGACTAGCATGGGCGCGCTGGCCTTCCTGAGCGCGTAACCCAGCACCAGGCGTTCGGCTTCCGGGTCGTTCAGCGCTGCGGCAAATGCCGGATGGCTGATCATGATCTCGACCCGTTTCGCGTCCGATCCGCAGATCAGTTCGTTGAGAAGCTCGAAGGGCATCGAGGAGTTATTCCTGACCGAACAGTCCAGCAACCACGCCATTGCCTTGTACTCGTTGTTCTCGACGGCGGCTTCCAGGCACGGCTTCAGGTCCGGAAGCATCGCCCTTTCGATACCGCAGTAACTCTTCAGCATGGCGTCGGCCAGGCGCTCGTTGCCCTGCCTGAGCGCCATGTAGAAGGCGCCCGATCGCATGTCGGGTTCGAACGGGCTTACGTGCCTGCCCTGCAGGCGAAATACGATTTTCCCCGCGCCCTGCTGCGCGGCATGGCGTATCAGGGCAAGGTCATCGACCCCCACGCCAGACGAGGCCGCCAGCGCAGCCGTGCACGCGTTCCAGTCGTCGCGCCTGATGGCTTCCTGCAGGGCTGCGGAAAGTGCCGGCGCATGGTCTTGCGCATGTTGAAGGCAGGGCATGGTTGCAGCAGGCGGCACAGCGGAGTGCGCGCTCACGTGCGACGGGATGAGGCTGCGTTCCTGTTCGCAGGACGTCAGCTTGGGGACTGAGCCGGGGTGACAGGCGACCGGCGTGGAAGCGCTGTTGACCTGGCCGTTGCGGTCGATGGCCGGCGCGCCGAAATGGATCTGCATGGCTGTACCTGGGGGGATGAACGATGGTGCTGGGTACAGGCAGTCCCCGTCATCGTTCCCTTTCCCGCGATGCCGGCCCGAACCGTGCACGCGGTCCGGGCCTTGCTACACCAGCCTGCCTACTTGATGCCCAGCGCCGCCGACTCCTTGTCGACCGCGTTCAGCACTTCCTTGCCGACCCGGCCTTCGACGTCCTTGCGCACTGGCATCAATGCCTTGCGCCATTCCGCCTTTTCCGCCGCGGTCAGGGTGTAGACCTCGGTCTTGCCATGCTTCCGGATCGCGTCCAGCGCCTGCTTGTTCTCCTGCTCGGCGATGGCGTTGGTGTACTTGGTCGCGTCCTTCATCGCGCCTTCGAGCTGGGTGCGGACGTCGGCGGGCAGGCCGTCCCAGAACTTCTTGTTGACGATGACCGCGTAACCGATGTAGCCATGGTCGGACACGGTAAGGTGGGTCTGCACCTCGTGCATCTTCTGCGTGTAGATGTTGGACGGCGTGTTCTCGGTGCCGTCGACCACGCCGGTCTGCAGGGCCTGGTAGACCTCGGAGAAAGCCATCACCTGCGGGTTCGCGCCAAGCGCACGGAACTGGGCGTCGAGCACCTTGGACGACTGGATGCGCATCTTCAGGCCCTTGAAGTCCGAAGGCTTCCTGAGCGGCTTGTTGGCGGTCATTTCCTTGAAGCCGTTGTCCCAGTAGGCCAGGCCGGTGATGCCCTTGGGCTCCAGCTTCTTGAAAAGATCCTTGCCGACCTGGCCTTCGGTCACGCGGTACAGCACGTCCTTGGTCGGGAACATGTACGGAATGTCGAAGGCTTCGAACTCCTTCACGCCCAGCGGGCCGAATTTGGCCAGCGACGGCGCCAGCATCTGCACCGCGCCCAGCTGCAGCGCCTCCATTTCTTCCTTGTCCTTGTACAGCGTGCTGTTCGGATAGACCTCGACCTTGACGCGGCCGTTGGTGGCTTTCTCGGCCAGTTCCTTGAAGCGCTCGGCGCCCTTGCCCTTGGGCGTGTCGTTCGCCACCACGTGGCTGAACTTGATGACGATGGGCGCCTGCGCCTGCGCACCGGCGGAAAACATCAGGCCGGCGGCGGCCAGGGATAGAACGAGAGTAGTGGTCTTGAATGTCATTGCGGGTCTCCGTTTATGGTTTTTGCACTGCATGATGCGACTTGAAACTCACTGGCGCCGGTGCTGCCTCAGTTGCCGGGCCGGCGCCGCATTTCCTCGACGATGGCCTGCGCCTGCAGCATGACCGGGCGGTCTACCATCTTGCCGTCCAGCGCCACTGCGGCGCCATCCGTATTTTCCACAGCCTGCAACACCCGCACCGCCCAGGCGGCCTCCTCCGCGCTCGGCGCGAAAGCCTCATTAACGGGCGCGACCTGGCGCGGATGGATGCATAGCTTGCCGCCGAAACCGTGGCGCCGTGCGCGCCGGGTGTCGCCGGTGATGCGGTCGATGTCGTCGAGCGTGGTGGTCACGCCGTCGACCGGCGGCAGGATGCCGGCCAGGCGCGACACCAGCACCAGCTGCGATCGAAAATATCGCAGCGTCTCGTCGTCCTCGGTCATGCCGAGGTCGACGCTGAAGTCGATGCTGCCGAAGAGCAGCCGTTCGACGCCGGGCTGGCGCGCCAGTTCGAGCGCATGGTGGAAACCAAGCGCGCTTTCGATCAGCGGCAGCACCGAACGCGCGCCGGCCTGCATCAGCCTGGCGATGTCGTCCGGCCGTTCGGCCTTGGGCAGCACGATGCCGGCCACGCCAGGCAGGCCCGCCAGCGCCATGTCCTCGGCAAACCAGGGGGTGTCGGCGCTGTTCACACGCACCAGTACTGCCTGCTGCGGACCGAGCCAGGCACGCAGCGCAGCCCTCGCGGCGTCTTTCGCGGCTGGCGCGACGGCGTCCTCCAGGTCGACGATGACGGCGTCGGCGCCGGCCGCCAGCGCCTTGGCGTAACGCTCGGGCCGGTCTCCCGGCACGAACAGGTAGGAGCGGTTCATCGCAGCAGCCGCCCGACTTGCGCGGCGCCTGCGACCTGCCAGAGCCGATCGAACGCGGCCCGCATTTCCTCCTCGCTGGCAGCGCCGCTGAAGGCAGCCAGCCGCAGCGCCTTCTGCTCCAGCTCCTCGCGCGACAATGTGTTGCCGGGGTCGCCCTTGGGCTCGTCGACCCGGCCTTCGTAGCGCTGGCCGTCCACGGTCTCGACGGTGACGCGGCCTATCCAGCGCGCCGGGTAGGCCGTGTCGATTTCCTGGTCGAGCTCCATGCCGACCTTGTCGCGGAAGGCGCGGATGCCGATGTCGTTGAACGCCTCGTCGAACTCCTTCATGCCGGCATTCTGGAACTGCGCGATCAGGCCCAGCACGGTGCCCATCGAGAACTTCGCCTGGTGCACGGTCTGCGGGTCCGTCACCGGGCCGAGCACGTCGATCGCACCCTGGTGCACATGCGCGGTGACGCGTGCGATCTGTTCCGGGCGCAGCTGGTGCTCCGTCACCACCTGCAGCAAGGCATCCGCCGCCGGATGCGTATGCCGGCAGGACGCATGGAACTTGAACGAGGTCTCGGCCAGTGCCCAGCGCTCGCCCAGCCTGTCGGTCAGGCGCGCCGGGTCGGCGTCGGTCGACATGCCGGCGCCCATGCCCTGCGCGCCTTCCAGGATGCGCTGCGCGCCGGTGTAGCCGTCCTGCGCCAGGTAGGCCGCCATCAGGCCGTCCGCCGCCGCCTTGGCCGTGTGCAGCTGCTTGGAGTCGGCGGCGTCGCGCAGGAATTCCCAGAGGCCGGCCGCCTGGGTGCCGGCCGAGCCGAATGCATGCAGCATCTGCTCGGGCGTGAGCTTCAGCAGCCGCCCCACCGCGGCCGCGGCGGCCACGGTGCCGGCGGTGCCGGTGGTGTGGAAGATGCGGTAGTGCGAGCGGCCCAGGAATTCGCCGACGCGGATGCCGACCTCGTAGCCTGCCACCGACGCCTCCAGCAGCTCGCGCCCCGACCTGCCGAGCGCCTGCGCCACCGCCAGCGCGGCCGGGAACACCACGGCCGCCGGATGGAACACCGAGCCGTTATGCACGTCGTCCTGCTCGGCGAAATGCGAGGAGGCGGCGTTCACCATCGCGGCGAACAGCGGCGTGCTGCTCTCGCGCGAGATCAGTATTTCGGACGGCCCGCCGGCCGGTCCCATCTGCCGCGCGAAGCTGGCGATAGTCTGCACCGGGCGGCCGATCTTGCCGGCGAGAGCCGAGCCGAACCAGTCCAGCAGCAGGTCCTCGGCGCGGCGCACGACGGCCTCCGGGATGCTGTCGAACTGCAGTGTGGCGGCGAAGGTCGCCAGGGTCTTGCTCGGGTGATTGTCCATCGTTGTCTCTTCCATCATCGAATTCCTCATTGTCTATACGGCTTTTTCCGCATGCAGGCGCGCAATGCGTTCGGCGTCGAAACCCAACCCGGCCAGGATGGCGTCGGTATGCTGGCCCAGCGCCGGCACCGGGTCCATTCGCGGCGCGTAGCCGTTGGCGCCATTGGGCATGCCGGGCGGCAGCAGCGCCGGCACCGGGCCGGCGGGCGTCGCCACCTCGGTCCAGCGGTGACGCGCCTTCAGCTGCGCATGTTCCCACAGGTCGTGCATGTCGTTCATCTGCGCGTTGGCGATCTGCGCGTCTTCCAGCCGCGCGATGACCTGCTCGGCGCTGAGGCCGGCGAAGACGCCGACGATCAGTTCGTACAGTTCCCTGCGGGCGGCGCTGCGTAGTGCGTTGGTGTTAAAGCGGGCGTCGGTCGCCAGCGCCGGCTGCTGCAGCACCTTGCTGCAGAAGACCACCCATTCGCGCTCGTTCTGCAGGCCCAGCATGATGACCTTGCCGTCGCCGGCCGGGAACGGGCCGTACGGGTAGATGGTTGCATGCGAAGCGGCGGCACGCGGCGGCGGCGCGGCGCCGTCCATCGCGTAGTACAGTGGATAGCTCATCCATTCGGCCATGCTCTCCAGCATGGACACGTCGATGTTGCAGCCCTGCCCGGTCTTGCCGCGCTGGATCAGCGCGGCAAGGATGTTGGTGTATGCATACATGCCGGCGGCGATGTCGGCCACCGAGCAGCCGGCCTTGGCCGGCTCGTCCGGCGAACCGGTGATGGACAGGAAGCCGGACTCGCTTTGTATCAGCAGGTCGTAGGCCTTCTTGTCGCGATACGGGCCGTCGGCGCCATAGCCGGAGATGTCGCAGACGATGAGCCGCGGATACTGCTCCTTCAGCGCCTCGTAGGACAGGCCCAGCCGGGCCGAGGCGCCGGGCGCCAGGTTCTGCACCAGCACGTCGGCATCCTTCAACAGCGCATGCAGGATGGGCACCGCGTCCGCATGCTTGACGTCCAGCGTCAGGCTTTCCTTGGAGCGGTTGGTCCAGACGAAATGCGAGGCCAGGCCGCGCACCCGCCCGTCGTAGGCGCGGGCGAAGTCGCCGACGCCGGGACGCTCGACCTTGATCACGCGGGCGCCGAGGTCGGCCAGCTGGCGGGTGCAGAACGGCGCGGCGATCGCGTGTTCCAGGGTAACGACGGTGATGCCATCGAGAGGGCGCATGAGTGCTCCTTAGAACGAACGCGGCAGGCCCAGCATATGCTCGGCGACATAGGACAGGATCAGGTTGGTCGAGATCGGCGCGACCTGGTAGAGACGGGTCTCGCGGAACTTGCGCTCGACATCGTATTCGGCGGCGAAGCCGAAGCCGCCATGGAACTGCAGGCAGGCATTGGCTGCCTCCCACGAGGCGTCGGCCGCCAGCATCTTCGCCATGTTGGCTTCGGCGCCGCAGGGCTGGTGCGCGTCGAACAGTTCGCAGGCCTTGTAGCGCATCAGGTTGGCGGCCTCGATGTTGACGAAGGCCTTGGCGATCGGGAACTGCACGCCCTGGTTCTGGCCGATGGGGCGGCCGAACACCACGCGCTCGTTCACATATTTGGTGACCTTGTCGATGAACCAGTAGCCGTCGCCGATGCACTCGGCGGCGATCAGCGTGCGCTCGGCGTTGAGGCCGTCGAGGATGTACTTGAAGCCCTTGCCTTCCTCGCCGATCAGGTTTTCTTCCGGGATTTCCAGGTTCTCGAAGAACAGCTCGTTGGTCTCGTGGTTGACCATGTTCAGTATCGGCCGCACGGTCAGGCCACGGCCTATCGCATCGCGCAGGTCGACCATGAAGATGGACATGCCCTCGGACTTCTTCTTCACCTCGGCCAGCGGCGTGGTGCGCGCCAGCAGGATCATCAGGTCGGAATGCTGGACCCGCGAGATCCAGACCTTCTGGCCGTTGACCACGTACTTGTCGCCCTTCTTCACCGCCGTGGTCTTCAGCTTGGTGGTGTCGGTGCCGGTCGACGGCTCGGTCACGGCCATCGACTGCAGCCGCAGTTCGCCGCTGGCGATCTTCGGCAAGTAGTACTGCTTCTGCTGTTCCGAGCCGTGCCGCAGCACCGTGCCCATGTTGTACATCTGGCCGTGGCAGGCGCCGGAGTTGCCGCCGGAGCGGTTGATTTCTTCCATGATGACCGAGGCCTCGGTCAGGCCCAGCCCGGAGCCGCCGTACTCCTGCGGGATCAGCGCGGCCATCCAGCCGGCGCGGGTCAGCGCGTCGACGAATTCTTCCGGGTAGCCGCGCTGCTCGTCGATCCTGCGGAAGTACTCGGCCGGGAATTCGGCGCACAAGGCGCGCACCGCGTCGCGGATGTCCTGGTAGGGGTCGTTATGTTTGTGCATGGTGATCCTTGTGATTTCGCGTCATGGCGAAAATTCGTAGGGTGTAATAACCGGAGGGCATTACACCATTGGTCGATGAGACACGGCTTTCGCTTGCAGGGAATGGTGTAATGCGCTTTGCTTATTACACCCTACGATTTTGGGCGTTTTTATGCGACTAGCGCTTCTGCCTGCATGGCCAGCTCTCCCCGCTGGTTCTTTGCCCAGAGCTTCACGCTCCGCCCATCTTCCGCCGGCTGCCCACAGACCGTGAACGGCTCGATATCGAAAATAGGCCCGACCGCGCGGAAGTTGAACTGTGTGACCGTCGCCTCCGGCATATTGCGCTGCAGCAGGTCCAGCAGCAGCGTCGCAATCAGCGGGCCGTGCACGATCAGGCCGGGGTAACCCTCGACCCCGGTCACATAGCTGCGGTCGTAATGGATCCGGTGGCCGTTGAAGGTCAGGGCCGAGTAGCGGAACAGCAGCACCGGGTCGGGCGTGATCTCGCGCGACCAGGCGGCGTCGGCCGGCGCCATCTTGGCCGCAGGCGCGGCAGCGCCCGGCTGCGGCAACGCCCGGTAGACGATGTCATGCTCCTCGGTCACCGCAATCCGCCCGTCCTGCGCAATCTCGTGACGCACGGTGACGAAGGCAAGCGTGCCGGTCGCGCCGTTCTTGGCGTTCACCTCGAGGATGCGCGAGGTGCGCGTGGCCGGCCGGCCGAGCGCCAGCGGCGCGGTGAAGGTCAGGCGGCCGCCGGCCCACATGCGGCGCGGCAACGGCACCGGCGGCAGGAAGCCGCCGCGGCGCGGATGGCCGTCTTCGCCGACTTCGGACGCCGGCACCGCAGTCCAGAAATAGATCCAGTGCCACAGCGGCGGCAGGGCATCCTGCGGCGCGGCGCGGTCCAGGGTGGCGGCCAGCGCTTCGGCCATGGCGGGCTGGATCACGTCCTGCTTCACCTCGGTCCTGCCTACCCACTGCTGCAGCAGCGCCAGGTCGAATGCTTCATCCATCATTGCGCGTCCTTGTCATTTCGGAATGGCCCACAGTGTGCTGCGCGATGCCGGCCCGCACAATCTCCCATTTTCGAAGGGGGGCTCCGGTTTTGATGAAGCACGGCCCCGGCGCGTAAAATGGCTGCCCGCCCTGCCACGACTGCCGCCATGCTGTTCGACCTCACCGACCTGCGCCTGTTCATCCATATTGCCGAACTGAAGAGCCTGACCAGGGCCGCCGAACGCATGCACCTTTCGCTGGCGGCGGCCAGCAACCGCGTCAAGGAGCTGGAGTCGCGCTTCGGCATGCGCCTGCTCTACCGCGAGAACAAGGGCGTGCAGCTGTCGCCGGCGGGCGAGACGCTGCTGGCGCATGCGCAGCAGTTCATGCAGCAGGTCGAGCGGCTGCGCAGCGACATGCAGCAGTACAACAACGGCATCAAGGGGCATATCCGCATCTTCGCCAACACCACGGCGGTCACCGAGTTCATGCCGGAAGTGCTGGGCGACTTCCTGGCCCGCCATCCGCAGGTCAATGTCGCGCTGGAGGAACGGCTGAACCAGGACATCGTGCGCGGCATACAGGAAGGCACCGCCGACATCGGCATTGCCGCCGGGCCGGTGCAGGGACAGGGGCTGGAGATCATCAACTTCTCGACCGACCGGCTGGTACTGGCGACCGCGCCCGGCCATCCGCTGGCCGCGTCGGGCAGCATCTCCTTCGACGAGACGCTGGCGTATCCGCACATCGGCCTGCATGAGGGCAGCACGCTGTGGCATTTCCTGAGCGGCATCGTGTCCGGCAGCGGGCAACGGCTGCAGCTGCGCATACAGGTGCGCGGTTTCGAGGCGATGTGCAGGATGGTGGAGGCAAAGGTCGGCATCGGCATCCTGCCGCAGTCGGCGGCGCTGCGGCATAGCCGGACCATGAAGCTGTCCCTGGTGGAACTGACGGAGCCGTGGGCGGTGCGGGAGCGCAGCGTGGTCGTGCAAAGCCTGGAAGGATTGCCGCACTATGCGCGGGCGCTGGTCGATGTGATCTGCAATACCGCGCTGGAAAGGCAGGGCTGACCATGCTGCATGCACCCGTCATTCCGGAAAGCGAAGTCGAGATTACCGCGGTGCGCGCCCAGGGCGCGGGCGGCCAGAACGTCAACAAGGTGTCGAGCGCGATCCACCTGCGCTTCGACATCCGCGCCTCGTCGCTGCCCGACGGCATCAAGGAAAGGTTGCTGGCGCAGAGCGACAGCCGCATCACGCGGGACGGCGTGGTGGTGATCAAGGCGCAGGGCACGCGCAGCCAGGAGCAGAACCGCGAGGACGCGATGCGGCGGCTGCAGGAAATGGTCGAAGCGGTGGCGACGCCGCAACGGGTGCGGCGCCCCACCAGGCCGACGCGCAGCTCGCAGAGAAAGCGGCTGGAGGTGAAGACCAGCCGCGGCCAGATCAAGCAGCTGCGCGGGAAAGTGACGGATTGAAGTGTTGAATTCGTAGGGTGTAATAAGCGGCAGCGCATTACACCAATGCTCGGTTAACCACCGGTTCCCGTGATCGGAGAATGGTGGAATGCGCTTCGCTTATTCCACCCTACGAGGTCTGCAAATCCTCTCAGAACGCCAGCTTCTCGCCCGGGTTGATCGGGAACACCTTGGTCGAACTTTGGCCCAGCGCGCCGATGTACTCGGCGGTGGTGCCTTTCAACTGCGGCGTGGTGCCGTAATGTATCGGGATGGCAAATTTCGGCTTGATCATCTCGCGGGTCGCATAGGCGGCGTCTTGCGGCGACATCACGAAGTGGCCGCCGATGGGGATCATCACCACGTCCGGCTTGTAGTAGGAACCGATCAGGCTCATGTCGCCGAACAGGCCGGTGTCGCCCATGTGGTAGATCTTGAAGCCGTTTTCCAGTTCGATGATGAATCCGGCCGGCTCGCCGCCGACATGGACCTCGTCCTTGCCTGCCGCGTTCTTGTGCGCAAGTTCCGAACTATGCTCGGCGCGCACCTGGGTAATCTTGATGCCGTCGCCCAGCGGCGTGACCGTGCCGCTCTTGCCGAAGCGCACCACCTGCTCGGTCGGCAGGATGCCCAGCGCCACGACCGACTGCATCAGCCCGGCTGGGCCGTAGACCGGCACCTTGTTCAGCCTGGCCAGCGCCGGCGCGTCGGCGAAATGGTCGAAGTGGCCGTGCGTGACCAGCACCAGGTCGACCTTGCCGAGCGATTCCAGCGTCTTGAACTGCGCCGGCGTCTTCGGATTGCTGGTAACCCAAGGGTCGATCACGATGACCTTGCCGCCGGGCGTGGTGATGCGGGTCGTGGCCTGGCCCAGCCATTGTATTTCGGTCTTGCCCCCGGCTTGCGCCGCCATCGGGCCGGTCGACCCGGTCGATGTGCCCGGGGTCATGGGCGCGCAGCCTGTCAATCCTGCAAGTGCGGCGGTCGCGATGAGCGTTGGCTTGATCATTTGTTTTCCTTGTTGTGAGCCGTGCCTGCGGGCGCCGGCGGACTGCGAAAAAACAGCGCCTGTACCCGGTGGCAAGGCGCCGTTGCTGAGAGCCGGCTGTCAGGCCAGCGCTTCCTTGGCCGCTTCCTCGGGTGTGAGCCCGTCATAGAACTGGTCGGTGAACCATTCGATCTGTTCCTCGATGTGCTCCTGCGCCTCGTCCACCGTGGCGCCGCCGGCGACCAGAAAGCCCTCCACTTCGATGCACCAGTGGATCAGCGCCAGCGTTTCCTCGTCGAGTTCTTCTTTCTTGGCCATCGCATCACCTTTCCAAGTTGTTAGTCGGCATGCATGTTTTATATCATGGAGAAGGATTTGTGCAGGGTCTGCACGGCAATAATCACGGCAATGCGCAAGCAAGATGATCGGAACGCGGCGCCGGCGACGGCCGGTGACGTTTGGCTTTCCTACAACCGTTTCAGGAATTGTCCTATTGGCACGCATGGCTGGCCAGCGCTAGCCTCGGCTCGACAGGAGGACATCATGCAAAGAAGCCTGTGGAAAGGCGCCATCAGCTTCGGCCTCGTGCACATTCCCGTGCAGATGTTTTCGGCGGAAGACCGCGGCCATGAGCTTGACCTGACCATGCTGGACAAGCGCGACTTCGCGCCGATCGGCTACAAGCGGGTCAACAAGGACACTGGCCGCGAGGTCGACTGGGACGACATCGTCAAGGGCTATGAATACGAGAAAGACCATTTCGTGGTCCTGTCGCCGGAGGACCTGCGGCGCGCCAACGTGGAAGCCAGCCAGAACATCGACATCACGACCTTCGTCAGGCGCGACGAGGTGCCGGTCGTCTACTTCGAGCAGCCCTATTACCTGACGCCCGACAAGGGCGGCGAAAAGGTCTACGCGCTGCTGCGCGAGGCGCTCGATCGCTCCGGCATGGTCGGCATCGCGCAGGTCGTCATCCGGGCGCGGCAGCACCTGGTCGCCTTGCTGCCTATGGGCGACATGGTGGTGATGAACACCTTGCGCTACCCCGACGAGTTGAAGTCGGTCGAGGACTTCGAACTCCCGCGCAGCAACAGCCGTAAGCTGGCGCTGCAGGACAAGGAGGTGGAGATGGCGCTGGCGCTGGTCAAGGGCATGGCCGGCGAGTTCGAGCCGGAGCAGTTCCACGACACCTACCGCGAGGACGTGATGACCGTGGTGCAGCGCAAGATCAAGGCGAAGCAGACCACGCTGATCACCGAGCCCGAGCCGGAAGAAAAAGCGGCTGCCAGGGACAGCAATATCGTCGACCTGATGGCCCTGCTGCGCGACAGCGTCAGCCAGCGCGGCAAGAAGCCGGCTGCGAAGACGCCGGCGCGCAAGACCGCCCATGAACCGGCGAAGAAAACCAGGGCTCGCGCATGACGCTGGAAAAGTACCAGGCCAAGCGCAATTTCGACAAGACCGCCGAGCCGCGCGGCGACAACGCTGCGGCTGTCGCCGAAGGCGCCCGGTTGTCCTTCGTGATCCAGAAGCACGCGGCGCGCAGTCTGCATTACGACTTCCGCCTCGAGCTCGACGGCACGCTGAAAAGCTGGGCCGTGCCCAAGGGGCCGAGCCTGGACCCCGCCGAAAAGCGGCTGGCCGTGCATGTCGAGGACCATCCGCTGTCCTACGGCAGCTTCGAGGGCGACATTCCCGAGCACGAGTACGGCGCCGGCAACGTGATCGTCTGGGACCGCGGCAGCTGGACACCGGTCGGCGACGCTGCCGAGGGCTATCGCAAGGGGCGGCTGAAATTCACGCTGGAAGGCGAAAAGCTGTCCGGCGGCTGGGCGCTGGTGCGCATGGGCAAGCCAAGGGAAAGCAAGGAAAACTGGCTGTTGATCAAGGAACGGGACGAAGCGGCCCGCGAAGGCCGGGAAGCGGAAGTCACCGCGCTGCTGCCGGACAGCGTGCTGTCGGGAAAAAGCGTCAAGCCAGGCGTCAAGCCGGCAGGCGCTGCCGGCAAAAAAGCCCGTGCCGGGAACGCGCCGGCGGCCGGCAGCAATGCCACACCGGCAAGCGGCGTGAAGGCGGCCCTGCCAGCCATGATCGAACCGATGCTGGCCACCCTGACCGACCGCGCGCCGGAAGGCGACGAGTGGCTGGCCGAGATCAAGTTCGACGGCTACCGCGCATTGTGCCGGCTGCAGGACGGCAAGGCGGCGCTGTACACCCGCGCCGGCCACGACTGGACCGCGAAATGGAAGGGCATTGCCGGCGCCGCCGCGGCCCTGCCGGCAGAGGAAGCCTGGCTGGACGGCGAGGTGGTGGCGCTGGACGAACAGGGCAACGTCAGCTTCCAGCTATTGCAGAACATGGCGCAGGCCGGCAGCCGGCTGGCCTACTACGCGTTCGACCTGCCCTACCTGAACGGCTACGACCTGCGCGGCCTGCCGCTGGCGCAACGCAAGGAACTCCTGCGCGCGTTGCTGGCGCAGGCCGACCCGGCCGGGCCGGTGCGCTACAGCGACCATATTGCGGGCAATGTGCAGGAAGCGTTCTCGCATGCGTGCATGCATGGCCTCGAAGGCATCATGGTCAAGCTGGCCAGCGCGCCGTATGCGGCCACCCGCAGCCAGGCCTGGCTCAAGGTCAAGTGCCAGCAGCGGCAGGAGTTCGTGGTCGGCGGCTATACCGACCCGGCGGGAAAGCGGGAAAAGTTCGGCGCGCTGCTGCTGGGCGTATACGAGGAAGATGGCAGCCTGCGCTATGCGGGGCGGGTCGGCACCGGCTTCGACGCCGACCTGCTGCATGCGCTGTCCAGGGACTTTGCCGCGCTCGCCACCGACACGCCGCCGTTCCGCGACCCGCCGAAAAAGCGCGGCGCGCCCGGCCTGCACTGGCTGGAACCCAGGCTGATCGCCGAAGTAAAGTTCGCGCAGTGGACCAATGGCGGGCTGATACGGCAAGCCGCCTTCATGGGCATGCGCAGCGACAAGCCGGCAAGTGAAATACGGCAGGAAGCGCCGGTGCCGCTCGAGCAGGCTGCGCGTCATGCGCACGGCGAAACTGCAGCCGCAGCCAAACCCGCTGCGGCCAGCAACAGGCGCGGCAGCCGGGCCCGGGCCGAGGAAGCCGTCGTTGCCGGCGTACGCCTGTCGCACCCGTCCCGCGTGCTATTTGCCAGGGCCGGCGTCACCAAGTTCGACCTCGCCCGCTACTACGAAGACATAGCGGACTGGGTCCTCCCGCACCTGGCGCAGCGGCCGCTGACGCTGGTGCGCTGCCCGCAGGGCCATCACTGCTTTTTCCAGAAACATGCGAACGACACCACGGTGGAAGGCGTCGGCCGCATCGAGGTGCCCACCGGCGGCGCGACCGCCACCTACATGACCGCCGGCACGCTGCCGGAACTGGTTCGCCTGGTGCAGATGGGCGTGCTGGAGCTGCATACCTGGGGCGCCCGCGCCGGCCACCTGGACCGGCCCGACCGCATCATCTTCGACCTCGACCCGGACACCGCGCTGGAATGGAAGAACGTGGTCGAAGGCGCGCTGCTGGTGCGTTCGCTGCTGGAGGACATCGGCCTTGCCAGCTTCGTCAAGACCACCGGCGGCAAGGGACTGCACGTAGTCGTGCCGCTGGCCCCGGCACATGGCTGGGACGAGGTAAAGGCGTTTTCGAAGTCGGTGGCGCAGCAACTGGAGAAAGTCTTGCCGGACCGGTTCGTCGCCAGCATGAGCAAGGCGAAACGCGGCGGCCGCATCTTCGTGGACTACCTGCGCAATGCGTCCGAGTCGACCGCGGTGGCTGCCTACTCGACCCGGGCCAAGCCGGAGGCGCCGGTATCGACGCCGCTGGCCTGGGACGAACTGGGCGACAGCAAGCTGCGCTCCGACAGCTATAACGTGCTCAACCTGCGCCAGCGCCTGGACCGGCTGAAGCAGGATCCATGGGCCGGCTATTTCGACAGCAAGCAGAGGTTGACGGCTAAAATGCTGGACGCGTTCGACGCGTAGCTGTTGTCCTGCAGGCCCTGCCGGCAGCCTTGCCGGCAGGATTGCGCTCGTTGAAAATCATGGAGGCAAGCATGGTCAAGCTCACCCTGCTGTACGGACACCCGGCCGACGCCGTGTCGTTCGAATCGTATTACGCCAACACCCACCTGCCGCTGGCCGCGAAAATCACCAGTGTGCGCCGCGCGGAATTCTCGCTGGTAACCGGCGCGCTGGACGGCAGCGCGTCGCCCTACTACCGTATCGCCGAACTCTATTTCGACGACGTCCAGCAGATGCAGGCTGCGATGGGCAGCGCCGAGGGCAGCGCCGCCGTCGCGGACCTGTCCAACTTTGCGGATGGCGGGGTAACGACCATTGTGTCGAAGGTAAACTGAACCCGGCATAAAAAAAGGCCGCTTGCGCGGCCTTGCGGTACTGGAGCCGTGATCGATCAGGCGACTTCGGCGCTGCTGCCGGAAACAGGCGCCGTGCCTGCGGCAGCCGCCTGCATGGTTTTCAGCGGCTGCGCATACTGGCCGCCGAACGTGGCGGTCTGCGCCTGGATCGCTTCGCCGGTCTGCTTGGCAACCTTGTTGACCTGCTCGTAGACGGCGTTTGCGGTGCCCATCATCGACTTGACCAGCGCCATTGCGTCGGACGAACCGGCCGGGGAGGCGGCGGCGACCTGGTCGACCATGGCTGCAGCAGCGCGGCTCACTTCGGCAACTTGCGCTTCGACGGTCTTGGCGAACACGGACTGGGTCTCGGCAAAGATCTCGCCGAGGTAGCGTGCATACGATGCCGCTTTTTCAGCATTCGGCTGGAACTGGGAAGTCATCAGCGCAAAGAACGCCTGCGGATCGCGGGCCGAAGTCGCCTGGCTCAGCACGTTGCTGGCGTCGGCGGCCGATGCCTTCATTGCTGCCAGATTCAGGGTAGTGACTTTCTCGGTGCTTTCCAGCGCAGTGCTTGCCAGGGTCTTGAATGCATTGGTTTGCGATTCGAGGAAGACTTTGCTGGAATTCATGGTTTGCTCGACGTTCGGAATCATTCGTTTCTCCATTTCAAGTTAATTCGGTATTTATATGGCACCCATTTATATTGCAGTGCAACATAACGGAGTTTAACTCATTGTTCGGTGAATGGCTAATACGACGATTTGATGTAACGCACCATGCCGTACGTCGCGTAGCCGATCCTTTACCCCTTGCGCCCGCGGCCTGAAGCGGAACGGGCAGGCTGCGCTGCTTTCTTTGCTGCCGGAGGCGCAACGGGCTTGCGAACAGGGCGGGCGGATGCGCTCTTGGGCGCCATCGCGATTTCCGGCATGACCGGCTCGCTTACCAGCGGTGTCGAGGCCGCCATCACGACTGGCGGCGTCTTCTGCGCGCCTGTCATTGCGTCGGCAACTTCCCGGATGGCTTCCACGGTGCCGGCCTCGGTTTCGGAAACGGCTTGCTTCGTTTCCTCGGCACGTTCTTCCAATGGCGCCAGATAGGGCACGGCGGCAGGCGGCGGCACGACCGGCGCCGGCTCCATCGCCGCTTCCAGTTGCATTTGCTCCGGCACGGCGGGCGCCTGCGCCGGCTCCTGCTCTACCGCGGCAGCCGGCTCGCCTGCCCTTTCCTCGGGCTTGGGCCAGGTAACGACGGGTGCAGCCAGCGACGCCGGCGCACTTGCCTTGCCGGCGATGCTGCCGAGTTGTTCGATATAGCGGGTCCAGAGCTGCATGTCCGGCTGCATCACGGCGGCGGCGATCTGGAAGAATTCGCCTGGATTGCTCGCGCCCAGGAGTTTCTGCACGGCGCCCGCGACCTGCTCTGCGGAGGCTTTTGTCGTGCGCACATTCAGCACGCCGATTTCACGGCTCAAGTCAAGGAACGTTCCAGCGATTGCCTGCGCATCGCGCACCCGGCCATTTATCTGTGCCAGCGCATCGGTCTTGAACTGTTCTTGTATCGAATACATGGATTCCCCTTGGAAAGAACATTGGGTCTTTAGGAATGCTGCTATGCAGCAAACGGAATTCTAGCCGACTATTTAATGTTTTTCATTGTTTTGTTAAAAATTAGCCGTGCCGCCAGGAATTAATTAAAGACGATAATGTTCCAGCCTTTCATTTCATGGCTGCAATCTTTAAGCGTATTGAACCCGGCACGTTTAATGCGGTCAATAATGGGTCCGGCTAACTCCCGTGCAGGACGCCTCTTCGCATTTCTTTCATCCTCACATGGAGCACCAGAACGATTGCATGAAGCAATGATCACTTCCCCTGCGAGCCAGGAAAATAAGGGCAGCCAGTCCGGCGCCCTGGCCGACATCATCAGGCTGGCCCGATTGTCGCGACTCACCCTGCTCTACCATGGGCCGGCTGCGACTGCGGGGGATGCCGGCCGGGTACAGGCGGCTGCCCTTGCCAGCGCCGCCACGGCGGTGGCGGACGGGGAGGTCGTCGTGCTGTTCGACGCCGGCAGCGAGCTTGCCGTTCCTGACCTGCTGGCCGCCATCGAAGCCGCGGTGCTGGAAGCGGCGCCGCAAGCGCCGCTGGCACCGCCGATGGCCGGCCCGGTCGAAGCGCTGGCTTTCTGGCAGCAGGCGCTCGGGCTGCGTTTCCTGCTGGTCATCCAGCGCTTCGACCTCGCGCTGGCCCGGCCAGATCCGGAGTTCGACGAGGTGCTGCTGAAACTGGCGCACGATCCGCTTGAGATCAGCCTGCTGCTGTTGATGGACGAAGCGGCGGCCCCGCTGCTGCAGCGTTTGAAGGACGCACTGCCCGAACTCGGCGAAACCTTCCTGCGCCTGCCCGACCCGGAGGGCGCGTCGCGGCCGCCGCGGGACGAAGCCGCTCCGCCGGATGCGCCGCTGCTGCAGGATGCGCCGGCGTCCGCGCCGTCGCCGGATGATCCCGCGCCGATGGCCGCCGCGCCCCGGTTCGGGCCGTCGCCCTTCCTGTTCGAGGACCCGCTGGAAGAAGCGTCCGGCCACATCGTGCAGCCCGGGAAGGAAGCGGCTGAAACCGCACTGCCGTTGCCGGCGCAACCGGAGCAGCGGCCGCCGGAGGCTTCGTCCGAGGACCAGCCCGAAGAGCGGCGCCGCATCCGCCGCTTTTCCTCCCTGCTGGAAGAGGCAGGCACTGCCCCCACACCGGCCATGCCGCCGGCGCAGGTGCATGAGGACATCTTCCCGACGTTGGCGCCGCCGGAGCCCGGCCCTGTGCCGGCGGCCGCTCCGCTCGACATGGATCCCGTCGGGGCGCCGCCGGCATTCGACGCGGCCCTGCAGGCGCGGCCCGACGGCCGGTCGGAGCCGACCTTGCAGGCCACGCTGCCAGCACGGCCTGCCGCGCCGGCGGCAAGCGCTGCAAGTGCGGCAGGCACGCGCGTCTACCGCGA
Source organism: uncultured Noviherbaspirillum sp. (assembly GCA_963522035.1). Classification (GTDB taxonomy): domain Bacteria; phylum Pseudomonadota; class Gammaproteobacteria; order Burkholderiales; family Burkholderiaceae_D; genus Noviherbaspirillum_A. The sequence continues at coordinate 7,182 of CAUQYP010000016.1, read as the reverse complement.
ACGCCGCCCGATGCAGGTGGCAGCCTGGATGCAGAAGCGCCGCAGCAGGCGCCGGCGCGGCACTGTCGGTATTGCCAGCCGGGTCGGCAGCAGTTCGACCGTGCTGTTCGTATTGCTGGCGATGCTGGCTGTGCTGGGCTGGCAGATGCCGCAGCTCGGCGCATCCGCCGGTGCAGCGCCGGCCGGCGCAGCGGCGCGGCCGGCTGCCGACCGGTTGCCTCAGGCCGTGGCCTTGCGCGGAAACAGGTAGCGCCTGTCCATCAACACCGCGGCCTCGTCGGCCGGCACCGGGCGCGACACCAGATAGCCCTGGATTTCGTCGCATCCCAGCTTCTGCAGCACGCGCAGCTCGGCCGGCGTCTCAACCCCCTCGGCGGTCACGCTCATGCCCAGCGCATGCGCCATCGACACGATGGCGCGGTAGAACACCTCGCCTTCCCGGCCCCGGGCCAGGGCGGTGGTAAACGAACGGTCGACTTTCAGCCCGTCCAGCCGCAGCCGCTGCAGTTGCGACAGCGACGCATAGCCGGTGCCGAAATCGTCGACCAGCAGGCGCAGGCCCAGCCCTTCGAGCAGCGCCAGGTTGGCGGCGATTTCATCGGTGTCGCCCATAATGCCGGACTCCGTGACCTCGACCTCCAGCAGGCCGGCGTCGATCCGGTGCAAGGCCATCTGCGCGGCAAACGTCGGCCCCAGCGACTTTTCGCCGAACTGCCGCGGCGACACGTTGACCGATACCGGCACCAGTCGATGGCCGGCCGCCTGCCAGGCCGCAATCTGCGCGCAGGCCTTCATGATCACGAGTTCCCCGAGCGCGACGATCATGCCGGTGCGCTCCGCGGTCTCGATGAATTCCAGCGGCGGCACGACGCCGCGCTCCGGGTGCTGCCAGCGCACCAATGCTTCCATGCTGCGCAATTCGCCGGTCATGGCGTCGACGCGCGGCTGGTAATAGAGCACGAACTCATCCCGCGCAATGGCGGCGCGCAGCGCCTGTTCGCGGTCCAGCCGCAGCAGCAGCTTCTCGGAAAACTCGGCATGGAAGAACAGCACGCTCCCCCTGGCGCGCGCCTTGGCTTCGTACAGCGCGATGTCGGCATGCCGCTGCAGCGCGTCGGCGCTGTCGCCGTCCTCGGGAAACAGGCTCGCGCCCATCGTGGCGCGCACCGCGTGGCAGCTGCCATCGTCCAGCACGACGGATTCGTCCAGCGCGTCGAGGATGGCGGTCGCCACCAGCGTCGCCTGGTCCCGGCTGCCGACGGCTGGCATGACGACCATGAATTCGTCGCCGCCCAGGCGCACCAGGTGATACTGGTCGGATAACAGTGCGCGCAGGCGCTGCGCGACTGCCTGCAGCAGCGCGTCGCCCACTGCCAGGCCCAGCGCGTCGTTGATGTCCTTGAAGTTGTCGAGGTCGACCAGCAGCAGCGCCAGCCGTTCTCCGTGGCTGCGTGCCTGCGCCAGCGCCTCCGGCAACGTGCAGGCCAGCCAGTTGCGGTTTGGAAGCCCGGTCAGCCGGTCTTCGCTGGCGAGCCGCGCCAGCATTTGTTCCTGCGCCTTCAGATCCGAAATATCGCGCAAGGTGACGGCCAGGCCTTCCTGCGAGCGCATCAGGCGACGGTGCAGCCAGCGCGGCTGCAACGGGCTCTCGTCGGGCACCTGGAACTCGTCCTCGTAATAGCCGGTGCGCATCGCATGGCTGAACAGCCGGATCACATTGTCCACGTAGCCGCCACCGGCGCAGAAATGGCTGAAACGCAGGCCCAGCAACTGCTCGCGGTTCATGCCGTAGTAGCTGGCGCCGCGCTGGTTGCAGTCGGCCACCTCGAAGTCGACGATCCCGCCGCCGGCATCATGCACCGGGCGCACCATGTAGAAACCTTCGCGCGCCGCATCGACCGCCATCCGGTAGGTGCTCTTGACTTCCTCGGCCTGCTGCTTGCGCCACAGCAGGCGCGCGGTAAAGGCCATGCCGGCGGCGGCAAACACGACCAGCAACGCGGCGATGCCCAGGCCGATGTCGGCAAAGCGGGCGCGCAGCGCGTTCCATGGCGCCAGTACCGCTGTTTCCGACAGGCCGGCGATGGCGGTGACCGGGTACTTGCCGGCACGCGCCCACGCCACGAAGCGCGGCGTGTCGTTCTGGTCAACGCCGGTATCGAACACATAGCCGCCCGCGCCAGGCAGCGCGTCGGCATGCCGGTAATGCGCCGGCATCAGCGGCTGCCCGGCCTGCCGCTGCATGTAGACAGCGCCGGTAGCGTCACGCGCCACCAGGAAGTCGCCGGCGCGCAGCGCATGTTCGTCCAGCAGCGGCGCCAGGTAATCGGTGCGCACCGAGACCGCGACCAGTCCGGCGAAGCTGCCGTCTGCTGCATTGACGCGGCGCGAGAATACGACGGCATTGTTGCCGGTGACACGGCCAAGCAATGGGCCGCTGATCAGCAGGTCTTCCGCGGCGCCGGCTTTCTGCGCCTTGAAATAGTCGCGGTCGGACAGGTCGATGGCATTGGCCTTGGCCTTGTCCAGCGTGGTATGGAGAACCCGGCCGTTGCGGTCCACCAGCAGCACGTAGAGGCGGCCGTCGGGCGGGTAGACGCCGGTGCTGACCTGCGACGCCAGTCCGTCAGCATTGCCGGCACGCTCCCACTGGTACTTGAAACCCAGCGCAATCTGGTCGACGTGCGAGATGGTTCGCTCGAGTTCAAGCGCGTAGCGGTGCGACAGCCCGATCGCTTCCCGTTGGGCGTCGGCGCGCAGCAACTTGCGTTCGTCGGCCAGTATCGACGACATGATCAGCCATGCGACTGCGCCCAGCAGCAATGCCAGGCACGGCCATACCAGCAGCAATTTCCGGCTGCCACGCAGATAGCTGGTGCGGCGCCTCGTCATCGCCGCTTGTCTGGCCAGGAATCCAGGTTCCTCGCAACCAGGGAAAAGATGTTCAACGCAGTAATCCGGTCAGGGTGCTCGGCAAGAGCAGGTGGAAAAGAGCGGCCAAGTGTATTTCTTTTTGGAAATATACTCAGTCTCTCCAAGCGCCTGATTTAAGGTTAGTTGCGACTAATGCATCTCTTTCGTGGCGACAGCGCAACGATTAGGCGGCAATGAGCCGAATGACTGGCGCTCAGGCCAGCAGGCCGGCCACGAGGTCGAGCGGACCCGCCTCGCTGCCCCCGTCAAATCGCAGGGCCGCTTCGACATGGTCCAGGTGCGCCAGCATCAGCGCCACCGCCTGCTCGCTGTCGCCGGCCCGCGCCGCCTTCAGGAAGGCGACATGTTCGTCCGACGAACAGGCAGCGTCGCGCACCGACTGGTAAAGCATGGTGATGAGCGAACTGCGGGCGACCAGTTCCTGCAGGATTTCGGTCAGCACCTGGTTGCCCACCACCTGCGCCAGCAGCACGTGGAAGTCGCCCAGCAGCTGCGAACGCTGCTTGGGATCCTGGCTCGACATCGCCGCCCGCTCATTGCGGATGTGCTTCTCCAGGCGCGCATAGTCGGCCGGCTTCGCCTTCGCGACGAACTGCGCAGCCAGCGCCGCCTCGATGATGCGGCGCGTGGCGAACACGTCGCGCGCTTCCGCCTCGCTCGGCTGGCTGACGAAGGCGCCCTTGTCGGGCACGATGTTGATCAGCTTGTCCTTGGACAGGATCAGCAGCGCCGCCCGGATCTTGGTGCGGCTGACCGAATACACCCGCGACAGCGCCTCCTCGCGCAGCTTGGTGCCGGGCGGCAGCTTGCGCGCCGCGATGGCGGCGGCGATATCCTCGGCAATGCCGGCCGAGCTGCGGGCCGGGAGCTTGCCGTCGTCGTCGGGCTGGGTGGTCTTGGGCATGCGCTGGCTGGGCAATCCGGTTAAGGTTGAGCGATCTGGGCAAGGCGCTGCGCAGCGCCATGCAGCCGCCACTATACCAGCCGGCATCAGGCGCCGCATCCGTCTTGCACGCATTTTTTGTATACAATTATTGGATGCATACGATATACTCAAAACCGATTCCAGCAAGGAGCGATCATGATTAGCGAGACAGAAACAGCAGGCCACCCCGGTTCCGGCATCGGCGCCGTCATCATGGACCACGCCGAGGCGCTGGCGCGGCACACCGAGGCGCCGGGCATGATGACCCGTACCTACCTGACCGAAGCGCACCAGGGCGCGGCCGCCCTGCTTGCGAAGTGGATGACCGAGGCCGGCATGCGCGTGCGTCGCGATGCGGCCGGCAACGTGATCGGCCGCTACGAGGGCCTGGCCCCGGACGCGCCGGCGCTCCTGACCGGCTCCCATTTCGACACGGTGCGCAATGGCGGCAAGTACGATGGCAACCTCGGCATCATCCTGCCGATTGCCTGCATCGCGCGCTGGCACCGCGAAGGCAGGCGCTTTCCGCACGCGATCGAGGTCATTGGTTTCGCCGAGGAGGAAGGCGTGCGCTTCAAGGCCACGCTGCTCGGCAGCCGCGCCATTGCCGGCACCTTCGATACCGGCGTGCTGGAGCGGCGCGACGACGCCGGCATCAGCATGCGCGAGGCGATGGCCGCCGCCGGCTTCGACGCCGCCGCGCTGCCCGCGGCAGCCTATGCGCGGCGCGACGTGCTGGCCTTCGTCGAAGTGCATATCGAGCAGGGACCGGTGCTGCTCGACGAAGGCCTGCCGGTCGGCGTGGTGACCGCCATCTCCGGCGCCTCGCGCTTCATGGTGCGCGCCACCGGCCTTGCCGGCCACGCCGGCACGGTGCCGATGGACCTCAGGCGCGACGCCGCGATGACCGCGGCCGAGATCGGCCTGTATATAGAACGCCGCTGTTCCGGCACGCCGGGACTGGTCGGCACGGTCGGCGTGCTGGAGGTGCCCAACGGCGCCGCCAACGTGGTGCCCGGCAACGCGGTGTTTACCATCGACATCCGCGCCGAGCAGGACGCGGTGCGGCTGGCGGCGGTGGCCGACGTGCGGCGCGAAATGCAGGCCATTGCCGCGCGCCGCAACGTGCAGCTCGACATCAACCAGACCCACGACGCCGCCAGCGTGCCGTGCGCGCCCTGGCTGCAGGCCCAATGTGCCGCGGCCGTGACGGCGCTCGGCAGGCCGCTGCGCTTCCTGCCCTCCGGCGCCGGCCACGACGCGATGGCGGTGGCGGCGCTGACCGACGTCGCGATGCTGTTCGTGCGCTGCGGCAACGGCGGCATCAGCCATCACCCCGACGAGACCATGACCGCCGAAGACGCCCAGGCCGCGGCCGATGTCTTCAGCCATGTCGTCGAACATTTCCAGCCGCAGGCAGTTGCCGGCGCCTGATTACAACCCACATCAAGGAAGGACCAGCATGAGCGAGACCCTAATCGACGGCTTCACCCTTACCGCGGACCAGGTGCTGGCCGTGGCGCGCGACCCTTCCATCAAGGTCGGCCTGGCGCAGTCCTCGCGCGACGCGCTGGCCGAAAGCCGCGCCTACATCGAAGCCAACTGGATGCATGACGAAGCGCCAATGATGTACAGCTTCAATACCGGCGTCGGCCTGCTGAAGGACACCCGCATCAGCGTCGACCATATCGCGCTGTTCCAGACCCAGATGATCCGCGCCCACGCGGCCGGCATGGGCGAGCCGTTTTCCGAGGAAATCAGCCGCGCCACCATGCTGCTGCGGGCCAATGCCTTCGCCAGCAACTATTCGGCGCCGCGGGTCGAAGTGGTCGACCGGCTGCTGGCCTTCGTCAATGCCGGCATCCACCCGCTGATGCCGCAAAAAGGCTCGGTCGGCGCGTCCGGCGACCTGGCGCCGCTGGCCTACCTGGCCGCCGCGATTGCCGGCTTCGACGAAGCCGAGGTGATGTACTGCGGCCGCCGCATGCCGGCGCCGCAGGCCATCGCCGAAGCCGGCATCACGCCGGTCAAATTCGACCTCCAGGCCAAGGACGCGTCGGCGCTGATCAACGGCTGCACGGTCTCGCTGGCGGTCGCCGTGCTGGCCACGACCGATGCCCGCAACCTGCTGGCCGACGCCTGCGTGTCGCTGGGCCTGACGCTGGAAGCGATGCGGGCCGAGATGGCCGGTTTCGACGAGCGCATCCACAAGGCGCGCCCGCATCCGGGCCAGATCAAAACCGCGGCCATCGTCAGGAAGCTGCTGGCCGGCTCCACCCGCGCGACGCACGCCGCGCGCGCGGTGCAGTTTCCGGACGAGCTGCGGCGCACCGACATCGCCTACACGCCGCGTATCCAGGACGTCTACTCGCTGCGCTGCGCGCCGCAGGTCTACGGCCCGGTGTTCGACGCGCTCGACTACATCGACACCATCGTCAACAATGAAATCAACGCCGCCACCGACAACCCGCTGATCTTTCCGAAGGACGGCGGCGGCTTCGAGATCATCTCGGGCGGCAATTTCCACGGCCAGTACCTGGCGCAGGCGATGGACCTGCTGGCCATGGTCGTGACCGACCTCGGCAGCATCTGCGAGCGCCGCATCGCGCGCCTGATCGACCCGACGCTGTCCTGGGGTTTGCCGCGCAACCTGATGAGCGGCATCCGCGGCGTCAACACCGGCTACCCGGTGGTGCAATGCTCGATGAGTGCGCTGGTGATGGAGAACCGCACGCTGTGCACCCCGGGCAGCGTCGACAGCATCCCGTCCAAGGGCAATAGCGAGGACCACATTTCCAACTCCACCTGGTGCGCGCGCAAGGCGGCGACGGTGGTGGCGAACACGCGCTACATCGTCGGCGTCGAAATGCTGCTGGCGGCGCAGGCGCTGACCATGACCGAGGCGCTGCTACCGGGCGTCGTGCTGGGCGCCGGCACGCAGGCTGCCTACGATGAAGTGCGGCGCCAGATACCGGCGTGCCTGGATGGAGACCGCTGGTTCCACAACGATATCCAGGTTGCGCATTCGTTTGTGACGAGCGGGTCGGTGCGGAAAGCGGTGGAGGCGAAGGTGGGCAGGTTTGCCTGAGCCGTTTCAGCGGGTGGCACATGGCTCGTAGCTGGCAGGGTGTAATCAGCGATAGCGCATTACGCCTTTAGTCGATCAAGGAACACGTTCGACTAACTCCGCGCAGCGACAGCTGCGGTTGCTCTTGACGTTCCGCGCAGCGACAGCTGCGGTTGCCGTTGCCGTTGCCGTTGCTTCTGACGTTGCCGTTGCCGTTGCTTTTGACGCGGCTTTTGACGTGGGCCCCCGTCGATGG
>CAUQYP010000015.1:0-40437 GCA_963522035.1 uncultured Noviherbaspirillum sp. | reverse complement strand
AACGGCAACGGCAACGGCAACGGCAACGGTCGCTGCGCGGAACGTCAAATGCAACGGTCGCTGCGCGGAACGTCAAACGCAACTGTCGCTGCGCGGAACGTCAAACGCAACTGTCGCTGCGCGGAACGTCAAAGCACGGCAAGTCAGCGTGAAAATACCCTAGCGTTCCACCTGCACCAGCAGCGCGGTGATGTTGTCGCGGCTGGCATGCGCCTTGGCGAGCGCAATGAGCGTGGCACAGCATTGGTCGAGCGACTGCGCATCGGCGCCCCGCAGCGCATCTGCAATGGCCGCGTGCGGCACGTCGCCATGCAGGCCGTCGCTGCACAGCATCAGCAGGTCGCCCGGCAGGCAGTCGCAGGCCACGACGTCGGGGCTGATGGTCTCCAGCGGGCCGATCGCCTGCAGCAGCAGGTTGCGCGCCGGCAGGCTGTCGGACTCGCCGGCTTCCAGCGCCTGCTGGTACAGCGTCTGGTCGCGCGTGAGGATGGACAGTTCGCCGCCGCGCAGCCGGTAGAGCCGGCTGTCGCCAACGTGGAAGACGATCAGCGGCCCGCCATCCTGGCGCCGCCAGAAGCCGGTCAGCGTCGTGCCCATGCCGCCGCCGCTGGTGCGTTCGTTGCCGACGTTGGCCGCATAGACGCGGGCATTCGCGAACTCCACCGCCTTGAAGACCGCCAGCACCGCGGCGCCATTCGGGTCCTGCCAGGTGGCGTCGGGGTCATGCGCGGTGGTCTGGCTGGCCGCATCCTCGTCGTCCATCGCGCGTGCTATGCCAGCCCGCAGCGACTCCAGTGCGGTATGGCTCGCGATCTCGCCGCCTTCCTGCCCGCCCATGCCGTCGGCGACGGCGACCAAACCCAGCGTGGTGTCGACCAGGAAGTTGTCCTGGTTGGATTTGCGGACCAGTCCGACGTCGCTCAGGCCGTAGGCGCTGCCGTAGGACAGCCGATGGTAGATGCTGGGGGAAAGCGGAGGCCAGTGGCTCATGCGTGTCGGGTGGGCAGGTTGATGGGGTGGCCGATGCTAGCACGCGCGATAACAGCTTGCACCCGCTTTAGGGCCTATGTCCCGATCATGAAGTCGATTAATTTCCATGCCGGCGCCGGGATCGGCATTGGCCGGAGTGAAGCAGCGCCTCCGTTTATCAGACGATTTGCATGACAGTTTTTCGGCTCGAACCGTGTAAATCGTCGTGCCGTCGCGCGCCAATTTATTTTAAAAATTTAGTTGTCATTTTGTACTTTTCTTCTGTTATATTAAAGTAATTAAAGACGCCAATCAGAAACCCGGACCGACAATGGTTTGCAAGAAAAGGCGCCCATAAGTTTTACAGTTTCATTAATGCCCGTGAAGAGGCATTTGTAATGTCAAGGGGGGAGACGACATGATCCTGATTGCTACGGCCTGTCCGGAATTGCGCGCTCGATGCATGCACGGAGCGCAGGCATATGGCCCTGTGCTGACCACCGCAAGCTTCGACTCGGTCGCGCATCTTATTGTCAGGCTGCAGCTGAACATGATCTTCATCGACTCGGCACTGCCGGGGTTTAGCGGCCCGGCCTGCCTGCGCGAACTGCATCGCCTGAATGTCGTGGCGAAGATCATCGTGCTGGGCAGAGGCGTCCCGGAAGAGATGGAACTGCGGATGTTCTTTGCAGGCGCGCGCGGATTCTGCAGCGTCGATATGGACATCGGCAAGATTGCCGGCGTGTTGGAAGCAGTCGATCGCGGCCAGCTGTGGATGCGTCGGTCCATCATTTCGCGCCTGCTGGACGAGGTGCAGGCAAACACGATTCCGGACCCTGTCGCTGCGCCGCTTCCACTGTGTTCCCTGCCGGCGCTGACGCCGCGCGAGCGCGAGATCGCCACCCTGGTGGGTTGCGGCAATTCGAACAAGCAGATAGCCAATTCGCTGGCCATTACCGAGCGAACGGTGAAAGCGCATTTATCGGAAATATTTCGCAAGCTGTCAATCAACGACCGGTTGACACTCGCATTGCGGGTAATCGATCAGCGCGAATCCAGTAAGCCGATCGAAGAAAAAAACGCAGCATAAGTTTGGATGGCGCAGTCGGCACAGCCGAATTAACAAGAGCGAAGTGTAGAAGACGCCGATTAAAGATTTTAGCGCCGAGAATCAAGCCGCAGGCTGGCGGCGATCTGCCTGGATGCAGGATGAAAGGGGAGCAGGATGAAAAAGCTGTGGGACGAATTGCGTCCGCTATTGCTATGCATTGCGGTATTTTCGCTGGTAATCAATCTTCTCTTCCTGATTCCTGCCATTTTCACATTGCAGGTATTCGACCGGGTCATTCCAAGCAACAGCCATGAAACGCTGCTGGTCCTGATGGGCGGAACCGGCATTGCGCTCGGCCTGCTGCTGCTGATGGACTACATCAGGCATCGCCTGCAGAACACGCTGGGCAACCTGGTCGAGGAACGGCTGTCGCCGCCGGTGCTGCAGGCCATCGTCGCCGGGACGGCCCGCGCTCTTCCCGGCAGCCACACCGACGGCCTGCGCGACGTCGCCGCGCTGCGCGCCGTCTTCGCGGGCAATGGGCTGACCGCCCTGTTCGACGCGCCATGGGCGCCCATCTATATTGCCGTGATCTGGCTGTTCCATCCGGTGCTGGGTATCGGCGCCGCGCTGTGCGCACTCGGCATGCTGCTGCTGGCCTGGCTCAACGACCGTATCGGCCGCGCGGAAATGGAAGGGCTGCAAAAGGAATCGCGCCGGGTCGGGCACTATGTGGAAAGCTCGATGCGCAATGCCGAAGTGCTGCAGGCGCTCGGCATGACGGACAACCTGCTGGCCCGCTGGCGCCACTTCCATGCGGAAGTCACGCTGGCCCAGGGCAAGGCCAGCAGCAAGGGCGCGAGCTTCAATGCGTTGACGCGCTTCACGCGCCAGGCCATACAGGTCGGCATGATGGGGCTGGGCGCCTACCTGGTGCTGACGCAGCAGGCATCCGCCGGCGTGATGATCGCGACCACGGTGCTGCTGGGCAAAGCGATCCAGCCGATAGAACAGCTGGTCGGCAACTGGCGCATGCTGGTGGAAGCGCGTGCGGCCTACGGGCGGCTGTCCGAACTCTCCCGCGATTTTCCCGCAAATGAATCCCACCTGACCATGCCGGCTCCGCGCGGCGAACTGATGGTGGACGGCCTGTCCTTCCGTGCACCCGGATCGGAGCGGCTCATATTGGGCGGTGTCGCGTTCCGGCTTGCCGCCGGCGAAGCGCTTGCCATCATCGGCCCCAGCGCCGGCGGCAAGTCGACCCTTGCCCGCCTGCTGACCGGCATATGGCGGCCCAACGTCGGCACGGTGCGGCTGGACGGCGCCGACGTGGCGGCATGGCCGCGGGCCGAACTCGGTCCCTGGATAGGCTACGTGCCGCAGGATGTCGAGCTGTTCGACGGCACCGTCGCCGACAACATTGCCCGGCTGGGCGAGGTCAGGTCGGACGCGGTCGTCGCCGCCGCGATACGGGCCAATGCGCATGAACTGATCCTGGGCCTGCCCAAGGGCTATGACACCCAGGTCGGCGAACAGGGTGCGCGGCTCTCGCCGGGGCAGCGGCAGCGCATCGCGCTGGCCCGGGCCCTGTACGGCAATCCCCGGCTGGTGATCCTCGACGAGCCCAATTCCAACCTCGACGGCCTCGGCGAAATCTCGCTGGCCCAGGCACTGGCCGGCCTGAAGAGCGAAGGCATCACGTCCATCGTCGTCACGCATCGCCCGGCGCTGATTGCCCATGTCGACAAGATCCTCGTACTCGAAGCCGGCCGCGTGAAGCAGTTTGGCCCGTCCGCCGAAGTCATGAAGGCGATGCAGCGGCAGGCGCAGGTTTTTGTGAACGAAAAGGCGGCCTGATCATGAGCACACTCTCCGCTGCGTCCGCACCGACTTTCGGCAGCCAGGCGCTGGCCACCCGGCTGGCCCGTGCCGGCTGGTGGATCGTCATTCTCGGCATCGTGCCGATAGCGCTGTGGTCGACCTATGCGCCGCTGTCGATGGCGGTGGTGGCGCCGGCGTTCGTCAAGGTCGACCTGAACCGGCGCCCGGTCCAGCACCTGGAGGGCGGCATCGTGCGCGAGGTGCTGGTGCGGGACGGCCAGCATGTTCAGGCCGGCCAGCCGGTGCTGGTCCTTGGCGATGTCGGGGTCGATGCCGACCGCAACCGGCTGGGCTACCGCGTCAACGTCGAACGGGCCGGCATCGCGCGGCTGGAAGCGGAGCAGGTGCGCGCCCGCGTGCTCGCCTTTCCGGAGGAAGTGAGCGCGGCGGCGCAGGAGGATGCGCGCGTGGCGGAGGCATTGAACAAGGAAAAGTCGCTGTTCCTGGCGCGCCGCCATTCGCTGACCAGCGAAATTGCGTTGCTCAACGCGCAGCGGCAGCGGATTGCGCAGGAAACCGGTTCGCTGGAGACGCAGATCGCGCACATGGCGTCTTCACTGGCCTTGCAGGAAAAAGACCTGGACGTCAATCGCGGCCTGCTTACCTCCGGGTTTATTTCGGCGATGCGCATTGCCCAGCTGGAGTCCACGGTCATCGACTACCAGGCCAGGCTGGAGGAGCGCCGTTCAGAACTGGCGCGCGCGGCGCAGCGCATGGGCGAGATCGACCTGAAGATCAAGGCAAGCGAGAACGTCTATGTGCAGACCGCCAGCGACCAGCTGAAGATCGCGATTTCGCGGCTCAGCGAAATCGAGCAGGAGGTGCGCAAGTCCGTGGACGCCGCCGCGCGCCAGGTGGTGGTGGCGCCTGCCAGCGGCAAGGTGATCGACCTGAAGTTCACTTCCGCGGGCGCGGTGCTGCGGGCCGGCGACGCTATCGCCGAGATCGTGCCGGACGACGCCAGGCTGCTGGTCGAGGCGCGTATCCGGCCGGAAGAAATGGACCATGTCTACCTGGAGCAGAAGGCGCTGGTGAAGATCACCTCCTTCAAGTACCGCACCACGTCCATGCTGGCCGGGAAGGTGAGCTATGTGTCGCCCGACCGCCTGGTCGACCGCTCGAACAACATGCCTTATTTCAGCGTCACCATCACGGTCGACGACCTGGCGCTGCAGTCGGCCAGCGAGCTCAAGCTGCAGGCGGGCATGCCCGCCGAGGTCTATATGGAAGGCGTCAAGCGCACGCCGCTGGAATACATGCTCGAACCCATCACCGCCACGATGCGCAGGGCAGGCAAGCAGATGTAGCTGCTGCACGGGCCGGCTTCCTGCAAGCCTGCCCGACCTGCGCGATCACTGGCCGGCGGCCGCATGCCCGCCCATGTCCGTTGCATCCGGTACGTCCCCCAGACAATTCAAGCGAGTGCTGCTTCGCCCTTACGGCCGGGAGGCTGCGTGCGTGCTTCCGCCGTACATGCGCGGGAACTTATATACCTCCCCAGGCTGTACCGAAGTACAGGTGTACCAAGGTCCAATGGTTCTGCCCGACATCTTCAACTATTGTCAAATTGTAAAAGTTGCAAAAAATTGTTGCGAGTCGCGCCGTCCACAAGGGAGATCCACATGGCCACACTGAACCTGAATGACCTGAACTTCATCCTGCAGCAGATCCGCATCGCCGAGCAGCACGCGGCGGGTACGCCCTTGAGCGAGCTGGTGACGAATCCGCTGCTCCCCTACGGCCTGCGCACGGTGGACGGCACCTTCAACAATCTGACGCCCGGCCGCGAAACCTGGGGCGCCGCCGACCAGCCGTTTCCCAGCATGCTCGACCCGTACTACCTGAACGACCAGGACGGCGACACCTTCGACCCGGACGGCCCGGGCCCCGGCAACGTGACCAATACCGACTATGCGCAGCCGGGCAACGTGGTCGATGCCGACCCGCGCATCATCTCCAACCTGATCGTCGACCAGACCGGTGGTAATCCGGCGGCGATCGCCGCGGCGCTGGCCTACTACGGTTCGGACGACCCGGTGGCAGACGCCGCCGCCATCACGGAGGCCTACAACGACGCGAAAGCCGCGGGCACCGCCGCTGCGACAGAGGCTTACTACGACACGCTGGAGAGCTTCGGCATCGCGCACCAGAACGGCTCGATGATCATTCCCAACGTCGCGCCCGACGAAGGGCTGTCGGCGCCCTTTAATTCCTGGTTCACCCTGTTCGGCCAGTTCTTCGACCACGGCCTCGACCTGGTCGCGAAGGGCGGCAACGGCACGGTCTATGTGCCGCTGCAGCCGGACGACCCGCTCTACGTCGAGGGCAGTCATACCAATTTCATGGTGCTGACCCGCACCAGCGCCGACGCCGGCAGCGATGGCGTGTTCGGCACCGACGACGACGTCCGGGCGCCCAACCTGACCACCCCGTTCATCGACCAGAACCAGACCTATACCTCGCATGCGTCGCACCAGGTCTTCCTGCGCGGCTATACGACGGACGCCGCCGGCAGGCCGATGGCCACCGGCGAACTGATGGACGGCGCCAGCGGCGGCTTGCCGACCTGGGGCGAGATCAAGGCGCAGGCGCGCGAGCTGCTGGGCATCAACCTGACCGATGCGGATGTGGGCAATATCCCGCTGCTGCTGACCGACCAGTACGGCCAGTTCGTGCGCGGCCCGAACGGCTACCCGCAAGTGGTGACCGGGGTGGCCGTGGTCAACGGCAAGCTGGTGCCGACCACAACGGTGGAAGGCAATCCGGAAGCGCCGGTCAGCACGCTGAACGCGGTCCGGACCGGGCATGCGTTCCTGGACGACATTGCGCACAATGCCGCGCCCGTCTACAACGCCGCAGGCCAGCTGGTTGCCGACGGCGACGCGCTGACCGGCAACAGCGTGGCAATGAATACCCGCGGCCAGAACGTGGAGTACGACAACGAGCTGCTGGACCGCCACTTCATCACCGGCGACGGCCGCGGCAACGAAAACATCGGGCTGACCGCCGTGCACCATGTCTTCCACTCGGAGCACAACCGGCAGGTCGAGGAAATCAAGGCCACGCTGCTGGCTTCGGGCGATAGCGCCATCATCGACGAATGGCAGTTGGCGGACGGTTCGTGGGATGGCGAGCGCCTGTTCCAGGCCGCGCGCTTCGCCACCGAAATGCAGTACCAGCACCTGGTGTTCGAGGAGTTTGCGCGCAAGATCCAGCCCGACATCGACCTGTTCGTGTTCAATGCATCGACCGACATCAACCCCGCCATCGTCAGCGAGTTTGCGGATGTGGTCTATCGCTTCGGCCACTCGATGCTGACCGAAACCGTGGCCCTGCTGAGCCCGACGAACGAGGCGGGCGAACGCGGCCTGATCAGCGCCTTCCTGAATCCGGTGGCGTTCTCGGACCTCGGTTCGGCCGATGAAGCAGCCGGCGCCATCGTGCGCGGCATGACGCGCCAGGCCGGCAATGAAATCGACGAGTTCGTCACCGGGGCGCTGCGCAACAACCTGCTCGGCCTGCCGCTCGACCTGGCCACCATCAACCTGACGCGGGCGCGCGAAAACGGGGTGCCGAGCTTCAACGAGGCGCGCGCCCAGTTCTTCGAAATGACCGGCGACACGCAGTTGAAGCCTTACGAAAGCTGGGTCGACCTGGCCCTGAACCTGAAGAACGTGGCCTCGATCGTCAACTTCATCGCCGCCTACGGCGAGCATGCCAGCATCAAGGCCGCGGACACGCTGGCTGGCAAGCGCGCTGCCGCCGAAGCGCTGATCTTCGGCGGCGACGGCACGCCCGCCGACCGGCTCGACTTCCTGAACAGCACCGGCGCCTGGGCCGACCAGGAAACCGGCCTGAACCTGGTCGACCTGTGGATAGGCGGCCTGGCGGAAAAACACATGCCGTTCGGCGGCATGCTGGGTTCCACCTTCAGCTTCGTGTTCGAAATGACCATGGAGAACCTGCAGAACGGCGACCGCTTCTATTACCTGTCGCGCACCCAGGGCCTGAACTTCCTCAATGAGCTGGAAGCCAACACCTTCGGCGAGCTCATCATGCGCAACACCGACCTCGGGGGCGTGGGCCAGGGCCATCTGCCCGGCGATATATTCTCGGTGCCTAACTACATCCTGGAGATGAACCAGGCGGTGCAGATCGGGGACGACCCGCTGCATGACAACCCGCTGCAGCAGGCGCTTTCCCCGCTGGTGATCCGCAAGGACCTGGATGGCGACGGCGATTCCGATCACCTGCAGTACACCGGCAGCGACCACATCGTGCTCGGCGGCACCGAGGAAAATGACGTGCTGATCGCCGGCGGCGGCGACGACACCATCTGGGGCGACGGCGGCGACGACATCATCGAAGCCGGCTACGGCGTCGACCGCGTGCATGGCGGCGCCGGCGACGACCGCATCACCAACTCCGGCACCGACATCGGCGAGACCGACTTCCTGCATGGCGACGCGGGCAATGACGTGATGCATGGCGGCAGCGGCCTGGCGCTGATGTTCGGCGGCGATGGCAACGACTACATCAGCACCGGCAAGGACGGCAAGGAAGCCTTCGGCGGCGAAGGCGATGACTTTATCCTGGGCGGCGAAGGCGCCGATTTCTTGCTGGGCAATGAAGGCGACGACTGGATCGAAGCCGGCAACGGCTTTGACACCACCGCCGGCGACAACTCCGAACTGTTCTTCAACAGCACCGTGATCGGCCACGACGTGATGTTCGCCGGTCAGAACGAACATGACTTCGATGCCGAGTCGGGCGACGACATCATGGTCCAGGGCGAGAGCGTGATGCGCAACGAAGGCATGGCCGGCTTCGACTGGGCCATCCACAAGGGCATCGGGGTCGGCGTCGACGCCGACCTCGGCATCCCGATCTTCAGCAATGCGGCCGCCGACATCCTGCGCGACCGGTTCGACCTGGTGGAAGGCATGTCGGGCTGGAACCATGACGACATCCTGACCGGCAGGGAAACGGCCGAAGGCGCCGCCGGGCCGGACAATCCCGACCCCGCCACGCCCGTGGCGTCCTATTCCAACGCGCTGTTCCAGTCCGGCGTCGAGCGGATCGCCGGCTTCGACCGCCTGGTAGACCATATCGTGCGCGATACGGGCGACCCGGACGCCATCGTGCTCGACACCGTCGACGCGTCCGACATCCTGCTGGGCGGCGGCGGCAGCGACCGGATGCAGGGCAAGGCCGGCAACGACATCATCGACGGCGATGCCTGGCTCAACGTGCGCCTGAGCGTGCGCGACGCCGGCGGCAACGAGATCCGGACCGTCGACAGCCTGAGTGAAATCGAAGCCGAACTGTTTGCCGGCACCATCAAGACCCAGGACCTGCACGTGGTGCGGGAAGTGCTGTGGGAGCCGTCGGCCAACGAGACCGACACGGCCCGCTTCTCGGATATCCGCGCCAACTACACCATCACCCGCAACCTGGCGCTCGACACCTGGACCGTGGCCCACACCGGCGGCGACGGCAGCGACGGCGTCGATACCCTGCGCAACATCGAGCGGCTTGAATTTACCAATGCCGACGGCTCGATCTTCACCCAGACCATCAATAATGCGCCGACCGGCATGCTCGCCATCGCCGGCACGGCGGCGCTGGGCCGGCCGCTGACGGCCAGCATCGGATCGGTGGCCGACGGCGACGGCATGCAGGGCGCGGCCCTGAGCTACCAGTGGCAGGTGCTGCGCGGCACGACCTTCCTGGACATCGCCGGCGCCACCGGTGCGTCCTTCGCCCCGACCACGGCGGAAGCCGGCGCGCAGCTGCGCGTGGTCGCCACCTACACCGACGCGCTCGGGACCCGCGAGATGGCAGCGTCGGCCCCGACCGCGCAAGTGGGCATGGGCATCACCGGCACCAACCTGGCCGACATCCTCGACGGCACCACCGGCGACGACACGATCAACGGCCTGGCCGGCAACGACAGGCTGAACGGCCTGGCAGGCGACGACTACCTGAACGGCGGCCTCGGCGCGGACACCATGGTGGGCGGCGCCGGAAACGACACCTATGTCGTCGACAACACCGGCGATCTCGTGGTCGAAGGCACAGCGGCCGGCACCGACACCGTGGACACCACGCTGGCGAGCTACACCCTCGGCGCCAACGTGGAGAACCTGGGCTTCAGCGGCAGCGGCAGTTTCACCGGCACCGGCAACGGACTGGACAACAGCATCACCGGCGGCGCCGGCAGCGACAACCTCAACGGCGGCGTCGGCAACGACACCCTGGACGGCGCTGCGGGCGCCGACCAGATGAGCGGCGGCGCCGGCAACGATGCGTATGTCGTCGACGATGCCGGCGACACGGTGGTCGAAGCGGTGGACGGCGGCACCGACAGCGTGTCGACCACGCTGTCGTCCTATACGCTGGCGAGCGATATCGAGAACCTGGCCTACGTCGGCAGCAGCTTCTTTGCCGGAACCGGCAACGGGCTGGACAACATCATCACCAGCGGCGCCGGCAGCGACGAGCTGATCGGCGGCGCCGGCAATGACTTCCTGGACGGCGGCGCCGGCGCCGACCGCCTGGTGGGCGGCACGGGCAACGACACCTTCGTGGTCGACCACGAAGGCGACATCGTGGTGGAAGCCGGCACCGGCGGCACCGCCGACATGGTGCTGACCTCGCTCGCCGCCTACGCGCTGTCGAACACGATCGAAAACCTGGCCTATACCGGTAGCGGCGACTTCACCGGGGCCGGCAACAACGCGGCCAACAACCTGACCGGCGGCATCGGCAACGACCAGCTGGATGGCGGCGCGGGCGCCGACCTGCTGATCGGCGGCGACGGCAACGACGTGCTGCTGGGCGGCAGCCAGAATGACACCCTGCACGGCGGCGACGGCAACGACAGGCTGGACGGCGGCCTGGGAGCGGATGCGATGAGCGGCGGCGCCGGCAACGACGACTACCTGGTCGACAACGCCGGCGACACCGTCGTCGAAGCCGCCGACCAGGGCACGGACAAGGTCTGGACCACGTTGGGAAGCTATACCCTGGGCGCCAACGTCGAACACCTGGCCTACACCGGCACCGGCAACTTCACCGGCACCGGCAATGCGCTGGACAACACCATCACGGGCGGCGATGGCAATGACACGCTGGATGGCGGCGACGGCATCGACACCCTGGTCGGCGGCCATGGCGACGATATCTACGCGATCGACAGTGCGGTCGACACCGTGGTCGAACTCGCGAACGGGGGCACCGATACCATCAGAACGCGGCTCAACGCCTACACCTTGCAGGCGGACGTGGAAAACCTGAGCTTCACCGGCGCCGGCAACTTCGTCGGCACCGGCAACGCGCTGGACAATGCCATCCTCGGCGGCGCCGGTAATGACCTGCTCGACGGCGGCGCGGGCGCCGACCGCATGACCGGCGGCAGCGGCAGCGACCGCTATCTGGTCGATAACAGCGGCGACGTCGTGATCGAAGCCGGCACCGGTACCGACGTGGTGCTGACGACGCTGAACACCTACACCCTGACGGCCAACGTGGAACAGCTGGAGTTCGTCGGCAGCGGCAGCTTCGCGGGCACCGGCAACACGGGAGCCAACACCCTCATCGGCGGCAGTGCAAACGACGTGCTGGATGGCGGGCTGGGCGTCGACCGGCTGGAAGGCGGACAGGGCAATGACACCTACCATGTCAACGTGACGACCGATGTCGTCGTCGAGAACTTCAACGCCGGAACTGACACCGTCATCGCCAGCGCCAATTACACCCTGGGTAATAACGTCGAGAACCTGAGCTATGCAGGGGCGACGGGCGCCATCCTGACCGGCAACGGGCTGGCCAATGTGCTGACGGGCGGGGCGGGCGTCGACACACTGCGCGGCCTGGATGGCAACGACAGGCTGAACGGCGGCGCCGGCAACGACGTGCTGACCGGCGGCACGGGCCTCGATATCTTCGTGTTCCAGTCCGGCTTCGGCGCCGACAGGATCACGGACTTCGATGCGCTGGCCCAGGGTGGGCAGGACCTGCTCGACATCTCGGGCTATGCCGGCATCAATGCCGGCAACTTCGCCAGCCAGGTGCAGATCACCAGCCTGGGAGGCGGTGCAAGCACCCTGGTGAGCATCGGGCTCGACAACATCACTTTGACCGGCATCAATAGTGGACAGGTGGATATGAGCGACTTTTTAATGGCCTGATACGCCGCCGGCAGAAGGACTGCTGCGTCGCGTCCGGGCAGCACTGCCGGCGCGGCGCGACAGCCCGTCCACCTCGCCTGCCCATCATATCGTCGATAAGAAAGGGATCAACATGAACAGCAGACGAACCTTGCTAGCCGCAGCCGGCGTTGGCGCATTGTCGTTGGCCGGACTGGCCGGGGCGGTGCGCGCAAGCAGCAGCAGACCGCGTGGCGGACCCCGCGCCGGCTACTTCCCGAATGCGCTGCTGCAGACGGAGGAGGGCAGGACAGTGCGCTTCTACGACGACCTGATTGCCGGGAAGGTCGTGGTCATCAACATGATGTACACCGTTTGCAGCGCCGGCTGTCCGCCAGCCATGGCCAGCCTGCTGAAAGTGCAGGAAGCGCTGGGCAGCCGGGTCGGCCGTGACGTGCACATGTACTCGATGAGCCTGCAGCCCGACATCGACACCCCCGAGGCCTTGCGGGCCTATGCAAAAAAACTGGGCGCGCAGCCGGGCTGGCGTTTTCTGACCGGGCGCCGCGGCGAGATGGACAGTGTCCGGCGCAGCCTGGGATTCTCCGACCCTGACCCGGCCGAGGACGCCAGGCCGATGCGCCATACCGCGATGGTCCGCATCGGCGATGAATCGCTGGACCGCTGGCTGATGGTGCCGGCAATGAGTACGACCAGGCAGATCGTCTCCAAGGTCAACAATTTTCTCGCATGAGGCCAGCCATGGACAACTTGACTGTTTCCGACCCGGGGAAAAGAACACTGCTCAAAACCTCGGCCCTTGTCACCGGCGCCAGCCTGCTGGCGCCGGTGAACCTGCAGGGCAAGACCGTCAGGCCGCCGACGACACAGCCTTTCATGGAAGCGCTGCCGGTGCGCAAGGCCAAGCTGCCGCTGCCCGCCCTGAACCCGGCGCCGACGGCGACGCCCAGTGCGCGCGAAGCCGGCCGCGCCGCACACCAGGGCTGGGTGCACTGGCCGCCGCAACGGTTCTACGAGCTGCGCGCGAACGAGTTCCTGCACGCCTTCCATCCGCATCTGCCGCGCCAGAAGATCTGGGGTTTCGACGGCATGAGTCCGGGGCCCACCCTGGTCATGCGCCATGGCCAGCCGGCGCTGGTCAGGATATTCAACGAACTGCCGCCCGACAGCGTCGGATTCGGTTCGCCTGAAATTTCCACGCACATGCATAACGCGCATACGCCGTCGGAAAGCGACGGCTTCCCGGGCGACTACTTCAGCCCCGTCAAGCATGGTCCGGGCCTCACCCGCGCCGGCGACTACAAGGATCACCATTATGTGAACTGCCATTCGAACTATGCGGAATTCGACCTCAGCGATGGCGACCCGTCCGAAGGGCTGGGCACGCTCTGGTATCACGACCATCGTCTCGATTTCACCGCCGCGAACGTGTACAAGGGCCTTGCCGGATTCTGCCTGATGTTCGACGAAATCGATTCCGGCAACGAGAACGATGCGAACCCGAAGGCATTGCGGCTGCCGTCGGGCGTCGGCGAATACGACATTCCGCTGATGTTCGAGCACAAGCATTTCAACGCGAGCGGCTACCTGACCTTCAACCAGCTGGACCCGGAAGGCGACGAGTTCGGCAACAAGTACCTGGTCAACGGCAAGGTCCAGCCCTACTTCGAAGTGGAGCGCCGCAAGTACCGTTTCCGCATGCTCAATGCGTCGATCCTGCGCTTCTTCGAGTTCTACCTGGTCAAGGGAGGGCAGGACCTGACCTTCGACTACATCGCCAACGACGGCAACCTGTTGCCGGCGCCGCTGAAGATGAGCAAGGTAGCGATCGCGCCAGCGGAGCGGAGCGACATCGTGGTCGATTTCTCGCAGTTCGCCATCGGCGACGAGCTGTTCATCGTCGACCGGATCAACCAGGACGACGGCCGCGGCCCGAACACACTACGCAGTTTTCCCGGCGTCCAAGTGCTGCGTTTCAATGTCGTGCGGGACACGCCGGCCGACCGGCCCGACCTGAGCCGCGTGCCGGATACCTTGCGGACGCTCGTCCAACCCGACCTGAAGAAGGTCAGGCGCAAGCGGACCTTCAAGTTCGAACGCGAGGACGGTGTCTGGGTTATTAACGGGAAGCTGTTCGACGAGAACAAGGCGTCGGTGACGATGAAACTGGGCGAGGCGGAAATCTGGACGCTGGAAGGCAAGGGCAGCTGGCATCACCCTATCCATATCCACCTGGAGGAGGCGCGGATACTGAAGCGCAACGGCAAGCCGCCGCCGCCGCACGAGCGTGGCCGCAAGGATGTCATCGTGCTTCACCCGGGGGAGGAGGTGCAGGTGTATTTGCGTTTCACCGACTTCCCCGGCAAGTATGTGATGCATTGCCACAACCTCATCCATGAAGACCATCACATGATGCTGCGCTTCGATGTAGAGGCATGAACAACCGCCGGTAGTCGTTGCGACTGCCATCAAGGCCCAGCCAGGCAACTGCCTGGCTGGGCTTTTGCCATGGCCGGAGCCTTCACGGCATGTCGGAAATTCTTACATTTTAGCAACTCCATTTATTGCAAATATTGCAAGCCACTGTTTTAAAAGCAATGTTACTGTCTGGCATATTTTTCGCTACAGAAACGTTGCGGCTCGGAATATCTCGATGTCTGCCGACTTCGAGACGACGCTGGGCTTGGCCTGCTTGTTGAATACATTGCTATTTGAGGAGTCTGCGTTGAAAACTTTATTCCTTAGCAGTTTTTTAGCCATCGCATCTGCAGCATCGCTGCCCGCAGCCGCGGACGTCATTACCTTTGCCGGGTCGACGGAAATCAGCCGCGCCGTGTTCAGCGCGTCCGCCACCTTCGAGATCGATGGCGACAGCCTGATGATCACGCTGCGCAATACCTCGCCTTCGACTTCTTTTCCCGATATTCCGGGCCGCACGCTGAGCGGCCTGTTCTGGGAATTGATCAATGACGAGGGCATCACCCTGACGCCGGTGTCGGCGATGCTTGCGCCGGGGTCGGAGATCGTAGGGACATGCAACGTGCTTGACTGCGTTAACGAGACGAATGTCGGCGGTGAGTTCGGCTACCGCGTTGCGCAGCTACAGGGGGGAAGCGATCGCTTCATATCGAGCGCCGGCTACCAGATCGCTGGCTTTCGGGGAAACTTCAACGGCGACAACCTGCATGGCGGGACCGCTCTTGGCGGAATCGACTTCGGCATCGTCTCGCCGGCAATTGGTTATTCGCCGAATACGAACCTCGGGTTGGTCCCGGTAATCATGGGCGGCGTGAGCTTCATATTTTCCGGCGCGAGCGGCCTGAGCGTCGATGACATCGTCAATGTCAGCTTCCAGCCCGGCACCACCCTGCAGGCGAACTACGTACCCGCATCGGTCGTGCCGGAGCCGGCAGCCGTCGCTCTTTTCGGCCTTGGACTCGCAGGCCTGGCTGCAGCGCGCCGTAGCCGTCGGCGTAGTGCTGCAGCGGGCTGAGTCTCAACCTTGCATTAACGGGAAGAAGGGGCCGGGCCTTTGGTCCGGCCCCTTCTTGTTTATCGCGGCATGCCATCCATGCACCGCCTGCTCGGGACTTGCCCGTGCTGATGCCGCGCCTCACCGCAGTTCGGCCAAATGGACAAAAGTCCCCGCTTGAATCAAGCAGGGACTTTTCTCCATTTGCCGCTTCCAGGCAGCGCATCAATATCGCGCTGCGCAAATTGCCCTGCCTGGATACTTGGAAACTTATGCTGTCTGGCTTTTTGCAGCCTTGCGACGCGACGCAGCGACACCGAGCAGCCCGAGGCCGAGCAGTGCGATCGTGGTCGGCTCCGGCACGGCATTGCTGCCGCCGCCCGCGCCAGACAGCGCCAGCAGCGTGATGGTGGCGGTCTGGGTCTTGCTGCCGTTTCCGTTAAAGGACAGGTCGGCCAGGTCGATGCGGAACTGTCCGCCATTGTCGAAATTGACCGTCATCGGGTCCCAGTCCAGCCGGTAATCAACCAGGTTGCCGAAGGCGAAACCGAATGATGCGGTGCCATTGGCAGAGATCGTCGACAAGGTGCCCAGCGGGTTTGTAAAGCTGAGTTTGGCAGTCACGCCGAGGTTGTCTCTCTCGTTCGAACCCACAAAGAATTCCTGGAAATTCACTGTGCCGAAGTTGAAGGAATTCGTGCTACCGACCGTGTTCAGGCTGAACGATTGCTGGACGAAGTTACTGGTGCTGAACCGGACGTCGAGCTTGGTACCGCCGAAAGCTTCGACAATGCTGTTGTCAATGCCGTATCCGCCGCCCGGCGTAAACGATGCCGAGGTGACCGTGAAAGGGACAGCGCTCGCCATGGACGATGCCATCATCAGGCCGACGGTTGCGATGGTTGCCAATGTTTTTTTTGCTGCGTTCATTTTTTTCTCCCTGGTTGGTGTATGTACCTCCTATAGCAGAAGTCATGCCAGAGAGAAATATTACTTTTAAATCAATTGTTTATAAGAAACTAAATAGTTTTGTATTTGCAGACTGTAAAGATTTCCGACTGGTAACTCTCCGGCACCTGTCCTGAATGCTGGTGCAGCACAAGCTGGATGCTATTGAAGCAATGAGAATTGCCAATCCACGTCAGATGGATGACTACCTATAATTTGCTTCACCCCGATGCGGGATCCCTAATAAACAGGAGAGTGCCATGCCCAACGACAAGACCGAATCCAAATGCCCGTTCAGCGCCGCAGCAGGCGTCGGCACGACCAACCGTGACTGGTGGCCACAGCAACTGCGCCTGGACCTGCTTCATCAACATTCCGCCAAGTCCAACCCGATGGGACAGGACTTCGACTATGCCGCCGCATTCAATAGCCTGGACCTGGACGCCGTCAAGAAGGATCTCGCCGCCCTGATGACCGATTCACAGGACTGGTGGCCGGCCGACTTCGGCCACTACGGCGGCCTGTTCGTGCGGATGGCCTGGCATAGCGCCGGCACCTACCGCATCGGCGACGGCCGTGGCGGCGCTGGCCGCGGGCAACAGCGTTTCGCGCCGCTCAACAGCTGGCCGGACAACGTCAGCCTGGACAAGGCGCGCCGGCTGATCTGGCCCATCAAGCAGAAGTACGGCGAGAAGATTTCATGGGCCGACCTGATTATCCTCACCGGCAACGTCGCGCTGGAAACCATGGGCTTCAAGACCTTCGGTTTTGCCGGCGGCCGGGCGGACGTGTGGGAGCCCGACCATGACGTGTACTGGGGCCGCGAAACCAAGTGGCTGGGCGGCGATGTCCGTTATTCGCGGGGTTCGCCGGGCGTAGAAGGGCATGGCGTGATCGACAAGGACGACGACAGCGAAGTCATGCATACGCGCGACCTGGAGAACCCGCTGGCTGCCGTGCAAATGGGCCTGATCTACGTGAACCCCGAAGGACCGGACGGCAAGCCGGACCCGCTCGCTGCCGCCATTGACATTCGCGAGACCTTTGCGCGCATGGCGATGAACGACGAGGAAACGGTGGCGCTGATCGCCGGCGGCCACAGCTTCGGCAAGACTCATGGCGCGGCGCCGGCCGAGCATGTCGCGGCGGAGCCGGAGGCAGCGGGCGTCGAGGCGCAGGGCTTTGGATGGCATAACAGCTACGGCACCGGCAAGGGGCCGGACACCATTACCAGCGGCCTGGAAGTGACTTGGACTGCCACGCCCACGCAGTGGAGCAACAACTACTTCGAGAACCTGTTCGGCTTCGAATGGGAACTGACGAAGAGCCCGGCCGGCGCGCAGCAGTGGATTGCGAAGGGCGGCGACGGCCTCATTCCCGACGCCTACGATGCCTCCAAACGCCACCGCCCGACGATGCTGACGACCGACATCGCGCTGCGCGTCGACCCTGCCTATGAAAAGATCTCGCGCCGCTTCCTGGAGAACCCCGACCAGTTCGCCAACGCGTTTGCCCGCGCCTGGTACAAGCTGACCCATCGCGACATGGGACCGCGCGCACGCTACCTCGGCCCGGACGTGCCGGCCGAGGTGCTGATCTGGCAGGACCCGATCCCGGAAGTCGACCATGCGCTGGTGGACGCAGAGGATGTCGCCGCGTTGAAGCAGCAGGTGCTGGCATCGGGCCTGACCGTGTCGCAGCTGGTTTCCACCGCGTGGGCATCGGCGTCCACCTTCCGCGGTTCCGACAAGCGGGGCGGCGCGAACGGCGGGCGCATCCGCCTGGCGCCGCAGAAGGACTGGGCCGTCAACCAGCCGGAGCAGCTGGCCACGGTGCTGGGCAAGCTGGAGGAAATCCGTTTTGCATTTAACGGAGCGCAGTCCGGCGGCAAGAAGATCTCGATGGCCGACCTGATCGTGCTGGCAGGCGGCGCAGGCGTCGAGCAGGCAGCGAAGAACGCCGGCCACAAGGTCAGCGTACCCTTCACGCCGGGACGCATGGACGCGTCGCAGGAGCAGACCGACATCCCTGCGTTCACGCCGCTCGAACCGATCGCCGACGGCTTCCGGAATTACCAGAAGACCCGCTACAGCGTGCCAGCGGAGGCGCTGCTGATCGACAGGGCGCAGCTGCTGACCCTGACCGCGCCGGAGATGACGGTGCTGGTGGGTGGGCTGCGGGTGCTGGGTGCGAATTTTGGCGAGTCGAAGGATGGAGTTTTAACGGAACGGCTGGGTTCGCTGAAGAATGACTACTTCGTTAATCTGCTGGATATGGCGACGGCGTGGCGGCCTTCGTCGGGCGATGGTGACCGGTTTGAAGGACGGGACCGGAAGACGGGCGAGCAGAGATGGACGGGGTCGCGGGTGGATCTGGTGTTTGGGTCGAATGCGCAGCTGCGGGCGATTGCGGAGGTGTATGCGAGTGGGGATGCGGGGGGGAGGTTTGTGGGGGATTTTGTGAAGGCTTGGGTGAAGGTGATGGAGTTGGATCGGTTTGATATGAGGTGAGGTAAGTTGGCTTAAGTAGGATTAAGGGGAAGGGGAGGCCGGACACTATCCGGTTTTCCCTGGACCGGCTTCAGCAGCAAGGCTGGCTCGGACTTTAAGGGAGGGTTAAGCATATTAGCCTGTGAGGCGTAATTTGTTAACGCTATAAATCGGCGAGATAAGCCATTACACGTTCAAAGCGACACAGCATCCGTAGATACATAGTTTGTCGCTTGAAAATCCACTGTAAATAAAATTGCCAAGTTTCCAATAGGAAATATAATAGTGTCGTTTTACCGGCTTTCCACTTGTCTGTGCCCGCGATTCGACATCAGACAACGATGGGAAAAGAAAACGGTTTTACGAACAGGAAAAACAGTGGGACGAAAGCGACAAAGAGAAAGTGTGACTAGCGTATTGATTACGCAGCCATGGTGGGTAGCCGCAGGTTTTGGCGTGGCGGTCTTCGTCGTTATGAGATGGCTCGTGCCTTCCGCATTGCCGCCGGTATTGAAGGGAGTCGGTGTCGGGCTGCAGGCCATTGCATGGGTGCCGTTGGCATGGTTTTTCTTCGTTGGCGGCCTCTCAGTCATGCGCTCGAGGGACGAGTTTAGGCTGTCGTCCCCTGTGCCTATCCGGGCAGTCCCCAGCTCGCGAAGAAAGGTCGAAACGACTTCTATTGTGCCAGCCCAAAAATTGGGCACCGAGTGGGGCAACAGTTTCGATGGACGCACCAACGCAGCAGCGGAAAAAGACACCCGGCGCGAATGGACGATCGAAGCACTTAAAGAACTGGAATGGAAGCGATTCGAACTGCTATGCGCGAAGTACTATGAACTGAGCGGTTTCCGGTCAGAGACAATACGGTGTGGGGCGGATGGAGGCATAGACGTAAAGCTCTATCGAGTAGATCCAAGCAAACCCATCGCCATCGTCCAATGCAAGGCATGGAATGGCACACAAGTTGGAGTGGCCCCGGTCCGCGAGTTATTAGGCGTAATGACATCGGAAAAGGTTGGCCGAGGCATATTTCTCACCACTTCGACTTTTACCAAGGATGCGCTCGCATTCGCTGAGATCAATCCGATTCAACTGCTGGATGGACCAGATTTCTTAAAGAAAATTCAAGACCTTCCCGATTCGGCAAAGCAAGAGCTTATTAAGTTTGCGTTCGCCGGGGACTACGCTACGCCGACCTGCGCTTCTTGCGGGATAAAGATGATAAGGCGTGAGAGCAAGCGTGGCCCGTTTTGGGGATGCACTAATTATCCGCGCTGCAGGTGTAACTTTCCGATCAGGCGTTAATTAGACGCGGAAGATGACACTCATCGGGCTACTTCCGGTATGTGAAAGGTAAGTCACCTTTCCGTGATACACAAAGGGAGCGCCTTTCCCTGCATTTAGCTTAGTCTCCCGAACAAACAGGTGGATCCGGATCTCACGCTTCACGTGTTCAATAATGTCCTGTCCCTTCTTACTGCTAGGCGCGGTGCTATTTTGCGACTGCCAATGGAATTGGTGTTTGTCTATCCAGTAATCATGATAGCGATGCTGGTCCGACTTGCCTTGTTTGTTCAAAGTTACTAGCAGGATATGGATTTTTTTGTCATTGAATACGACATGTCCAGAGTTCCAGTTGCCGGGGCTAAATTTCTCCCCAAACAGTCCCGGAATTTCTTCCCGTATAAAGGATCGTCCCATTGCCATGTCTAACCGGTCTACAACGCTAATCAACTGCGCGCGCGCTTGCATTTTTTCGGTCACTGCTACATTTGGGTAGGCCGAATCAAGTGCGTTTAAGACTGGAGTACCCAATGGTCCAGCCCCTATGACACGTAACACAATTTGACAACCATCATCCTGCGCATTTGCGACCTCTACCGCGACCACGTTATTTAAAAGTTCATTAAAACCTTTTGTTTCGATTCGTTTTATAAGCAAATAATCACCTTCGGAAATCGAATTGCCATCGCTCGTTTTCAAATTGGTTGGGGCTCGTACGATGAAGTGGCGCGTAGCATCAAGTTCGCCGTAGCTGCTGGGTAGTGAACAGTGTGTCACGCTATCTGCAAGGCCAGTGTGAGAATGACCGACCGCCAGGTTTAAATCAAGAAAGTAAGGTACTAAATTTTCTTCCCTGTCACTTGAAACTAGACTAGCTTTCATAGTCTCAGATTGAAGAGTTTGCCGAACCTCGTAAGCAGCAAGTCTGTAATCAATAATTTCTTGGACCAGATTTTTTAAAATCGGCCCATTGCTAATATTGTTTGCTTGCAGAAATTTAAAATTTTCATCAACGACTTGGAAAAATGCACTGCTGTTTGACGTGTGGTTGCCACCAGTCCAAGCTTTCACTGGATTATTGCGCCAATAGGATCGCCAGTCAGATGATTCGCCATCCTCTGTATCAAATCGCTTATCAGGTAGGTCGCCGAGGAATGCTTTCCGTCGGTCTAACACTTGCCAGGAACGCTTGCAAAGTGCACCTAAACGAAGAACCTTTGCCAATCCATCAAGTTCTAATAATGCTTCAAGTAAAATCATCTTGAAGCACCTAGTCATTGCAGTCATTTCAACTTCGCGAAGAAATAGCGCATGGCTCGATACCACGCTGGCCTCTTCGCCGCTCAAATCGCCCATTTCGCAGACGAAACGCAGCCAACTACCGTATTGCTGACGCAAATTTCTCAGATTGGCGCCGGAGCGGTGAAACTCCGTTAGTGTTGGCCTGCGGCCAAGACTAGCTTTCAATGCTTCGTATTCCGTAGAAATACCAGAGCTATCCAACGACTTCAAAAAATCGATTAAGCCAAGATGGAAATTAACTAAGCAGCCTTCTGGAATAATAAACTCACCAAGTTCCGCTGTCCGAGCGAATCTTGCGAGGGCTTTGTAAGTTGTTCCCGCTTGAAAAAGAGCCTGTGGTTTGTGGAGAAAGCTATGATGATTGCCAATAAAGTCGAGCACCACTAGTCTTTCCTTGCTGTCCGATCGACGCAATCCTCGTCCAAGCTGTTGCAAAAACAAGATCTTTGATTCGGTAGGCCTCAGCATCAGTACGGTATCGATTTCAGGTAAGTCGAGACCTTCATTGAACAGATCGACTGAAAAGATGATTTGCAATTTGCCAGACTTCAGGCCCTCTAGCGCTTCAGCACGTCCCATGTTGGAACCTGCATAGACTGCAGCCGATGCGATACCTTTCCGACTAAAGTGCTCTGACATGAAATCCGCGTGGCGGGTGGAGACACAGAAAGCTAACGTTCTCTGCTGCGCTCGATTTTCCCATTCTTTTAGTGCATGATTGGCTCGAGCATAGGTCGCTAACTGCATCGATAAATGTTCCGGATCGAACCGTCCGTTCCGCCACGGAATTTCCGTGTAATTTACTGATTCGTCCAGAATGCCGAAGTAGTGAAATGGGGAGAGCAGTCTAGCCTCAATGCCAGCGAGAAGGTCGCAGGTGAAAATTAAGTTGTCGTCGCACAAGGATAAAATATCGGATTGGTCACTTCTCTCTGGGGTGGCAGTGATACCTAGTAAAAACGATGGTGCAAAATGTGATAACAAACGACGGTAGGTGCTGGCGGCAGCATGATGAAATTCATCGACAACAATATAGTCGAAATGCTGCGGTGAGAACCGCTCTAGGTGGCGAACATTAGCCAGCGTTTGGACCGAGGCGCAAAGGATATCCGCTTCCATATCACGGTTTTTGCCCATGTAAAATCCTACCCGGCTGTTTGGGCGGATGCGCAGAAACGTCTCAGCGGCTTGACTTAGAATTTCTTCACGGTGTGCGATGAATAAAACTCTTTTAGCTTGCATAGCAACCGCGTCGAAGGCTGCAAGCCAAGTTTTGCCCAACCCAGTCGCGAGCACGACAAGTCCACGCCGGTAGCCGGCCTTGCGTGTCCTGCTTAATGCATCAAGTGCCTCGCGTTGAATTTGATTTGGCGTGGGAAGCGATTCCCGCTCGTTACTCCCTGGCGCGATAGGAAGCAGCGGCTGCGTCCTCCGTTTTTCATATGCGACTATCCATTCGTCTGTCAGTGAAACTGATTTTTCATTATTGAAAAGCTCTTCAAATCGTTGGCGTGTTTCGAAAAATCCTGCGTCGTCAGGAAAGCTTACCCGGTAATTCCATTCAAGGCCCTCTTGCAAAGCCTGACCTGTAATGTTGCTCGAACCTATGAAAGTGGTGCCTTTTACCGATTTGTCGCTCAAAGTACTCGAAAAAATATAAGCTTTTAAATGAAAGCTTCCGCCTGCCAATGTGCTAAAAAGTCGTATTTCCGCACCGCGCTCCTGTAGAAGAAGTAGGAGACGTAAGGCCTCTGGATCCGTTACGTCAAGATAGTCGCTAGTAAGAATTCTGATACGACACCGCACTCGATCTCTGTTGTGGGAATATCCTAATGCTTCTAGAAGGTCTTGCATGAGAAGCCGCATGCCTGTCACCTTCACAAATGCAACTGCGATGTCGATTTCGTTCGCCTGTGCAATGGCATGCGATAAGTGAGGAAGGAATGGGTCTGAACCGCCGGTAATGAGCTTCAATTTCATCATTGGAGCGCGAGCAGCCAACACATTGACCCACTGCTCAGCTCTTTCAGAACGTTGATCATCGGTAATCCAAATTTCTACACGTTCAACGCCCGGCAATGATTCAAACAATAGCCTCAGCGTTACCTCGTCAATATCTGTAAAACTTCGGCCATTGTGGAGACGTTCACCGGTGCCTAATTTGAAGCTGGCGTAGAACAGTCCACTTGGACGAATGGTTTGCCAGAGTTGCTCGATTTGAAATGGAAGTTCTAAACGTGGCACATGTAGGAGACTTGCACAGCACCAAACGCCGTCATACGTGTCAACTTCGTTCACGTCGGAAAATTGGCGAACAGATACTTCGAAACCGCAGTGCTTTGATGCAAGCACTGCGAGTGCCGGCGATGCGTCGAAAGCTGTGACTTTGAACCCTCTGTTCGCGAAGGCGCGAGCATCGCGGCCAGACCCGCAACCAGCGTCTAAAACCGAGGCTCTTGCGGGTAAGTGTTCAAGAAACCGCTCGTATAGCGGAGTCATGTCGACATTAACTGTGCTTGCAAAAAAGTCAGCGGCATTTTGATTGTAATAGCCTACAGTTGCTTCGTCAGCTTGGCTAAGGCTGGCTGGTTGAAAAACCTTAGTCATCTCTTAGTGCTCTTTGCTATCTGATGCGCTTCACCAGCGGATTTTTTACTATTAAATAAACCCGTTGATCAAAGACCTGTCATTAAAAATAGTTACTTGCTCAACGGGAGGTCTTCAGGCCAAACGAAATACGGGCCAAACCGAGATTTCTCAATGTACTCACCGCCGACGGAGACGCCAGTACTAGTTAGCCGGTTTGAAGAATTACGTGTTTCCAAAAGGCCGCTTGAAAGGAGTTTTTCTATAAGATCGTCTGTCTTTATGCCGAGTTTTTTGGCCAACTTCGATGTGCTTAGTTTCGTCATGCTCCCATCACCTGTGATGGCTGGTTCAGTGTCACGCTGCACTAGCTCAAGAGAAATTCGCACCTCCTCACTGATTCGTGTAATTCGCTGTGCTTCCTCATATGCTGCCTTGTAGACCTCTGCATCATCCGTCCGATGAACTAACACACCCATTTCGTTGTTATTTACTTGGCTGAACTCATACAAATTGAGGCTAGAAATGATACAAATCTCTTCATTGAGGTAGCATTTTGCATGTAAATTTTTACAATAGCTAGTGCGGATGTAAGTAAGCTCTTTCAGCCAGTTAAGTTCATTTGGCTGAAGTTCGCTCTTTCCGTAGACAATCCTCACGTCAATCTTCAAGCGGTTTTTGTCTTCAAGTAATTCTTTTATACGGTCATTCAGCTTAAGGAAAGGACTAATGAGAATCAACCTGTCTTTTGCATTCTTTATGAGTTCTTCGAGAAAATAATTAATCGCACTCGTGTTGAGAAATTTTGCCATTGTCTTTTCCTTAATAGTTGTAAATCAACTCACATATTTACGGGTCAAAAGCCAGCACAATATGGATTCATTTTACTTTCTTTTAGGAAATAATGGTGCGACCGTGACTTATTTGTCGATCTTTATGCAGCAGCTTGGAAGGCTAGCGTGTTTTTCCGAAAGAACGTAATACCCTCTTTCCCACCTTTATGAGGTCATAGAAATATCAAATGTCTCAATAGGTTCAAACCTCAGACAACTGTATGTACAGAATCTGAAAAACAAAAAGGCCAATCCGAAGATTGGCCTAACTGTCTGAATCTATTGGTCGGGGCGAGAGGATTCGAACCTCCGACCCCTTGCACCCCATGCAAGTACGCTACCAGGCTGCGCTACGCCCCGACGAGGCACGGATTATAGCAGAGGGTTTTCCATTCGCGTATCCTTGCAGCACTTAAAACTTTCTCTTTCTTCATTACCCATGCCTATCAAGATCAGCCATCAGTTCGACGCCGGCGCCATTGAGGTGGTCGATGCGCAATCGCCTTCCGACATCCAGCTGCGGCTGCGCAAGGACAGCCATGCGGACTTCGCGCAGTGGTTCTATTTCCGGCTCCAGGGCGCACGCGGTACAGCCGCTACCATGCGCATCGTGAATGCGGGGCAGGCGAGTTATCCGGATGGCTGGGTTGGGTACCAGGCGGTTGCTAGCTACGACCGGCAGCACTGGTTCCGCGTGCCCACGGCGTACAGCAACGGCGTGCTCGCCATCTCGCATACGCCCGCACAGGACAGCATCTATTACGCCTACTTCGAGCCGTATTCGTCCGAACGCCATCTCGACCTGCTGGGGCGGGTGGCTGCCGATGAACGGGTTCGCGTCGAAGACCTGGGCAGCACGGTCGATGGGCGTGACATCAACCTGGTCGTGGTCGGCAATGAGACTGCTACCGGCAAGGTATGGATCATCGCCAGGCAGCATCCGGGCGAGACCATGGCAGAGTGGTTCGTCGAAGGCCTGCTCGACGCCTTGCTCGACCGCGCCAATCCGCACGCGCGGGCGCTGCTCTCGCAGGCGGCGTTCTACATCGTGCCCAATATGAACCCGGACGGCGCGGCCCGCGGCAACCTGCGTACCAATGCGGCTGGCGCGAACCTGAACCGCGAATGGGTGTCGCCGTCGGTCGAGGCCAGCCCGGAAGTGTTTCATGTTCGCGAGCGGCTGCACCAGGCCGGCTGCACGCTGTTCCTCGATGTGCATGGCGATGAGGGGCTGCCTTATATCTTCGTGGCGGGCAGCGAGATGCTGGAGGGATTTACCGAAGAACAGGCGAGGGCGCAGCAGGGGTTTATCGATGCGTTCAAGCAGGCGAGCCCGGACTTCCAAGACAAGCATGGCTACGGGTCGGGCAAGTATCGGGCAGAGCTGCTGAAGCTGGCGTCCAAGTATGTCGGCCATCACTTCAAGTGCGTGTCGCTGACGCTGGAGTTGCCGTTCAAGGACAATGCCAATATGCCCGATGAGCAGGTGGGCTGGAACGGGGCGCGCAGTGCAAGGCTGGGCGCGGCCTGCCTGCAGGCTATTCATGCGACGCTGGCTGCAAGACCTTGATCCCACTCCGGGAGCATGACCTGCCGCCTGACGCCGATGGATGCGATTCATCCACTCGCAGCGCGTAGGGTGTAATAAGCGCAGCGCATTACACCTTTCCCCGCAGATGGACGCTGCTTGCCTAGCGAGCATGGTGTAATGCCCTTCGGTTATTACACCCTACGGATTTTCCTGCTTAATGCAGGTGCCCCGAAGGCTGCGGCGTGTCTTCCGGCAGTTCCGCATGGACCAGTTCGCCATCGCGGTCGCAGAACAGCGGCGCGCCGCAGTCCTCGCAAAACTCCATCGGAAAACGCTCGTGGTGCCGCATGATGTCGGTGATGCCGTTGGCGCGCAGCGCCATGACCAACTGCGTGACCGGCGGCGGTATGTCGACCATGGCGCCGGCCAGCACCGGCTCGATCATCGCGGCCGATGCGGCCACGGTTTCGTCGCTGTCTTCTTCCTGGCCATACAGCGGCCAGACGATGCCGTACACCACTTCAGGCTGCTGCAGCACGGTGAAGCTGATCCGGTATTCATCCACGCGCATATCCGCGCCTTCGTCGCCGAATGCGCCGATGATGGCGGACAGGCCGTCGGCCTCGATGCCCAGCAGGTGGGTCAGGTAATGGATGGCCGAATGCACCGACATCGGACGAATGGCGCGGTCGGCGTCGCGGCAGGCGACGTAATAGGCTTCGGGCATCATCAGCTCGATGCCGCAGCCAGGCAGCAGGCGCTCGATGGTTGGCTGCGCTTGTGTGCGCAGTTGCTCCATCGCGCCCTGGCGCAGCGCCACGATGTCGAGCGGCGCTTCGTCGGACTGCCAGCGAAACAAGGGGCCGCCGGCAGGCACGACCACGGTCGCCAATATGTAGCGCGTGTCTGCCAGGAACGGTGCGGTCTCGGGCGGGTTGGCCATGGGTTTCAGCACCGATTCACCCAGCGCCGCACGGGCCATGCGCTGCGTCAGCGCATGCGTCTCGGCATGGGTGCGCGGTAACTGGTCGATCGAATACAGCGTCGGCGCCAGCGCCACACGGGTGTCGTCGGCCAGCAGGTGCGCATGCAGTTGCGCGGCGATGGTGATCAGCGTGTCGCCTGATATGGGGCCGGAGTAGATGGCGAAGCGGGTCCAGGCCAGCACCGGGAAGGCCAGCAACAGTGCGTCGTATTGCTGTCCTTCATGTTCGACGGTGCCGCTGGAGCTGATCGCCTCGATCGACTCCATCAACACGTCATAGGCAATCGGGTCGGTGCTGAACAGCTTGTCGAGCGCGGAGTCGAGCGTGTTCTGGTGGTCGGTGCGCAGCAGCTTTTCTATCAGCGTGTCGAGCTTCTGTTCCCACGCGCGCTCTTCGTGCCGGCTGCTCGCCAGGCCGATGGCCTGCGCCAGTGCGGCGAGGCGCTGGCTGTCTGCGGAAATACGGGGAGTACGGCTTTTGGAAGGACGACGCATGATCTATGGGAACTCTTGTAACCGGGACGGGTATTGTAGTGGATTGGACCTTTGGAGACGGAAATAGTTTGGCGGGTTTGCAGGCGGAAACGTACTGCGGGTTGGCGCGGGAACGGTATCCGGGTCGGTATCACCCCGGTTGTCCAGGCAAGGCTGGGCAGCAGACAAATCGAAGCAAACGCGCAGCGGATACCTGCGCGTCTTGCGGCTCTGACCTTTCTTCGATCTACTCAGGACGCCGCCGCCTTTACGGCTTGGTCGCCGGCGTTGCCGGTGCTACATGCTCGGTTGTTTCATGTGCGGCCGACTCGCCGCGCATGTCCACCTTGTCGCCGGCCTGCATGATGATGAACAGGGCAAGCGCCGCGAAGGCGGCAAACGCCACGCCAATTTTCCACATGGTTACTCTCCAGGTTGTCATAAAAAATAAGGCCGGACTGTGCCGGCCTTGGTCCTGGAGCTAGCCTAGCAAGCAAGCCTTACAGCTTGCTTGCATCGGCCTTTGCCATCTATGCGGCAAGCAGTTGCCGCAGCACGAAGGGCAGGATGCCGCCGTGCTTGTAGTAGTCCACTTCGATCGGAGTGTCGATGCGCAGCAGCACCTGTGCCTGCTGCGTCTCGCCATTGGCGCGGTGGATGACCAGCGTGGCTTCCATCTGCGGCGTGATCTCGCCTTCGATGCCTTTCAGGTCGAAGGTTTCGGTGCCGGTGATGCCCAGCGACTGCACGCTGTCGTCGCCCATGAACTGCAGCGGCAGCACGCCCATGCCGACCAGATTGGAACGGTGGATGCGCTCGTACGAACGCGCAAACACGGCCTTCACGCCCAGCAGCTGGGTGCCTTTCGCAGCCCAGTCGCGCGACGAGCCGGTGCCGTACTCCTCGCCGGCGAAGATCATGGTCGGCACGCCGTTTTCGATGTACTTCATCGCAGCGTCGTAGATCGACATTTCTTCTTCGCCCGGCTGGTACAGGGTGATGCCGCCCTCGACGCGCGAGCCGTCGGGCTTGGCCGGCACCATCAGGTTCTTGATGCGCACGTTGGCGAAGGTGCCGCGCATCATCACTTCATGGTTGCCGCGGCGCGAGCCGTAGGAGTTGAAGTCGGCCTTCAGCACACCCTTGGCCAGCAGGTATTGCCCGGCCGGGCTGGTTTCCTTGATCGAACCGGCCGGCGAGATGTGGTCGGTGGTGATCGAGTCGCCGAATACGCCCAGTGCGCGTGCGCCCTGGATGCCGGTGGCGGCGGCTTTCGGCTCCATCGTGAAGTCGTCGAAGAACGGCGGCTCGGCGATGTAGGTCGAGGCCGGCCAGTTGTAGACTTCGCCGCTGGCAACGCCCTTGATCTGCTGCCACAGCTTGCCCGGCGCGCCCTTGACGTCGGCGTAGTTCTCCTTGAAGGTCTTCGCGTTCATCGCGAACTTCATCAGCTTCTGGATCTCCGCGCTGGTCGGCCAGATGTCGCCCAGGAAAATCTCCTTGCCGTTGGCAACGCCGACCGGCTCCTTCATCAGGTCGACGTTCATGTTGCCGGCAATCGCGTAGGCCACCACCAGCGGCGGCGAGGCCAGGAAGTTCGAGCGGATGTTCGGGTGGATGCGCGCCTCGAAGTTACGGTTGCCCGACAGCACGGCCGAGGCCACGATGTCGTTCTTGACGATGGCCTCGTTCATCGCCGGCGTCAGGTCGCCGGCATTGCCGATGCAGGTGGTGCAGCCATAGGCGGTAACGCCGAAGCCGAGCTTTTCCATGTAGGGCAGCAGGCCGGCTGCCTCAAGGTACTTGGTGACGACGCGCGAGCCGGGAGCCAGCGAGGTCTTGATGTGCGGCGACACCTGCAGGCCGGCTTCGACCGCCTTCTTGCACAGCAGGCCGGCAGCCAGCAGCACGCTCGGGTTCGAGGTGTTGGTGCAGGACGTGATCGCGGCAATCAGCACGTCGCCGTTCTTCACGTTCACGCCATCGGCATTCTCATACACGGCGTCGAGGTCTTCGGCGCGCTTGTTGAAGCCGTTCTGCGATGTCGGCTTGGAGAACAGGTCGGCGAAGGTGTTCTTCACATTGCCGATCTCGATGCGGTCCTGCGGACGCTTCGGGCCTGCCAGCGACGGCGCGACCGAGCCGAGGTCGAGCGCGACCACGGTGGTGTAGTCGATCTCGCCGGAGCGCGGCACGCCGAACAGGTTCTGCGCGCGGAAGTAGGCTTCGAACGCGGCGATCTCGGCATTGCTGCGGCCGGTGCCGCGGAAGTAGTCGAGCGTGGCTTCGTCGACCGGGAAGAAGCCCATGGTCGCGCCATACTCGGGCGCCATGTTGGCGATGGTGGCGCGGTCGGTGGTGGTCAGCGACTCGGTGCCTTCGCCGAAGAATTCGACGAACTTGCCGACCACTTTTTCCTTGCGCAGCAGCTCGGTGATGGTCAGCACCAGGTCGGTCGCGGTGCAGCCTTCGCGCAGCGCGCCGGTCAGGTTCACGCCCACCACGTCCGGCGTCAGGAAGTAGACCGGCTGGCCCAGCATGCCGGCTTCCGCCTCGATGCCGCCCACGCCCCAGCCCACCACGCCAATGCCGTTGATCATGGTCGTATGCGAGTCGGTGCCGACCAGGGTGTCGGGGTAGAACACGCCGTCCTTCTGGTGCACGCCGCGCGCCAGGTACTCCAGGTTGACCTGGTGCACGATGCCGAAGCCCGGCGGCACCACGCCGAAGGTGTCGAAGGCCTGCATGCCCCATTTCATGAACTGGTAGCGCTCGTTGTTGCGCTCGAACTCCAGCTTCATGTTCAGGTCCAGCGCCTTCGGGTCGCGGTAGTAGTCGATCTGCACCGAGTGGTCGACCACCAGGTCCACCGGCACCAGCGGCTCGATGTTCTTCGGCTGCACGTTCATCTTCCTGGCGACGCCGCGCATGGCCGCGAGGTCGGCCAGCAGCGGCACGCCGGTGAAGTCCTGCAGCACGACGCGGGCCACCACGAACGGAATCTCGTCGGTGCGCGGCGCATTCGCCTGCCAGTTGGCCAGTTCGCGGACATGCTCCTCGGTGACCTTCTTGCCGTCGCAATTGCGCAGCACCGACTCCAGCACGATACGGATCGAGACCGGCAGCCTCGACAGGTTGACGCCCAGCTTCTTTTCCAGCGCGGGAAGGGAATAGAACTTGCCCTTCCTGGCGTCCGTGATCCTGAATTCCTTCAGCGTATTGAGCGTGTTGCGGGACATGATCTCTCCTTGTAGGTGCTCATCGAATGAAACTGCGGTAGCCCGGTTGCGTTATCAGTTCTGGATGCCGAGGCCAGGCGCCGCAGGGGCGGTCGATGGCTTCATCTGTTCGGCGCTCTTGCACTCGTTGGCGAGCTGCTGGCCTTTCTTCGAGTCTAGCAAGATGCCCTTGGCAGGGATGCCGATCCAGACAATGCCCTGGCGACGATTTTCAAAACGGTGCGCGCCGGTGCTGGTTTCCACG
The DNA here is from genome assembly GCA_963522035.1 of uncultured Noviherbaspirillum sp. Classification (GTDB taxonomy): domain Bacteria; phylum Pseudomonadota; class Gammaproteobacteria; order Burkholderiales; family Burkholderiaceae_D; genus Noviherbaspirillum_A. The sequence continues at coordinate 8,978 of CAUQYP010000015.1, read as the reverse complement.
CGCGTCAGGCGCAGCAGCCGCTTGTTCCAGCGCAGCGCGATGTGCTTTTCGTCGCTGGGGTTGGAAAAGATGGTGACCTTGTCGCCCAGCGCGCAGTTGTAGTCGAGGTCGACGCTGCCAGCGGTGTCCGGCTCGCGGTCTTCCTCGTCGGTGCCGGCGGCTGCGGCGGCAGTAGCCGCCGTCGCGCCCGCGGCTGCCGCGGCGGCCTTGCCCTTGGACGCCTTGGCGGGGGCTTTCTTCACGGTCTTGCTGGCTGCGGGCTTCTTGGTGGAGGTCTTGCCGTCGGTGCCTTGCGCGGCCACCGTCATGCAGGCGCCCATCAACAGAAAGGCGGTCAAAAACTTGCTCATTCAATGCTCTCCAAAGTGCGCCGCGGCGTTCCGATGAACGCCGCGGGTCGCGTTTTTATAAAAGTGATCCGGCGGCCGCGGGCAGCGGCACGCCGGCGAGTCTTGCACGCTGCAGGACTGTCCAGTAATAACGGTAACTGGCGCGGTCATGCAGCGCTCCCTGGTACTGCGTCGGACCCCACTGCGCAGCCTGCGCCGCGCCGAGGATGGCCGTCGCGTCTGCGACTTCTTCGGCCGGCGGCGCATAGGCTGCCAGGATGGGCCTGATCTGCGACGGATGGATGCTCCACATCCGGGTAAAACCGAACTCGCCGAACGCGCGGGCCGCGTCCTGCGCAACCACGCTGGCGTCCCGGATCTCGGTGGTGACATTATGCGACGGGCATTTGCCGTGCGCATGGCAGGCGGCAGCCACTTCCGCCTTGGCCCGCGCCACCAGCGCATGGGTGAACTGGCCGGGCGAGCGCATCGCGCTGCCGGGAATGGCGCCGTAATGGTCGGACACGAAGTCCATGATGCCGAAGGACAGGCACTCGACCTGGGGCAGGGCGGCGATCTCGCGCACCGCTGCCAGCGCGCCATGGGTTTCGATCAGCACGTGGACCGGCAGGCGCTCGCGCCCCGCCTTCTCCGCGTTGCCGGCGATGACGGCGAGGCCATGCTTCACGTCGGCCAGGCTCTCCGCTTTGGGCAGCACCAGGTAGGCCAGGCGGCTTGCGGCGGCGGCGCAGATGATCGCGGTGTCGCGCTCGAAAAAGGGACTGTGTATGTCGTGAACCCGGGCGCCGATGCGGCCGTGGCGGTTGTCTTCGCCCATAACCAGCGACGCGACCAGCCTTGCATGTTCTTCCTCGCTGCCGGCGGCGGCGCCGTCCTCGCAGTCGAAGGTGATATCGAAAAGGGGGCCGAGCTCCTGCTGCATCGCCATGGACCGGCGCATCAGCTTCTCGGAGCCGGCGTAATGATCGCAAGCCGGGATCGACACCGGCTGGCGCTTGCCTTGAAAGAGGACTTTGGAGGGATGCATGTGCAGCGACGCTTCAGGGTTATGCGTTCTTGCTTGCCTGGCCCGGGGCTGCGTGCAGCATGCAGCCCCGGGCCTTGGCCGGGAAATTAACCGACCAGGTGGCTTACGCCGTTGCGCTCTTCCTGCAGCTCGTTCAGGGTGAGGTTGATGCGCTCTTGCGAGAATGCATCGATCTCCAGGCCCTGGACGATCTTGTATTCGCCGTTCTCGGTGGTGACCGGGAAGCCGAACATGGTGCCTTCCGGAATGCCGTAGGAGCCGTCGGACGGAATACCCATCGTGGTCCACTTGCCGTTGGTGCCGAGCAGCCAGTCATGCACGTGGTCGATCGCGGCATTGGCAGCTGACGCCGCCGACGACAGGCCGCGCGCCTCGATGATGGCGGCGCCGCGTTTGCCGACGGTTGGCAGGAAGGTGTCCTTGTTCCAGACCTGGTCGTTGATCATGTCCTTGACCGGCTGGCCGTCTGCGGTGGCGAAGCGGTAGTCCGCGTACATGGTCGGCGAGTGGTTGCCCCAGACGCACAGCTTCTCGATGGCGGTGACCGGCTTGCCGATCTTGGCGGCGACCTGCGACAGCGCGCGGTTGTGGTCCAGGCGCAGCATGGCGGTAAAGTTCTTCGCTGGCAGGCTCGGTGCCGACTTCATCGCGATGTAGGCATTGGTGTTGGCCGGGTTGCCGACCACCAGCACCTTGACGTTGCGCGAGGCGACGGCGTCGAGCGCCTTGCCCTGCACCGTGAAGATCTGCGCATTGGCTTCCAGCAGGTCCTTGCGCTCCATGCCGGGGCCGCGCGGACGGGCGCCGACCAGCAGCGCGACGTCGATGTCCTTGAATGCGGTCATCGGGTCGCTGTGGGCCGTCATGCCGGCCAGCAGCGGGAACGCGCAATCGTCGATTTCCATCATCACGCCCTTGAGCGCCTTCTGGGCTTTCTCGTCAGGAATTTCCAGCAGTTGCAGGATGACCGGCTGGTCCTTGCCCAGCATGTCGCCGTTGGCGATGCGGAACAGCAGGGAATAGCCGATCTGGCCGGCGGCGCCGGTGACGGCGACACGCATTGGGGCTTTAGCCATGTTGAATCTCCAAAGTGGTAAAGAAAAGGACGGATAAGGCGGCCGGCGGCCAGGGTCGCGGCAGCCGCCTGAATCGACAGAGCGCAATCATACCGTTGAAACCCTGTCACGTCAGCCGGTGCGGCATAATGCAGGTCGAAGCGGCGGTGAGCGCATGTTTCCTGCGGGCAGTAATGGCAATGTGCACGCGAGTGTAGGTCGGGCGTGGCAACTCTGTCAATGACTATCATATATCTTATATAAGACACCTGAATCCAGGGTTTTTGCTGGACGGCAAACCGTGTTTTGTGGTGAAATCGATAGTTATGAGTTCAGCAGCCTCCAACCAGTCTGGCAACAGTGCATCCGGCGCCGGATCGGGGCTAGCCGTCGCTGCCTCACCCACGTTCAGCCCGCTCTACCAGCAAATCAAGTCGCTCATCACGCAAAGCCTGCAGTCGGGCGAATGGAAGCCGGGCGAGCTTATACCCAGCGAAGTCGAGCTCGCCTCCCGCTTCAAGGTGAGCCAGGGCACGGTGCGCAAGGCCATCGACGAGCTTTCGGCGGAAAACCTGGTGGTGCGGCGGCAGGGCAAGGGCACCTTCGTCGCCACCCACCATGAAGAACGCGCGCATTACCGCTTCTTGCGGCTGATGCCGGACGAAGGCGACACGAAGCAGCCTGAAAACCGCGTCGTCGAGGTCAAGCGCACGCGGGCGCCGGCAGAAGTTGCCCGGCTGCTCGACATCAAGTCGGGCGATTCGGTGATCTTCATCCGCCGGGTCCAGTCCTTCGACGGCATACCGACTATTCTTGACGAACTCTGGCTGCCGGGCGCGCTGTTTCGCGGGCTCACGGCCGAACGGCTGGTGGAATACAAGGGGCCGATGTATGGCTTGTTCGAGACCGAGTTCGGCACCCGCATGATCCGGGCAACCGAGCGGGTGCGGGCGGTGCTGGCCGAAGCGCAGGTCGGCGAACTGCTCGACGTGCAGCCCGGCACACCCTTGCTTAGTGTCGAGCGGGTGTCATTCACCTACGGCGACAAGCCCGTGGAAGTGCGGCGCGGACTTTACCGCACCGATACGCATCACTATCACAACGAGTTGAGTTGACGTTGGCACGGCCGGTGCACGGTGCCGGTGCAAACGGCAGTTGCCCGGCAGAAGTCGGTGCAGCGGCGCATAATAGCGATTGGTGTGCTGCACAATTTCGGCGAAAATCGATGATTATTTGTTTGGAGAGGTTCTAAATGTCAGAAGCCGCCAGGAAAACCCGGCCACAGTACAGCAACATCCATATCACGCAGCTGCATCACTACCGGCTCCCGGCCGCAGGCGTGGTGTCGATCCTGCACCGCATCAGTGGCGCACTGATGTTCCTGCTGCTGCCGTTCACGCTCTACCTGCTCGAACGCAGCCTCACCTCCGAGTCCACTTACGAAGCCATGCGCGGCCTGGCTTCGCTGTGGTACGTCAAGCTCATCATCCTGGCGCTGTCCTGGGCCTACCTGCACCATTTCCTGGCCGGCATCCGCCACCTGTTCATGGACATGCACCAGCTGCTGAGCAAGGACGGCTCGCGCAACTCGGCCATGACCGTGCTCGCGCTGAGCCTGTTCCTGACCCTGCTGGTGGCCCTGAAACTGTTTGGAGTGTTTTAAACCATGGCGATCGAACATAACAACATCGGCGGCCGCCGCCTCGTCGTCGGCGCCCACTACGGCTTTCGCGACTGGCTGGCCCAGCGCATCACCGCCATCGTCATGGCCCTGTACACCGTCATTTTGCTGGTGAGCTTTTTGACCAGCAACGACTTCAGCTACATCGGCTGGGCCGGCCTGTTTGCCCAGCAGTGGTTCAAGATCGCCACCTTCGTCACGCTGCTGACCATGTTCTATCACGTCTGGGTCGGCATGCGCGACATCTGGATGGACTATGTCAAGCCCGTCGTCGCCCGGTTGCTGCTGCAAAGCGCCACCATCGTGTGGCTCATCGGTTGCGCCGGCTACGCCGCGCAGATTCTCTGGAGCGTATAAAAAGTGGCCGCGATTAAATCTTCCATTCCTTCCCGTCGCTTCGACGTCGTCATCGTCGGCGCGGGCGGCTCCGGCATGCGCGCCTCGCTGCAGCTGGCCGAGGCCGGCCTGAACGTGGCCGTGCTGTCCAAGGTCTTCCCGACCCGCTCCCACACCGTGGCCGCGCAGGGCGGCGTCGGCGCCTCGCTGGGCAACATGTCCGAGGACAACTGGTACTGGCACATGTTCGACACCGTCAAGGGCGGCGACTACCTCGGCGACCAGGACGCCATCGAATTCATGTGCCGCGAAGCGCCCAAGGTGGTCTACGAGCTCGAGCATTTCGGCATGCCGTTCGACCGTAATCCCGACGGCACCATCTACCAGCGCCCGTTCGGCGGGCATACCGCCAACTTCGGCGAGAAGCCGGTGCAGCGCGCCTGCGCCGCGGCCGACCGCACCGGCCACGCGATGCTGCATACGCTGTACCAGCGCAACGTACGCGCCAAGACCCACTTCTTCGTCGAGTGGATGGCCATCGACCTGATCCGCGACGCCGACGGCGACGTGCTGGGCGTAGTCGCGCTGGAAATGGAAACCGGCGAAGTCATGATGCTGGAAGCCAAGACCACCATCCTCGCCACCGGCGGCGCCGGGCGCATCTGGGCCGCGTCGACCAATGCCTTCATCAACACCGGCGACGGCATGGGCATGGCCGCCCGCGCCGGCCTGCCGCTGGAAGACATGGAGTTCTGGCAGTTCCACCCGACCGGGGTGGCCGGCGCCGGCGTGCTCATCACCGAGGGTGTGCGCGGCGAGGGCGGCATCTTGATCAACAGCAATGGCGAGCGCTTCATGGAGCGTTACGCGCCGACGCTGAAGGACCTGGCGCCGCGCGACTTCGTCTCGCGCTCGATGGACCAGGAGATCAAGGAAGGCCGCGGCTGCGGGCCCAACAAGGACCACGTGCTGCTGGACTTGCGCCACATCGGCGCCGAGACCATCCAGAAGCGGCTGCCGTCGATCCTGGAGATCGGCCACAAGTTCGCCAACGTCGACGCCACCAAGGAGCCGATTCCTGTGGTACCGACGATTCACTACCAGATGGGCGGCATCCCGACCAACATCTACGGCCAGGTGGTCGCGCCGAAGAACGGCAATCCCAACGAGATCGTCAACGGCCTGTACGCGGTGGGCGAGTGCGCCTGCGTATCGGTGCATGGCGCCAACCGGCTGGGCACGAACTCGCTGCTGGACCTGCTGGTGTTCGGCCGCGCGGCCGGCAACCACGTGGTGCAGAGCGGCCTGAAGCAGCGCAGCAACAAGGACTTGCCGGCGGATGCGGCCGACCTGGCGCTGTCGCGGCTGGCGCGGCTGGAAGCCTCGACCGGTTCCGAGCGGGTGCAGGACGTGGCCAATGACATCCGGGCCTCGATGCAGCACTACTGCGGCGTGTTCCGCACCGACGAGCTGCTGCAGGCCGGCTACAAGGCCATCATGGAACTCGACGAGCGGCGCAAGCATGTGTCGTTCAAGGACAAGTCCAAGGTGTTCAACACCGCGCGGGTGGAGGCGCTGGAGCTGGACAACCTGATCGAGACGGCCAAGGCGACCATTACCTCGGCAGCGGCGCGCAAGGAGTCGCGCGGCGCGCATGCGCACCGGGACTTCGAGAAGCGCGACGACGAGAACTGGATGAAGCACACGCTGTTCTATTCCGAGGGCAACCGGCTCGACTACAAGCCGGTGATCACCACGCCGTTGACGGTGGAAACGTTCAAGCCCAAAGCACGCACATTCTGAGAGAAGCCACACCATGCCACGCACAGTGAAATTCAAGATATACCGCTACGACCCGGACAAGGACAAGAAGCCGTACATGCAGGACCTGACGGTGGAGCTGAAGGACACCGACAAGATGCTGCTCGACGCGCTGCAGCGCATCAAGGCCGACGTCGACGACACGCTGTCGCTGCGGCGCTCGTGCCGCGAGGGCGTGTGCGGTTCGGACGCGATGAACATCAACGGCAAGAACGGGCTGGCCTGCACCACCAACCTCAACGAGCTGAAGGAGCCGATCGTACTGCGGCCGCTGCCGGGGTTGCCGGTGATCCGCGACCTGATCGTGGACATGACCAACTTCTTCAAGCAGTACCACTCGATCAAGCCGTTTTTGATCAACAACACGATCCCGCCGGAGAAGGAGCGCATCCAGTATCCGGCCGAGCGGGAAGAGCTCGACGGGCTGTACGAGTGCATCCTGTGCGCATGCTGCTCGACGTCGTGCCCGTCGTTCTGGTGGAACCCGGACAAGTTCGTCGGTCCGGCCGGTCTGCTGCAGGCCTACCGCTTCATCGCCGACAGCCGGGACGAGGCGACCGGCGAGCGGCTGGACAACCTGGAAGACCCGTACCGGCTGTTCCGCTGCCACTCGATCATGAACTGCGTCGACGTCTGCCCGAAGGGCCTGAGCCCGAATGCAGCCATCGGCAAGATCAAGGAACTGCTGGTGCGCCGCGCGGTGTAACCGGCAAGCCGGGGCTGCTGCCCGGTCAATCCCGCCCGCTGCCCGGCGCATGCCGCGTGCATCGGGCCGTTTGAATGAAAAGCCATGTCTGCCAACCATCAAAGCGATCCCCACAACCGTGCCCGGCTGCGCTGGCGCAGCCGGCGCGGCCTGCTGGAAAACGACATCATGCTGACCCGTTTCCTCGACGCGAACGAGGAAACGATGACCGATGACGAGGTGGATGCGTACACCCGCCTGATGGACCTGACCGACAACGACCTGATGGATCTGCTGCTGGCCCGCAAGGCGCCTGCCGGCGAGGTCGACCTGCCGCATGTGCATGCGTTGCTCGAGCGCCTGCGGCAGGCTTGATCCGACGCCATCGTCCGATACGGTTTTTGTACTAGCATCCCTTATCGATAAACTGCTCAACAGAAGGAAGAGCCATGACCCAATCTGACAACAAAGCCACGCTGTCGTTTTCCGACGGTTCCCCCTCGCTGGATTTCCCGATCTACAAGGGCACCATCGGTCCGGACGTCATCGACATCCGCAAACTGTATGGCTCCACGGGCAGCTTTACCTACGACCCGGGCTTCATGTCGACCGCTGCCTGCAACTCGTCGATTACCTATATCGACGGCGACAAGGGCGAACTGCTGTACCGCGGCTACCCGATCGAGCAGCTGGCAGTCAATTGCGACTTCCTCGAGAGCTGCTACCTGCTGCTGAACGGCGAGTTGCCGAACGCTAAGCAGAAGAAGACCTTCGTCGACACCGTCACCAGGCACACGATGGTGCACGAGCAGATGCAGTTCTTCTTCCGCGGTTTCCGCCGCGACGCGCACCCGATGTCGGTGCTGGTCGGCACCGTCGGCGCGCTCGCCTCGTTCTACCATGACTCGCTCGACATCAACGACCCGCATCACCGCGAAGTGTCGGCGATCCGCCTGATCGCCAAGATGCCGACGCTGGTCGCCATGGCGTACAAGTATTCGGTAGGCCAGCCTTTCGTCTACCCGCGCAACGACCTGTCCTACAGCGCGAACTTCATGCACATGATGTTCTCGACCCCTTGCGAGGAGTACAAGGTCAACGACGTGCTGGTGCGCGCGCTGGACCGTATCCTGATCCTGCACGCCGACCACGAGCAGAATGCGTCGACCTCGACGGTTCGCCTGTCCGGTTCGTCCGGCGCCAACCCGTTCGCCTGTATCGCAGCCGGCATCGCCTGCCTGTGGGGTCCGGCGCACGGCGGCGCCAACGAAGCGGCGCTCAACATGCTCAAGGAAATCGGTTCGGTCGACAAGATCGGCGAGTTCGTCAAGCAGGTCAAGGACAAGAACTCCGGCGTCAAGCTGATGGGCTTCGGTCACCGCGTCTACAAGAACTACGACCCGCGCGCCAAGCTCATGCGCGAGACCTGCCATGAAGTCTTGGCGGAACTGGGCCTGGAAAACGACCCGCTGTTCAAGCTGGCGATGGCGCTGGAAAAAGTGGCGCTGGAAGACGAATACTTCGTGTCGCGGAAGCTCTACCCGAACGTCGACTTCTACTCCGGCATCGTGCAGTCGGCGCTGGGCATCCCGGTCTCGCTGTTCACCGGTATCTTTGCGATGGCCCGCACCGTGGGCTGGATCGCGCAGTGGAACGAGATGATCTCCGACCCGGAGCAGAAGATCGGCCGTCCGCGCCAGCTGTACGTGGGTGCGACGCGGCGCGATGTGCCGGTGATGGACAAGCGCGGCTAACTGCCCGTTGGCTTTATAAAACCCTGGTTGCGTGAGCAAGCCGGGGTTTTTTTATGTCAATCCGACTGGACCGTATCGGGCGGAGGTATGCGCCTTTGCCCGCGCAGCGACCGTTGCCCTTGACCTCCCGCGCAGCGACAGTTGCGGTTGCCGTTGCCGTTGCCGTTGCCGTTGCCCGCGCAGCGACAGTTGCCGTTGCAGTTGCTTGTGAAGTGGTTTTTGACGTGGATCCCCGTTAGACGGCGACGCGTCGCCAGGGACTGAAACGG
>CAUQYP010000014.1:0-40732 GCA_963522035.1 uncultured Noviherbaspirillum sp. | reverse complement strand
CACCAGCGACGTGGCGTCATCAACGGGGACCCACGTCAAAAGCCGCGTCAAAAGCAACTGCAACTACAACTGTCGCTGCGCGGAACGGCAGCGGCAACGGCAACGGCAACGGCAACGGCAACGGCAACGGCAACGGCAACAGCAACGGTCGCTGCGCGGGGCTTAATGCAACGGCAACTGTCGCTGCGCGTAAGCGGCGCTTCTGGCGCAAGCCAGCATGAAAATGCGCCAGCACCCAGTACCGCAACGGCACCGGGCAAGAGAAAAAACGCGGGCCTGCTACTGCCGGCAGGCTATCGTCAGATCCAGGATTCCCGCACCAGCGGGTCGTCATGGCTGCTGCGCTCCATGCGCATCAGCCCCGAGGGCAGCTTGGCACGTACCTCGTTGAGGGTATTCCCCACCACGTATTCGCCGGTGTCCACATAGCTGCGGTAGAGCCGCGCTACGTACTGGTTGGGAAAGGCGGGCGGCTCCTCGAAAACGATCCACATCGATGTGTCATCGTCGTCGTCGATGCTGGATGATGGCTGGCTCATGCTGGTCCCCCGTTCAGGCTGGCTGTGGTGTCGCTCGGTTGCACATAGCTGGCGAGGAAGGTCTTGTTTTCATTGCCGTCCCCAAAGGTGATGGTCACCATGTCGCCGGCGATGGCGATGACTTCGCCTTCCTCGTGGCGCGGCACCCTGACCTTGCTGCCTACCGAGAACAGTGGCGCTGGCTGCGGCACTGGCGGCGGTGGCGCAACGACGACAGGCGCCGGGATACTGGCCTCGATCAGGGCGGTGCGCTGGCAATTATCGCAGGTGCCGCAAGGCTCGGGCGTTTCGTCGGTTTCACCAAAATACTGCAGCATTAATTGCCAGCGGCAATAGCCGCTCTGCGCATACGCGACCATCTGCTCCAGCGCTTCACGGTCGCGCTCGGCCTTGTCCGCATAAGCGCCGGCCAGCCGGTCGAACGTGGTGGCGTCGGCCGCCTTGCGTCCTGCGCGCACCCGTAGCTGCTTGTCCTGGGCCAGCAGGCCATCGTCCTTCAGCAGCTTCAGCGCGACGCGGACCCGGGGCGCCGACATGGTCGGCAGGGCAGCGCACAGGTCGGCAAAAGGCGTCGGGCCGCGATCGGCCAGCGTGGCGGCGGCGGCGTAGACATGGCGCACATCGTCGCCGTCCGGATAATCGCGCGCCAGGAAGAACTGCTGCACGCGCTTGTCCTTGAACTGGAACAGCAGGATGCAGGCGGCATTTTCGCCGTCGCGCCCGGCCCGGCCCGACTCCTGGTAATACGCTTCCAGGTTGGCCGGCATCTGGTAATGGAGGATGAAGCGGATGTCGGCCTTGTCGATGCCCATGCCGAACGCATTGGTGGCGACCATCAGCCGCGCTTCGCCTTCCATGAAGCGGTCCTGGTTGAGCTGGCGCTCCTTCGCGGCCAGCCGTCCATGGTAGAGCGTGACGCTTTCGCCCCGCTCCGCCAGGGCTGCATGCAATTGCTCGACCGCGGCGACGGTTGCCGCATAGACGATGCCCGCGCCCTGCTGCCGTGCGGCGATCGCCATCAGCTGGTCCAGCTTTTCATGGTCGCTGGTGACCTGGACCACGCTGTAGTGCAGGTTGGTCCGGTAGATGCCGGTGTTGATGATGCGCGGCCGCGACAGGCCCAGCTGCTTGACGATGTCGGTAATCGCATCGTCGGTCGCAGTCGCCGTCAGCGCCAGCACCGGCGGCTTGCCCAGCGCGCGAATGGCGCCTGCAAGGTCCAGGTAGGCTGGCCGGAAATCATGGCCCCATTGCGATACGCAATGCGCTTCATCCACCACGAACAGCGCAATCTTCTGCGCTTGCAGCAGCTCGATGAAGTCGCGTTGGGTCAAGCGTTCCGGGGTGGCGAAGACGATGCGGCAGCGCGCCCCGGCGATGGCGTCGAGCGCGGCTATTTCCTCGTCGCGCTTGAGCGAGCTGTTGACCTGCACCGCAGGGATGTGCATCTCCTCGAGCTTGGCCAGCTGGTCGCGCATCAGCGAGATCAGCGGCGAAACCACCAGCACCATGCCAGGCAGCTGCATCGCGGGCAACTGGTAGCACAGCGACTTGCCGGCGCCGGTGGGCATCAGCGCGAAGGTGTCGGCGCCAGACAGTACGCTGTCGATCACGTCGCGCTGGCCGGGGCGCAGGCGGCGGATGCCGAAGGTGTTGCGAAGAACGGCGTTGAACGCGTCGATAGCGCGGCGGCGTGGTTTGCCCTGGGTGGCGGAAGGGCGCTGGCGCAGGTTTGCAAGGCGTGCATTCATGAGGGCGACGACCGGTTATGGTTGTTGTACGGACCGCTTTATTGTGCTCAGGTTGCCGCAGCCGACCGTTGCGTGAAATCACCGGCATATTGAATATTGGCGTGCCGGATGCATATGCCAGTTTTACCCAATTAGAGGTGCGCCATGGTTACCGCGATGAAGATCGATTTTGTGTCCGATGTTTCCTGCCCGTGGTGTGCGGTCGGCTTGAATGCGCTGGAGCAGGCGCTGGCCGAAGTGCGCGGCGAAATCAGCGCCGAGCTGCATTTCCAGCCGTTCGAACTGAATCCGCAGATGCCGGTAGAGGGGCAGGATATCGACGAGCATATCGCGCAGAAGTACGGCAGCACACCCGAGCAGATGGTCGCCAACCGGGAAAATATACGGCAGCGCGGGGCGGAGGTGGGCTTCACCTTTGGCGAAGGCAAGCGCAGCCGTATCTACAACACCTTCGATGCGCATCGGCTGCTGCACTGGGCCGAGGAGGAAGGCAGCCAGCGCGAACTCAAGCATGCGTTGTTCGAAGCTTATTTCACGCGGGGCGAGAATCCCAGCGACCATGGGGTACTGCTGGCAGTGGTCGAGTCGGTCGGGCTGGAGCCCAGCCGCGCCGCCGCGATACTGGGCTCGGACGAATATGCCGATGAAGTCCGCGAGAGTGAACGCAAGTACCTCGATGCCGGCATCCATTCGGTGCCGGCCGTGATCATCAACGACCGCCACCTGATTTCCGGCGGCCAGCCGGCGCACGTGTTTGCGCAGGCGCTACGGCAGATCGCCGCCGGCGCCTGAGGCTGCGTTCAGGCCAGCGGCCTGTCGGCGCTGACCGGCACGGCGTCGTCGATGCCGATGGAGCCATCCGGCCGCAGGTAAGTGCCAGTCAGGCAGCCGCTGGCAAAGCCATGGTTGCGTATTGCTTCCAGCACCGCTTCGCGGCCCGGCGTTTCGCCGAAGCCCGGATCGGCATCCAGGGCGAATAGCTGGAACACATAGCGATGCACGCCATGTCCCGGCGGCGGATCGGGCGGCAGCCAGGCGGCCTGCAGGTAGGAATTGCGCCCGGTGTGATAACCCAGGCCCTCGTTGTCGCTGCTCTTGAGCGCGCCTTCCGGCAAGGCGCCGTCCTGCGGCGGCAGGTCGACCACGATCGCGTGCACCAGCGGGTGCGGCGTCGGCGCATCGGCATCCTCGACAATCAGCAGCAGCGACACGGCCTCCTTCGGCACGTCGGTCCATTCCAGCGGCGGCGACACGCCCTCGCCGTCGGCCGTAAAGCGCTCCGGGATAGGCGCATGGTCGGCGAAAGCCAGGCTGCCGAGCTTGAGCGCCGCGGTGCCGTGGCCCAGGCCGACGAGGTTGAACAGAACCTGTTCCAGTCCGGCCCGCTGGTTGCGTAGCGCATGTCCGACTGCATCGGGCAAGTTTTCAAGCATGGGTGATGACTCCGGCAAATGTCTGTTCGGGTGCGGCTGGCGGCATGCCACGTGCCGCTCGCTGGATCAGGCGCGCTCAGCCGCCCTTGATGAAGGCCACCAGGTCGCGGTTGAGATCTTCGTGATGCGTGGCGTACAGGCCATGCGGCGCGCCGTCATACACCTTGTATTGCGCACCGGGCAGCATTTGCGCAGTGCGCGCGCCGCTGACCTTGATCGGCACGGTGTTGTCAGCGTCGCCATGCACCACCAGCACCGGCACCGTGATGGCCTTTAGGTCCTCCCGGAAATCGGTGCCGGCAAACGCGCGCACGCAGTCCACAGTGGCCTTGGGCGATGCCGGCAGCGCCAGGCTGCGGGTCCATTCGAGGGTGGCGTCGCTCACTGGATGGCGCAGCAGGCCGACATTGAAAAACTGCTTGCCGAAGGTGGTGAGAAAATCCGGCCGGTCCTTTTTCAGGCCGTCTATCATGCCGTTGAACACGCTCTCGTCGACGCCGTCGGGATTGTCCGCCGTCTTCTGCAGGAAAGGCGTGACCGCGCTGATCAGCGCGACCTTCCTGACCCGCGCGCCGCCGTGACGGGCCATATAGCGCGCCACCTCGCCGCCGCCCATCGAAAAGCCGACCAGCACCACGTCTTGCAGGTCCAGGCCATCGAGCAGCGCCTTCAGGTCGTCGGCCAGCGTGTCGTAGTCATATCCTTCCCACGGTTTCGACGAGGCGCCGAAGCCCCTGCGGTCGTAAGCAATGACACGCAGGCCATGCGCCGGCAATGCCAGCAGCTGGTGTTCCCACATCGCATGATCGAGGGGCCAGCCATGGATCAGCACCACGGGCTGGCCACTTCCGATGTCCTCGAAATAAAGCTGTACGGCCTGGTTCTCGTTTCCTCTGCCAACTTCGATCAAGCTCATGAGACACGCTCCCGCGCAGTAAAGCGCCTAGGTTTCCATTACAAAAATAGAGCCATGCAGGGCGGTGAAGTTCACGCAGGGATTTGACTGTAGACAATTACCTGAACAGGTCGTGCGGGCGGTCTGCCATTTTTTGCGGATTTTCAGCGTTGTCCGTAATACACCGGAGGCGCCGGCGCAAGATGCCTCGCCTGGCGTTTCAGGTCGCCGAAACCATTGAGTTGTTCAGCGGTCGACTTCCGCTGCGGTAGCCTGGACGTGCTGTTTTCCATTGACTGCACTGCCTGCTTCAATTGGCTTGCAAATGCCTGTTTTTGCTCATCGGAGCGAAAACAGCCGCCACTTTCCACGACCAGCGAAATCGTGTCGCTGCCGGATTTTGTGACGTCGCAGGCCGCGTGACAGTTCCAGGATAGAAATAGAGCGGCGAAGGTAACTGCAGGGCGGTACATGTGTCGTGCTCCGTGAAAACTGGCGGTCGCTGGCATCGGCAGCCTAACCGGACACGGGATTTTAAGACACAATCTTTCTCATTGGAAAGATATTTGGCGAGCGAGGAAGTTGCAGGGAGGGTTGTACCAGAAAGGCAACATCTTTGTTGACTGTTGCATCACCTACATGACCGCGCCGAGCAGCATGGGCAGGTCGCTGAAGTGGTAACGGTTCTTGCCGGCGCGCTTGGCATCGTACAGCGCCTTGTCGGCATGGGAAATCAGGGCTTCCACGTCCTGGCCGTCGCCAGGGTAGAAAGCGATGCCGATGCTGGCACTGACTTTCACCGTCAGGTCGCTGATGTCGAATGGCGACGACAGGAAGCGCAGCACCTTCGATGCAGGGCGAATGACATCGTCGACATGGGCAATGTCGGACAGCACGGCCACGAATTCGTCGCCGCCTATCCGCGCAACGGTATCTTCCTTGCGGGTCGCCCGGAGCAGCCTGTCCGACACCATCTTCAACAGCTCGTCACCGGTCTGGTGGCCATGGGTGTCATTGACAGCCTTGAAGCCGTCGAGGTCCAGATACATGACAGCCATCATGTTGTGGCCGCGGCTGGCATGTTGCATTGCCTTTTCTATCCGATCGACCAGCAGCCGGCGGTTGGGCAAGCCGGTCAGCGCATCGTGCAGTGCCATTTCTTTCTGCATGCGGCCCTGTTCCGCCACCGTCTTGTAGAGCAGGCGCACTTCGAGCATGTTGCGTACCCGCATCTGGAATTCGGTCATGTCGTAGGGCTTGGTCAGGAAGTCGCGGGCGCCTGCTTCCAGCGCGGCAATCTTGAAGCCGCGGTCGCCCGTAATGGCCAGCACCGGGAGGTAGGAATCTTTTTCAACCTCACGCAGCCGTGCCATGACTTCCAGGCCGTTCATGCCCGGCATATGCATGTCGAGCAAGATCAGGTCGTAGGCATTCTTGATATGCAGGTCCAGCACCTCGCTGGAATCGGCACAGGAGAAGACCTGGCTGTAGCCCGCCATCTTGAGGATCTCGATCTGCATGAATAAGTTGTCCTCGCAGTCGTCCACTACGAGAATTTTCGCCTGATGGATCTCGTCTGCAGGAATCATGCTGTCTTCTTTACAATGAAGGTGAATGACGTGTACGTCGGAAAGACCAGAATTTTGCCTCCTTTTGGCACACTCGCACGGTGCGCTAGCCCGCATATAAATGCATGCGAACAACTAGGACTTGTTTCCGTAAAAAAAGTTCTTCGTTTCTGAAAATCACCATTGATAGTAATCAACGGCGTGCCGACGGTCCACCCGGCCCAATGAAATAATTCCCGTTTGCCGCTTGCTGGTTCGTAGCACGGCGTGCCTCCATTAATTCTGCAATGACTTGCTGGCGGGACTTGGTGCCGACAAAGTCGACCGACGGCACTTCGGTGCTGCCCACCTGGCGTGGCGCCTGTGCCTGCGCAAACTTCGGCCCATTCGAACGGCGCGGCGCTGGTCTGGCACGTTTTACCGGCGCCGGTGTGGTCGCTTTCTCGCCCGCAACGGCTGCGGCCAGACCGGCGGCGCCAACCGCTGCCAGTACTGCACCTTCACCGCTGCCACTGCTCTGTTGTGCCGGCGGCGTCGGCAGCATGGGGGCAGCCGGATCGCTCACCGGCTCGGTGGTGGTCGTGGCTGGCGGCGTCGCCGGAACCGTATCGGCTGCATTCATCACGCTGCCCGGCGCCGCCGGCGTACCTGTGACCAGGGTGGTGGCTGGCGCCGCGGCCGGCGCGACTGTGGCTGTAGCGGCGGCCCGCTCGGTGGCGCCGGCATTGGCATGGACCCGGGAGGAGGAGGGCAGCCAGCCCAGCATCGCCGCTACGGCGGTGATGCTGGCAACGATGACCGCGCCGGCTGCGCATAGCACCAGCGGATGCGCGCTGGCCCGCTCGGGCGTCAAGGTTTCGTGCCGGCTGGGCAGGGTGAGAAGCTGTCCTGGTGCGACCTCGTCGGGCGTGGTCACCAGGCTGAATGCCGGGGCGGTTGCCGACTGGCGCAACGGCTCGGCTGCGGGCACGGGCCTGGATTTGGGTTCGGGTTCGGGGCGGACCGCGGCTGCCTGCGCTTGCACGCCGGGCAAGGGCAGCGCATCGATCAGGGCGGCGGTATTGGGGAAAACACGGTTGGCAACATCGCCGAGTACGGTATTGGCGTCGTCTTCGTCGATCGCGGTCCAGACCGGCGCGGGCATCCGGCTCACCTGTTCCGGTATCAAGCCGTTGGACTCTGCAATGCCCAGCGCTTCAGGCCGGCCTTCCAGCAGCAGCACGATGTCATACGGATCGGCTTCGTGGCGCTGCCGGATCTGCTCGAACGCGCTGGCCAGGCCGGCACTGGCGCGGCCATTGAAACCCGCAGCGTAATGGTCGCAGTTGAGCGCCTGGGGACCGCGCTGCGCGAGTCGCTGCCGCAGTGCGGACAGGCCGGGCGCATCGTCGGGAGCGATAACGGCCAGCCGGCGCAACAGCGTGGGCGCAGGCATCGCCCGGTTGGCGTACCAGTCTTCCAGGGTTCCGGTATCCAGGTGCTCCATGGTGATCCTTCTTGTTCGTGGGCCATGCACGGCCAGTGAAATTCGCCGTCCCTGCATTCTCCTGCAATATGCGCGTACCGCATACCGGGCAGATAAATTTTCGTACGGCTGTCGGTGACGCCCATTGTAAAAGGACTGCTTGCACAATGTTTGTTGCCGCTCAGTACTTTTACACAAAAAACAACTATTTCTCACGGAAAACGTGCCGCTCTACGGGATCAGTCTTCCAGGAAAGCCTTTTCGGGAAAGGCCGGATTCGATCAGCATCGTCCTACAAAGGCAAGAGAAAGCGTCCTATACAAGAGATCGAAATAGCTGCCTATGCTGAGTTTTCGTCTGAGGGGCATTCTTTCCTCCTCAGTTCCCACCCTGAACCAAGACTGGAGATCGTAATGTTTGCGCATAACAAACGTTTGCAATATACCGTCCGGGTTAGTGAGACCAATCCTGGCCTAGCCAATCTGATGCTGGAGCAATTCGGCGGACCGCAGGGCGAGCTCGCCGCCGCCATGCGCTACTTTACCCAAGCGGTCAGCGAGGACGATCCAGGCCGCAAGGACATGTTGTTCGACATCGCGACCGAGGAGCTGAGCCACCTGGAGGTGATCGGCACCATCGTGGCGATGCTCAACAAGGGCGCCAAGGGCCGCCTGTCCGAGGCGGTAGAGTCGGAAGCTGAGATCTATCGCTCGATCACCGGCGCGGGCAATGACAGCCATCTTACCCAAGTCCTCTACGGCGGCGGTCCGCCACTGGTCAACTCGGCCGGTGTGCCCTGGACGGCAGCCTATATCGACACCATCGGCGAGCCGACAGCGGACCTGCGTTCGAATATCGCGGCCGAAGCGCGTGCCAAGATCGTCTACGAACGGCTGATCGCGCTGACCGACGATCCGGGCGTGAAGGAAGCGCTGGGTTTCCTGATGACGCGCGAGATCGCCCATCAGAAGTCGTTCGAGAAGGCGCTGTATGCAATGGAGCCGAACTTCCCGCCGGGCAAGATGCCGGGCGACGCCCGCTTCACCAATGTGTATTACAACATGTCGCAGGGCGAGCCTGAAAAACGCGGCCCGTGGAACCAGGGCGAGCAGTGGCAGTTCGTCTCCGACCGCGAGCAGCAGATGGCGGTCGACGGCGGCAGCGGCCTGGGCAGCGTGCAGTTGAGTACGCCGGAAGCGGCAGTGCTCGAGAAAATGGCCATGCGCACGATGTCGGACCCGACCAGCGACCCGGTCACCGGCGCCGAGCTGAAGCCGGGCAAGCAGGGCGGCAGCGGCACCATTGCCGACGGCGCAGCGCCTGGAAAGCCGGCCTCCTGATGCCGCACCGCATGACGCCGGCGGCCGAGCGATGACGCCACCGCCGGTCGACAGCGCCACCGCAGACCCGGGCTTGCCGCCCCTGACGGCAGGCCCGGGTCGACTCACGCCTGGCCGCTGGCTGCGGCAGCTCCTGGGGTTCATGGGGCCGGGCTACCTGATCGCAGTCGGCTACATGGACCCTGGCAACTGGGCGACCGACCTGGCCGCCGGGTCCGGTTTCGGCTATTCGCTGCTATGGGTCATCATGCTGTCCAACCTGATGGCCATCCTGCTGCAGGTGCTGGCCATACGGCTAGGCGTAGCGACCGGGATGGACCTGGCGCAGGCCTGCCGCGCCAATTCGTCACGGCCGTCCGCGCTCCTGCAGTGGGTTGCCTGCGAAATCGCCATTTGCGCCTGCGACCTGGCCGAAGTCATCGGCAGCGCCATCGCGCTGAACCTGCTGTTCAATATTCCGTTGCCGTGGGGCGTGGCGCTGACCGCGCTCGACGTGCTGCTGGTGTTCTGGCTGCAGGGGCGCGGCATGCGCTACCTGGAAGCCATGATCATCGCGTTGCTCACGCTGATTTTCTGCTGCTTCGCCATCACGGTGTTCATGGCCCAGCCGGTCTGGGCCGACGTCGCAGGCGGCATGGTGCCCCGGCCGCAAGTGCTGGCGAACCCGGAAATGCTGTACCTCGCCATCGGCATCATCGGCGCCACCGTGATGCCGCATAACCTCTACCTGCATTCGTCCATCGTCCAGTACCGCAAGGTCGCGCCGGGCGACGCCGGCAAGCGCGAGGCGATCAAGTTCGCCACCGCCGACATCATCATCGCGCTGTTCTTCGCCTTTCTCGTCAATGCGGCGATCCTGATCGTCTCCAGCGCCGTCTTCCATGAGAACGGCCGGGTGCAGGTAGCCGAGATACAGGATGCGCACCGGCTGCTCTCGCCCATGCTGGGCAGCGCCATCGCCAGCACGCTCTTTGCGCTGGCGCTGCTGGCGTCGGGCCAGAGTTCGACCATCACCGCCACCATGGCCGGCCAGATCGTGATGGAAGGCTTCCTGCAACTGCGGATGAAGCCGTGGGCGCGGCGCCTGGTGACGCGCGGCGCCGCCATCGTGCCGGCGCTGCTGGTCGCCGGCTACTACGGCGAGTCGGGCGTGGCGCGGCTGCTGGTGCTGAGCCAGGTCATCCTGAGCCTGCAACTGCCGTTCGCCATCGTGCCGCTGATCCGCTACACCAGCCGGCGCAGCCAGATGGGCGCTTTCGCCAACCCGCGCTGGATGACCGTGACCGCATCGCTGATTGCCTTGCTGATCATCGTGCTCAACCTGACCATGCTGTTCAATCTTGCACGGAGCCTGCTCGACGCCTGAGCCTGGCGGCACCAGTTTGGCGCAACGCAACCGGCGTCGCCAGCCGCGACGCCGCCCGGTGCCGCCGGCATTAAAGTGGGAAAGTGCTTGTGGATATCCACACTTGTCCGGCCCGCGATTAATGGTCACAATCGCGGGCTTACTTTAATGCAAGTTTTATGGCGATTTGCTCGCCAGTCGAACTTTCTCACGCCTGATACCCCATTCCATGACCCGCAAACCGTTCTATCGATCCCTCTATGTCCAGGTGATAACCGCCATTGTCATCGGCGTCCTGCTTGGCCACTTTTATCCCGACACCGGCGCGGCCATGAAGCCGCTCGGCGACGGTTTCATCAAGCTCATCAAGATGATCATTGCGCCGATCATCTTCTGCACCGTGGTGGTGGGCATCGCCGGCATGGAAGACATGAAGAAGGTCGGCAAGACCGGCGGTCTTGCGCTGCTCTACTTCGAGATCGTCAGTTCGATCGCGCTGGTGGTGGGCCTGGTCGTGGTCAACCTCGTCAAGCCGGGCGTAGGCATGAACATCGACCCCGCATCGCTCGACACCAAGGGCATCGCTGCCTACACCGGTCCGGGCAAGATGACCTCCACCACCGACTTCATCCTCAACATCATTCCCAACACCATCGTCGATGCATTCGCCAAGGGCGAAATTTTGCAGGTGCTGCTGATTGCCGTGATGTTCGGCTTCGCGCTGCACCGCTTCGGCGGCCGCGGAACCCTGGTGTTCGACATCATCGAAAAGATTTCGCACGTGCTGTTCGTCATCGTCGGCTACATCATGAAGCTGGCGCCGATCGGGGCTTTCGGCGCCATGGCGTTCACCATCGGCAAGTACGGCGTCGGCTCGCTGCTGTCGCTGGGCAAGCTGATGGGCACCTTCTATGCGACCTGCCTGATCTTCATCTTCGTCATACTCGGCATCATCGCCCGCCTGAACGGCTTCTCCATCTGGAAGTTCATCAAGTACATCAAGGAAGAATTGCTGATCGTGCTCGGCACCTCGTCGTCGGAGTCGGTGCTGCCACGGATGATGGCCAAGATGGAAAACCTGGGCGTGAAGAAGTCGGTGGTCGGGCTGGTGATCCCGACCGGTTATTCGTTCAATCTCGACGGCACCTCGATCTACCTGACCATGGCGGCGGTATTCATTGCCCAGGCCACCAATACGCCGATGACGCTGACCCAGCAGATCACGCTGCTGGCCGTGCTGCTGCTGACGTCCAAGGGCGCCGCCGGCGTAACCGGCAGCGGGTTCATCGTGCTGGCGGCGACCCTGTCCGCGGTGGGCGGCGTGCCGGTCGCGGGCCTGGCGCTGATCCTGGGCATCGACCGCTTCATGTCCGAAGCGCGGGCGCTGACCAACCTGATCGGCAACGGCGTGGCAACCATCGTCGTCGGGCGCATGACCGGCGACCTCGACACGGGGCGCCTCCAACGGCAGCTCAACAATGAGACGGACGAGGAGGCGGAGGAGCCGGAAGCCGTGCTGGACCGCTCCGAAGCGCACATGTCGTCGAACAGCTGATTTTGCCGGAGCGCAGGGCAGCAAGCCACCGGGGCCTTGATGGCCCCGGTGACGTTTTGCCAAGGTGAACAACTGAATGTCACCCAAACTTATTCTTATTAGTTAATATTTCTGTATTGCATTATTTCGATTAAGAAATAATATGGCTGCTGACCTTCACCAGGAGCCAGCATGAGCCAGCATTATCTCGACACTGTTGTCCAGGCCAGCCGTACTGCGTACCAGCCTGCCCGGATGCGGGAGCAATCCCTGCCATTTACCGTGCGCGTCGTGCGCCATGAGGACGAACTGATGAAGGCGGTGCAGATACGCCAGGCTGCCTACGGCCGGCACCTGCCCGAGTTTGCGCAGACGCTCAGGTTGCCGGAAGCGCTGGACATGAAGCCGGGCGTCGCCGTGCTGCTGGCCGAGTCCAAGCTCGACGGCGCGCCGCTGGGCACCATGCGCATCCAGACCAATCGTTTCCAGCCGCTGGCGCTGGAACAGTCGCTGGCGCTGCCGCCTGCGCTGGCCGCACGGCCGCTGGCCGAAGCCACGCGCCTGGGCGTAACAGGCCAACAGGTAGGGCGCATGGTCAAGACCCTGCTGTTCAAGGCGTATTACCAGTATTGCGTGCGCAACGGCATCGAATGGCTGGTCATCGCCGGACGTTCGCCGATCGACCGCCAGTACGACCGCCTGCTTTTTTCCGATGTGTATCCGGGCCTGGGCGCCGTGCCGCTGTGCCATGCCGGCAACATCCCGCACCGCGTGATGTCATTCGAGGTCGGTAGTGCCGAGCGGCGCTGGCGCGAGGCGTCGCATCCGCTGTACGAACTGGTATTCCAGACCAGGCACGCCGACCTCGACCTCGGCCCGGATTGCGCGCCGTTCGTTCCCGGCCGTCATCGGCACCGCGACATGCGCCAGGACAAGATGGCTGCGTGACTGGACAGTGCCAGGCGGGGGTTTCGGCTAACGTGCTTGCATTGAGCAAGACGACAGTCGCATGTGTGCCGCACGTGCTTCTGCCGTAAAAACGGTGCGCCATGGCTGGTACCCTTCTGCAGGTCGACAGCAATAACGGATTGGGCCGCAACAGGCTAGGGCACCTGCTGTACCTGCTGTCGGTGTACCTGGTGCCGGCGCTGATTGCCGGGGTGACGGTGATCGCGCTGCTTGCGTGGGACAGCAGTTTTCCGGCCGGCTCGCCGCACGTGCTGCCGCTACGCGTGCTGGCGGATAACGGTGGCAATTCGACACCGGCCGAGGCGCTGCAGCGCCTGCGGATGCAGTCCCCGGTAGACCGGGTCGACACGCGCCTCGCCGAAACGCCTTTCTGGATCGGTTTCACCACCGTCCCGGCAAACCCGCAGCAGTCCGCCATGGTGGAGTTTCCGTCACGCCACGCCATTGAAGTGCGTTGCTGGGACGCGGCCAGCCTGGTACCGCTGGGCAGCGGCGAACGCAGCGGCGGGCGCGACGGTATTTCCCCGATCAAGGCCGGCTTTGCGCTGGCGCTGTCGAAACCGGCGCAGGCCACCGAGGTCGTGTGCCGGATGCGCTTCGTCGGCCCGGCGCGGCTCTCCGTGCTGCAATGGCCGGCCGACCGGCTGCAACTGTCGGCCAACGAATTCCATCGCAATGCCGGCCTGCTCGACGGCGGCTTGCTGGTACTCGCCGCTTTCGTGCTGATCACCGCCATTATCCTGCGCTCGGGCACCTATGTGCTGTTCGCCGCCTGGCTGGTGGTCAACCTGCGCATGGCGGCGCTGTCGGTCGGCTGGGATGCCCAGTGGCTCGGGCGCAGCGTGCCGCAAGACTGGCTGCTGCAGGCGCGCCTGCTCACCACCGCGCTGTATTTCACCCTGACCATCATGCTGTTCTCCACGCTGTTCCGGGACGACCTGGCGCGGGTGGGCCACAACTGGTTGCTGCGGCTGGCGCAATGGGCCTGCCTGCCGCTGCTGCTGCTGTCGATGGTCCTGCCCTACCGCGACTACCTGCCTTTCATCTGGGTGGCGACCGGCGTCTTCACTGCCGTGCTGGTGTTCTTCATGGCCCGCATCCTGAAGTTCGCGCCGTCGCGCAGCGCGTTCTGGTACAGCGGGTCGATCGCGGTCACGCTGATGGCCAGCCTGTATGAAGTGCTGGCCGCCGCGCTCGGCTTCGAGGCCCTGATCGGCACGGTCAACAGCGTCACCGCGGCGCTGTCGTCGAGCCTGCTGGCAGCGCTTGCCATTGCCGAGCAGATGCGCGCGGAACAGCAGCAGCGGCTGGCCGTCCAGGCCGAACTCCAGCACACCTATGAAGCCATGCCGATCGGCCTGTTCACGCTGGACCTGTCAGGGCGCTTCCAGTCAGCCAACCCGGCGCTGGCGGCCATGCTCGGGGCCGACGTGCTGGCGCCGGGGAAGAATCTCTGGTCAGGTTATTTCGGCGACGATGGCTGGAGCCGGCTGCACCGGGTGGTGCTGCAGGACGGGCAGGGAGAACTGGCACTGGAAAGCCCGGACGGCCACGGCGCGGATTCACGCCGCTTCATGGCGCGGATGGCGCTGGCCCGCGGCAAGATCGAAGGCTCGCTTCAGGATGTGACGGCACAGTGGCGCGCCACCGAGGAACTGCGTTTCCTGGCGCTGAACGACTCGCTGACCAAGGTCAGCAACCGGCGCGGCATCGAACTTGCGCTGACGGCGGCCATCGGCGAGGCGAGCGAGACCAGGCCGCTGTCGCTGGCCTATCTCGACCTCGACCGCTTCAAGCTGATCAACGACCTGTACGGCCATGCGGCCGGCGACGACATCCTGCGGGAAGTCTGCGTGCGCATGGCTGGCATGCTGCAAGGCGCACAGCAGATCGGCCGGGTCGGCGGCGACGAGTTCGTCATTGTCATGCCCGACACCGCCATCGCGCCGGCGGCCTGGGCCTGCCGCGGCATCATCGACTGCATCGGCACCGAACCCTACCGGCTGGGCGACAAGGCGTTCCAGGTGCGCGGCTCGATCGGCCTGATCGAAGTCGACCGCGGCGCCAGCATCCGCGACGTGATGGCCAATGCCGACCGCGCCTGCCGCGCCGCCAAGAAGGACGCCGGCAATGGCCTGGTGGTCTACGAGCGCCATTCCGGGGTATTCCGCGAACGGCAGGCGGAGATGCGGCTGGTCGAGCAGTTGTCCGCCGCCGACGCCACCGGCTTCCTGTTCCTGGAGATGCAGCCCATCATGTCCCTGTCGGCGCCGTACGGCTCGCTGAACTTCGAGGTGCTGCTGCGCATGCGCGAGCGCGACGGCGGCGTGATCCAGGCCGGCCGGGTGATCCCGGCAGCCGAAAGCAGCGGCCGCATCGGCATGATAGACCGCTGGGTGCTGTCGTCCACGCTGGCCTGGCTGGGCGCCAGCCAGGAGCGGCTGCGCGCCACCCAGTTCGTCTGCATGAACCTGTCCGGCGCCTCGCTCAACGACGAACGTTTCGTGCAGGACGCACTGTCCATGCTGGCGGCCAACCCGGTCGCGGCGCGCCAGCTATGCATGGAAATCACCGAAAGCGTGGCGCTGCATGACCTCGACAACACCCGCCGTTTCATCGAACAGGTGCGCAGCTACGGGGTGAAGATCGCGCTGGACGACTTCGGCGCCGGTTACACCTCGTTTTCCTACCTGAAGGAATTGCCGGCCGACGTGATGAAGATCGACGGCAGCTTCATCGTCGACATGAATGCCAACCCGGCCAATATCACCATCGTCGAGGCCATCGTCGCGCTGGCTTCCAGCCTGGGCATGCGCACCATCGCCGAATGGGCGGAGGACCAGGCCACCGTGCAGACCCTGGTTGAACTCGGCGTCGATTACGTGCAGGGCTACGCGGTGGCGCGGCCGCAATCGCCGGATGTCCTGCTGACGCATACCTCCGCCGCTGGCTTCATCCAGGACGAAGCGCTGCGCAGCTATGTGCTGACGCTGGGGCTGGGCGCAGACCCGGCCGGGCCGGAGTTGCTCGATGTAATGCGGTTCAACCGGGGCAGTTGAACGCCGTTCCCGGTTCCGGTAATGGAAAGGTCCGGCCAGGAGCCGACCTTAATTCTGAACACGGCAATCCGCCAGGTTACCCAAAGAATGGTCGTTGATCGCATCATGCGAGTCAGCAACGACTATTTGATCCGGGAACCCCGCCATGACCAGAGTCGTCCTGCTGCTGCTGCTGCTGCTACTGCTGATAAACGCGTTCATCGCCGGCCATGCCCGTGCACAAACGCCTGCAGCCGAGGCAGCGCGGCAGGCCGATGTGCTGCAGCGGCAAAATGAAGAGCGGATACGCCGCGATGTGGAAGAAGCGGCGCCGCAGCGCGCGCCGGTGTTTCCCGGCATCGTCATCCCGCCCCCGGCCCCGGCCGTGGACGCATCGGCAGCCGGTCCTTCCTGCCACCCGATCGACGACATCGCGATCAGCGGCGCACCCCACCTTGGCCCGTCAGTGCGGGCCGGCATCGCCGAACGCCACGCCGGCGCTTGCCTGGGCGTTGCGCAGATCGAGCAGATCCTTGCGGCAATTACCAGCGACTACATCGAGCGCGGCTACATCACCACCCGCGCCTACCTGCCGTCGCAGGACCTGTCGGGCGGACGCCTGGAGATCATGGTGCTCGAAGGCCGGGTCGGGTCGGTCGAACTCGACGACGGCGGCAGGCGCAGCATCAACCCGGGCCTGGTGTTTCCGCCGGAGGGCGCACTGTTCAACCTGCGCGACTTCGAACAGGGCGTCGAGCAGCTCAACCGGCTCTCTTCCAACAATGCCCAGCTCGACATCCAGCCCGGCGACACGCCGGGCGCAAGCCGGGTCGTCATCCGCAACGCGCCGGCTTTTCCGCTGCACGCGTTCCTGAGCGCAGACAATCATGGCTCCGAAGGCACCGGCCGCAACCAGCTCGCGGTCGGCGTGACCGCCGACCGCCTGCTCGGCCAAAACGAGTTGATGATCTATGCGCACCGCCGCTCGCAGCCGCACGACAACGCGCGCAAGGCTTCCTCGAGCGACAGCTTCACCTTCATCCTGCCGCTGCATTACTGGAACGTTTCGGCAGCAGCCAGCCAGTCGGCCTACACCACCACCTTCGTCGCCCCCAGCGGCTTGCCGCTGCGCTTCCAGGGCGACAGCGACAGCTTCAGCCTGAAATTGAGCCGCGCCGTGTTTCGCAACCAGGCCAGCCGGGTAACGGCTGGCGTCGGCCTGCTGAGCAAGGCGACCCGCAATTACCTGGAAGGCGAGCTGCTGGGCGTGAGCAGCCGGCGCCTGACGATACTGGACCTGGAAGCTAACGTTAGCACCCGCCTGGCGGGCGGTGCGCTGACACTGGGAATCGACTACGAACGCGGACTGTCCGCATTCGGCGCGCTGCGCGATGCCGGCGGCTTGCCGCACGATGCGCCGCGCGCGCAGTTCGGCAAGCTGCGCTACCAGCTCGGCTATTTTTATCCGTTCCAGGCAGCCGGCATGGAGGCGGAATTCTCAAGCCGCCTCGAAGGCCAACGTGCGCAGGACACGCTGTATGGTTCGGAGCAGATCCTGATCGGCGGCATCTACAGCGTGCGCGGCTTTTCCGCCACCAGCCTGTCGGGGGACCACGGCTGGTTCAGCCGCAACGAGCTGGCATTGCGCCCGGTGCTGTCGCTGGCCGGGCAGGCGCTGCCGCTACGCATCTATGCCGGCCTCGACCTGGGCGCCGTCAGCAACCGGACGGCCGGCCAGCCGTCCGGAAAGCTGGCCGGCATCGCGGCTGGCGTATCCGGCGCCTGGAACAGGCTGTCCTTCGATATTTTCCATGCCCGGCCCTTGTCGCGGCCCGACTTCCTGCCACGTGAAGGCAGCCGCACCTGGCTGCGCCTGGCGCTTTCCATCTGACTAAAAACACTGATTGCCATGAAACACGCCAGCATGAACCGCGCCTTTCGCCTGATCTGGAGCGCTGCCCGCGGCGCCTGCGTGGTGGCGCCCGAAGCCGCGCGTGGCTGCGGCAGCACGATCTGCGCAGCCGTCGGCCTGTGCACGACGCTGGCGCTCGCCGGCCAGGTCCGTGCGCAAAGTCCGCCAGCCACCGTCGTGCCAGCCCAAGCCACGGTCAGCGCCGTGACCGCGCCGAACGGCGTGCCGGTCGTGAATATCAACAACCCGAATGGCGCCGGCCTGTCCCGCAACCAGTATTCGCGCTACGACGTCGACCAGCGCGGCCTGGTGCTCAACAACAGCCTGCCTGCCGGCCTGCGGCAGTCGCAGCTTGCCGGGGGCGTCATGGGTAACCCGAATCTCGGCGCCGAGGCACGGGTGATCCTGAACGAAGTGGTGTCATCCAACCGCAGCACGCTGGCCGGTTTTACCGAAGTGCTGGGCGGGAAAGCCGATGTGAT
The DNA here is from genome assembly GCA_963522035.1 of uncultured Noviherbaspirillum sp. Classification (GTDB taxonomy): domain Bacteria; phylum Pseudomonadota; class Gammaproteobacteria; order Burkholderiales; family Burkholderiaceae_D; genus Noviherbaspirillum_A. The sequence goes on along the minus strand of CAUQYP010000014.1, from coordinate 22,461 downwards.
CGTCGCCAACCCGTACGGCATTACCTGCAGCGGCTGCGGCTTCATCAATAGCGACCGCATCACGCTGACCACCGGCGTGCCGGCCTTTGGCGTGGACGGCGGCATCGCCGGCTTCAACGTCTCGCGCGGCGACGTGCTGATCAACGGCGGCGGGCTGAACGCCAGCGCGCAGCAGGTCCTCGACATCGTCACCCGCTCCGCAAGCATTGACGGCCAGGTCAATACCGCAGCCGGCGGCAGTCTCGGCATCGTCACCGGCAACAACCAGTGGCGCTACGCCAGCCGCGACGTCGCCGGCGCGACCACGCCGGACGGCGCCGCGCCCGCCCTGGCGATCGACTCGTCGGCGCTGGGCGGCATGTATGCCGGGCGCATACGGCTCATCGCCACCGAGGCGGGCGTCGGCGTGCGCATGCTGGGCGATGCGGCTGCCAGCGTCGACGACTTCCGCCTCGACGGCGCTGGACAAGTGGCGCTGCAGGGCAGGATCTCCGCGGTGCGCGACCTGCAGGTGCGCCAGACCGGCGACGCCGGCGCCGCCTCGCTCGCCCTCTCCGGCGCGGCCGCTGCGCTGTCGTCCGGGCGTGATCTCACTCTTTCTTCCGAAGGCGGCATCACGCTCGATGAGGGCATGCTGCGCGCCGGCGCCGGCTTGTCGCTGCGGGCGAAGAGCCTGACCGACCGTTCCGTCGCCAGCGCCAGCCGCAGCGCGGGCACCCTGCTGGATGTACGGATCGACGCTCATGCCGGCATCGACGGCAGCCGCTGGGGCGCGGGCGGGACGCTCGCCATGCAGGCCGGCTCGCTGGCGGTCGGTGCGCTGGGCACGGGTTTCTATAGTGGCGAGGACGGCAACGCCGCGGCACGCGGCATGCGGCTCGCCAGCAACGGCGACATGACGCTGGACCGGGCCACGCTGGTCAGCGGCGGCGACCTGGCGCTGGCGGCGCAAGGCGGCGCGCTGACGACCGGGGCCGGGGTCGACGCCGAGTCTGCCGCCGGCATGGCGCTGACGGCCAGGACTGCGTTGGACAACAGCGGCCGGCTGCTGTCGGCCCGGCAGCTGACCATCGACGCCACCGATCCCGCCACCGTGCTCGCAGTGACCAATCGCGGCCTGATGCAGGCCGCAACGACGCTGGCCGTGGGCGGGGCCGGCATGCCGGTCATGCTGGCCAATGCGGCGGCAGCGCGCATGCTGGCCGGGAACGTCGCTTTCAATGGCACCGGGCTGGACAATGCAGGCTTGATCCAGGGCAGCAACGGCCTCTCGGTGCGCACTCCGGGCGCCGTCGTCAACCAGGCCGGCGGCACGCTGCTCAATGCGGGCAAGGGCAGCGACCTGGTCATCGCAGCCGGCAGCCTGGACAATGCCGGGACGCTGCAATCGGCGGGCGGCATGGACCTGGCCGTTGGCGCGACGCTGGCCAATAGCGGGACGATCGAGACGACGGCGGCGGCCGACGGCGGAAGCGACGGCCTGCTGGCGCTGCGCGCCGGCAATGTCGACAACAGCGGCACGCTCGCATCCGCCGGCGCTGCCGTGCTCACGGTCACGGACCGGCTCGACAACAGCGGCCTGCTGCAGGCGCAGTCGATGGCCGTCGACGCCGGCACCGCAATCGCCAACCAGGGCGCCGCCAGCCGCATGCTGGCAGCACTCGACCTGAGCATGGGCAGCAATGGCGCAGCCAGGCTGGACAATGCCGGCACCATCCAGGCGGGCGGCATGCTGCGCATCGGCCAGGAAGGCAGCCGGATGGGCGAGGTGGTCAATGATGCGGGCGCGGAAATGCTGGGAAACAGCCTGTCGCTGGCTGCGCGCAATCTCGACAATGCCGGCCTGGTGCAGGCCGCGGCCGGCATGGACCTGCAAGTGCGCAATCAACTGCGAAACCGCGTGGGCGGCCGCCTGCTGCAAGCCGATGCGCAGGCGGCGCTGCAGCTCCAGGCCGGCAGCTTGGTCAACGACGGCGGCATGCAGTCGGCCGGGTCGCTAACGGCACGCTCGGCTGCCGGCATCGACAACAGCGGCCTGCTGCAAGCGGCCGGCACGCTGGACGTCGGCGCAAGCACGGCATTGCGCAACCTCGGTCAGGACAGCCGCATGCTTTCGACCGGCGCCAACCTGGTGCTGGGGGCCACCACGCTGGACAATGCAGGCCGCTTGCAGGCAGCGCACAGTCTTTCTGCGAGCATCGCCGGCACCCTTTTCAATAACGGGACGATACTCAATGACAGCGGCACGGGCCTGCTGATGCTCACTGTGGGCGCGCTGGACAATCGCGGCCTGATCCAGGCCGACGGCGCGGCGCAACTCGGCGCCACCACCGGCAAGCTGCAAAACAGCGGCAGCATTGCTGCCGGCACCACGCTGGACATGTCCGCAGCCTCCGGGCTTGAAAACAATGGCGCTGGAAGCCGCCTGCTTGCGACCGGCGCGATGACGATTCTGGGTGGCGCCGACGTCACCAACCAGGGCCGCATGCAGGCCGGCTCGGCGCTGAACGTCGGCAGCACCGCCCGTCGGGCCGGCAAGCTGGTCAACCGCGCAGGCGCCGTAATGGTGGGCGACAGCCTGGCGCTGTATGCCGGCAGCATCGCCAACAGCGGCAGCATCGGCGCGCAGAATGCCGCCGTGCTCGATGCCGGCAGGCTCGACAACCTGGGCAAGGATGCGGCCATCGTCGTCGGCAACGGCCGCATCGACCTCACTGGCAGCCTGCGCAACGAAGGCGTCATGCATGGCGCCGAGGCACTCGACGTGCAGGCCGCCGGCATCGTCAATACCGGCACCGCGGGCCTGTCGTCCGCGGGCGACTTGACGGTGACTGCGCGCACTGCCGGCATCACGAACGATGGCGCGTTTTATGCGGGCAAGGCGATGACCCTGACTGCTCCGGGACAGGACATCGTCAACGGCGACATGGCCACGATGGATGCCAATGACATCGAGCTGGACGCGACGGCATTCATCAACAGCGGCGCGGTGGAAGCGAAGCAGGACATTGCGATCAAAACGACCAGCGCCTTCAGCAATCGGGCGGTCGGCAATATTCCCCATATCGGCAGCGTAATCGAAACCTCACCGAGGACCGTCGTCTTCCAGTCCGAAACGCCATGCGATATCACCACCTTCTTCTGTGCTGCCGGCTATACGCTGACCAAGGTCTATGAAACGACCCAGACCATCACCGAGAGCCTGGACGCACCGCTCCCGGCGCGCAAGGGCCAGATCATCGCCGGCCGCTTCCTCGACATCGACTACGGCAGGAACGGCAGCAACATCGCCGCACTGCTGTCGGCGCAGAAACTGCGCATCCACAGCAGCGACGCGCAGCCGGATGCCTTCGTGAACCAGGACCTGCACCTGGACAAGTACCTGCTCTCGTGGCGCTGGAAGGAGACCTACTTCGTGCCGGACGTCGTCAACGGCGCGGGAACCTACAGCTACGCCTACCCCACGTCCGCGTCGGACTATGCCAGCCGCAACGGCGACAACTTCAGCCGCGTCACCGGCAATGGCGGCGAGGCACAGGAAAACGCCTATCGGCTCGAAGCTGGCCGGGCAACGATCCAGACTTTCGACGCCGGCATCTACGCCACCATCCTCGATGTGCAGGGCGGCGCGCTGCGCAACCTCGGTTCGCCGTTCAAGCCGGCCGTCGATGCAATCGGCGCCAGGACGCCGGGCCGGGAAGCCATCGTGCTGCAGCCGGGCGCTGGCGGCGTGCCTATCGTTCCCGCCTCCGGCGCGGCCGTCACGCCGGTCGGCCCGGCGGCAAGGCCGCAGCCATTTCAAGGCCTGAACCTCGGCCTGCCGGCCAACCCGAATGGTTTCTTCATTCCCGCCAGGGACCCGGCTGCACGCTACCTGATCGAGACCAATCCGCTCTTCGTCAACGGCCCCGCCACGGTGCCGCCGGGGTTGCAGCCGGGCTCGGATACGCTGGCCCGGCAACTGGGCCTCGACCCGGAACTGCTGCAAAAACGCCTCGGCGACGCGTCCTACGAAGCCCGCCTGATCCGGGACCAGATCGTGGCGCAGACGGGCAGCCAGTTTCTCCAGGGCCAGGCGAATGAGGCAGCGCAGTTCCAGGCGCTGATGCAGCAGGCTGCAGCCCAGTCCGCACCGCTCGGCCTGCGCTTCGGCAAGGGACTCACCGCGGACCAGATCGCGCGCCTCGAGCAGGATTTGGTGTGGATGGTGGAAGAGGATGTCGGCGGCACCTCGGTGCTGGTGCCGGTGGTGTACCTGGCGCGGTCGACCCGGCAGGCCGTGATCAGGGGCGCGGTCATCGAGGCGCTCGACCTGCACCTGCAAACCGCTACGCTGGAGAACACCGGCGGCACGATCCGCGGCGGCAAGGTCGGGATCGCGACGGCGGGCGACGTGCGCAATACCAGCGGCGCCATCGAAGGCCGCAGCGTGACAGTAGCGTCCGCCACGGGCAGCGTGATCAACGAAACCACCACCGACACGAGCGCCAGGGGCATGGTCGACAGCACGATCGGCAAGCGCGCCGTCATCGCCAGCCAGGGCGAGCTGTCGGTGTCTGCCGCAAAAGACGTGACGGTCAGCGGCGCCACACTGGCGGCTGGCGGCGACGCAAGCATCGATGCCGGCCGTAACGTTGCGTTGGATTCCGTCAGCCAGCTGGAAGGCGGCACCGGATATGCCGCTGGCGGCGCCGTCCAGGTCCGCACGGCGTCGCAGGTCGGCTCCGTGCTGGAGGCGGGCGGCGCGCTTGCCGTGAGAAGCGGCGCGGACCTGCTGGTGCGTTCTTCCAGCGTGCAGTCGGGCAAGGACATGTCGCTGGATGCGGACCGAAGCATCTCTGTCGTGTCGGCGCAGGACACGACGTCGGTCGAGAGCGTCAGGATCGCCAGCGGCGCAGGCATCGGCGGCGGGGTGCATGGCACCAGCATCGCCAGCACCGAGCAGGTCGCTTCGCGGAATGCCGCATCGTCGGTTGCCAGCGGTGGCAGTCTGGCCGCCAGCACTGACGGCCAGCTGCTGGTACGCGGCTCCAGCCTGAAAGCGCAGGGCGATGTGCAGCTTGAGGCGGATACGGTGCGCATCGAAGCCGGCAGGAACCTCGACGCCAGGGTCAGCCGCACCGACACCAGCACGTATCTGAAACTGTCGTCCGAGGGCAAGACCGCCGCCACCGCCAATGCGAAGGCGGCGTCCGACAGCGCCAGCGAGACCAGCGACAAGCGCGGCACGCAGGTCGACGGCAGGGAAGTCGCCAGCACTACCACGACGTCGAAGCGCAGCGCCGGCGCATCGACGGAAATCGAGACCGGCAAGGTCCTGGCCCCTGACCCGGAGCGCAAGGCGGCAGACACGAATGTCTCGACAAGCGCGAACAGTCAGCAGCGCAGTGCGACGGTCGACGATCGCGGCAACCGCATCGTCAGCGCGGTGGACACGCAGGCTGCCGAAACCGCCAGGAAGACCGATGACGGCTTGCAGAACATGCGCGCCGCGTCGTCCTCGTCCAGGAAGGAAGACAGCGTGGTCACGACCGGCAAGGCCATCACCGGCGCCGGCAGCATGAATACCGACCTGGCCGCCGAAGGATCGGCCGCGGCGTCCGCCTCTGCCGGCGCTTCGGCTGAAGCCAACGGCAAGGCCGGCGTGGCGCTGGTCGAGAATACCAGCGTCGTCGAGCGGAAAGAATCGCAACAGGCAGTGGCCTCCAGCATTGCCAGCGGCGGCAACCTGAGCATTGGCGGGCGCAGGCAGGTCAGGCTCGAAGGCGCGAAACTGGAGGCGGCGGGCGACGCCGTGATTGCCGGCGACAGGGTCGACATCCTGGCGACGCAGGATACCCAGACCGCCAGCACGACCAGCCGCACCACCTCGGCGGGTTTCATGGTCGATTCGAAGAACAAGGCGGAAGCGGGCGCGTCCGGCAAGGCCAGCGCGGAAGGCAAGGGCACGCTGGCGACGGGAGGCACACCGGGCACACCGGGCCCCGGCGCCACCGATAAATCCGGCAGTGCAATGCCGGGCAAGGTCACTGCCGAAGTGAAGGGCAGCGCTGACGCCAGTGGCGACGCCAGCGCGAAAGCCAACTCGCAGAGCAACATCGACTTCGTGCGCAACCAGAAAAGCGAGGTGACGAGCAATGAAACGCGCAACCAGGGCAGCGCGATCAAGGCCGGCGGCGAGCTTCGCATCAGTGCCGGCGACAAGCTGCGGGCCGAGAGCGCGAACTTGCAGGGTGAGCAGCAAGTCGTGCTAGAGGCAAAAACCATGGAATTCGTGGCCACGCAGGACCTGAAGGAAAGCAGCAGCAGCACCAGCACGACCAGCGGCGGCCTGTATGCCGACGGCTTGGCCAAGGCAGAGGCCAAGGGTTCGGCCGCGGTAAAGGGGGAGGTCCGGTCCAGCCTGGGCGACCAGGGCGCGCTGAACCAGGACTCGGCCCATGCCGGCGCGTCGGCCAGCCTGAATGCAGAGGGCAGCGCAACGGCCAACGCCAAGGGTGGCGCGGGCCTGCAGTTCAAGCATGAGACTGCGCAGGAGCAGCAATCTGCCAGCACGGCGAACGTGACCACCATCCGCTCCGGCGCGGGCGACATCATCCGCAACGCCGACGACCGCATTGTCGATGTCGGCACGAAAATCGATGCCGCCGGCAATGTCAGCCAGGAAGCAAAAACCATCGTCAGCGAGGCCGCCAGCAATACCAGCTCGAGCAGCGCGAAAACGCAAAGCGATAGCGGCAAGCTGGGAGTCTATGCCAGGGCCGACGCCGAGGCGTCGGGCACCCTGCAGCTCTCGGGCGGCGCGGGCGCGGGCTATACGGGCAATACGCTGGACTCTGAAAACAGGAACAAGACCGTCCTGGAAGCTAACGCCGGCGCCGGCATCGAAGCCGAGTATGCGCACAAGGACAGCAGCAAGTCTGCCAGTGCGAGCACGGCCGTGGTGTCGACCATCACCGCGGGCGGCAGGCTGGCCAGCAAGTCCACCGATGCCACCACGCTGGAAGGCACGCGCATGACTGGCAGGGACATCGATCTCCAGGCCGGATCGCTCGACATGAATGCGGCGAAAAACACCAGCCAGTCGTCCGGACAGGAAACCGAGGGCGGCGGCAAGATCAGCGGCGGCGTGAACGCCGGCACCGGCAGCCCGGTTACGGGCGCGCTCTCCGGCAGCTTCGACAGGACCACCACGTCCGCTGCAAGCTCGGACGCGGTGGTGGGCGGCATCCAGGCCGGCCGCAACGTGTCCATACGCACCGGGGGCGATGCCCGCATCGAGGGCGCCAGCATCGAAGCTGGCGGCGATGCCAGCCTCGACGTCGGCGGCAAGCTCGCTATCGCAGCCGCGCAGAGCACCCGCTCCACCTCCGAGGAAAAAATAAGCGGGACCCTTGCGCTGTCGGCGAGCAAGTCCGATACCGGCAGCGGAAAGGGCATGGCGCTGGAAGGTGCGTATGCCCGGAAGACCGAAGCCGGCAGCAAGGCCTCGGTTGGCGGCATCTCGGCCGGCGGCAACCTGGCGTTGGACACGGGCGGCGATGCGCGCCTGGAAGGCACCAGGCTCAAAGCCGGCGGCGACGCCGATGTGAATGTCAGGGGCGACCTGAAGTTCGACGCCGCGCGCGACACCAGCCTCAGCGAATCGCTGGGTGCGGCGGGCAGCCTGAATCTCGGCGCAGCGAGCCAGAAAGACGCTGAAAAACAAAAACAGACCGACGTCGGAAAGGCTGGCTTCAGCGCCGAGGGACAATACGAAAAAAGCGCCAGCGACAAGGCAGTGACGGGCGGCGTCGGCGCTGGCGGCAATGTCCGCATGCGTGCGGGCGGGGACGCCGTGCTGGAAGGAACCGAAGTGCGGGCAGGCAATGCAGCGTCCGTTTCAGCCGGACGCGACCTGAAGCTCAATGCCGCGACGGACACCGCCGAGACAATGAAGTTCTCGGGTGAGATTGGATTGGGCGCCAGTAGCAAGACGGTGTCCACGATGGGAAAGGACGGCGCCACCACGCCGGACAACACGACCGACAAGCGCAAGGGCGCCCTGGACCTTTCCGGTGACTATGCGCTAAGCGAGAGCAGGCGCGGCGCCGCGGTGCAGGCAGGCGCCGGCGGTGCACAGCTTGCTGCCGGCAAAGACCTCTCGATGCAGGGCGGCAGCGTGAAATCGGGTGGCGATGTGGCGCTGACAGCGGCTGGCGACCTGCGCCTTGACACCGCGACGAGCACAAGCAGCTCGTTGGGCGGGTCGCTCTCTGCGGCACAGCTGTCGCGACGCAATACGGTCGACACGGACAAGGATGTGTCCGGCGGAAAAAAAGGCGCTGGCATACGCGGCGGCATCGACGAGAAAAACCAGGGCACGGCAATTACCAGCGGCGGCCAGGCCGTGCTCAGGTCGGGCGGCACGACCAGCATGACCAATACCGAGTCGACCGCCCGGCAGAGCGTTGTGACCGATGCTAAAAAGGGCGTCAGGACAGCCACCGTGAAAGACCGCAGCGAGGTGCTCAACCTGGGCGTGTCGACGAAAAACAGCAGCACCGGCGCGCCGCTGGCGACAGGGAAGGGGGCCGGGTCGGCTACGGTGAAGCCTTCAGGGGCAGGCAGTCCGGCCAAGCCTTCCGATGCGGGGACGGGCGCGGCCGGGGCATCGGCCACCGGTGCTCCACAAGCGAACGCAAAAGCAGGCGCAAAAGTGTCGGGGCCAGTGATCGGCGCGGCACGGGCGGACGCCAAGGGGGGCAAGACGCCGCCGGCCAAGGCGGCATGGAAAGCAACATCGAAGAAGCCGGTCAAGCCGATCAAGCCGGCAGGGCCGGTCATCGGGGAAACGCGGAAGGCTGCCGGGCAAGCCGGCCCTGCCGCGTCGTTGCCGTAGTTGCTGGCGCTCGTGCGTCAGAACTTCGGTATCCGCAATGTCTTGCTGATCATCAACGTCCCCGACAGCACGAACAGCAGCGCCAGCGGATGGAACTGCCAGGGGCCGATGGTCCAGACTCCCCAGTACAGTTGTTCGCCGATGCGCGCCTGCCAGGCGGCGAACGCCAGCACCGCGGTCAGCAGCACGCTGGTCGGAATCGGCGTGCCCTCGAAGTAGGCTACCTTGTCGTCGGCGCCTGCCAGGCTTTCCGCGGTGACGTTATAGCGCGCCAGGCGGCTGACGCCGCAGCAGACGAAGTAGGCCAGCGCCGCCGCATCCCAGCCGCCCCGCATGCCGGCGGCAAAGGCCAGCGCGGCTGGCGCGACACCGAAGGAAATGACGTCGGCCAGCGAGTCGAGTTCGCGGCCCAGCGACGAATGCTGGCTGCGCCAGCGGGCGATGCGGCCGTCCAGCACATCGAAGATCAGCGCCGCCGGCGCCATCGCGGCGGCCGCGTAGAAATGCGTCATCGACCCGCTGCCCATGTACAGCATCGCCAGGAACACCGCTGCGACGCCGCAGGCGGCATTGCCAAGGGTAAAGAAATCCGCGAGGTGAAAACCGCGCAGCATCGAAAAGTGCTTTGGTGGTGTGCCGGGTGTGCGCATGGACGAAGGCCTGTTGTTGTAAAGGAAAGCCAGGCCAGTGTATCAGCGCGACCGTGCGGCCAATGACGATGGCGTCAAGGTCATGCATTGCGTCACTTCGGCGGCATCCGCACTTCCGGCGTCTCGGTGAACAAGTCCCAGCAGGCAATGAACAGCGCCGCCACGGCCGGCCCGATCACGAAACCGTTCAGCCCGAACAGCGCCATCCCGCCCAGCGTGGAAATGAGCACCACGTAGTCGGGCATCTGGGTGTCCTTGCCGACCAGGATGGGGCGCAGCACATTGTCGACCAGGCCAATGACGATCACGCCATACACGATCAGCGCCACGCCCTGCCAGATCGAGCCGGTCACCAGGAAGTAGACGGCGACCGGCAGCCAGACCACGGCCGCGCCGATTGCCGGCAGCAGCGACAGGAAGGCCATCAGCACCGCCCACAGCAAGGCGCCCTGGATGCCGAGGAACCAGAATGCCAGGCCGCCCAGCGCGCCCTGCACCGCGGCCACCGCCACGTTGCCCTTGACGGTGGCGCGAATGACGGTGGTGAACTTCTTGAACAGGTGGCGCTTGTGCGCAGCGCTCAGCGGGATTGCGTCGCGAATCCGGGTGGACAGCGTGGCGCCGTCGCGCAGCAGGAAAAACAGAAGGTAGAGCATGATGAAGAAGCTCACCATGAAGTCGAAGGTGTTCTGGGTAATGTTGATGGCCTGGGTCGCCACGTACTGGCTGCCCTGCACCGCGCCGGTCGACAGGCGCTGCTGGATCGACTCCAGGTCGAGCAGGCCCATGCGGTCCAGCATACCCGTCAGCCACTGGGGCAGGGCGGCCACGATCTGCTGGAAGTAGTTGCCGAAGTCGATCTGGCCCGAACGGATCTTTTCATAGATCAGCACGCCTTCCTGCAGCATCGCCATCGTGATCAGGGTCAGCGGCAGGATCACCAGCACCAGGCAGATCGCCAGCGTCGCCAGCGCCGCCCAGTTGGAACGCTGGTTCATCCGCGCCAGCAGCCGCCGGTAGAACGGCGCGAACAGGATGGCCAGCACCGCGCCCCAGAAAACCGCGCCATAGAATGGCAGCAATATCCAGCCGAAGGCGATGGTGACCAGGATGAGCAGGATCAGGAAGGTTTTTTGCTGGAGTTCCGGGTGGTTCATCGACGAGGCTTTCGGTAGGGGAACGCCAGTGTAGAGCGCGCCATGGAACGAGGGATTGACTGCAAGCACAAGCAGTGATCCGGCGCATGCCGGGCAGCGCGGATGTTGCGTACAACGGGTCCCGGGTGCCGCTCCTTCATTGCGCGCAAGGTTCCTCGCACAGTTGCGCCGGCGTCCTTGCCTGGTACTGGACGATGAAATCGTCGAAGCTGCCGGCCTGGCTGCGCTCCATGCGCGCCTGCTCATCCAGCGAGTCCTGCGCCATGGTGTCGAATGCCTGCCGTTGCTGGTCGGTCAGCGGCCGGGAACGGAAGTCGTCGGCATGCAGGCGGCTCTGGGCCAGGCCGAAGGCGGCGAACGAGCCATGCTCGCGGATGGCGTCGAGCGCCTGCGCCGACGGCAGCAGCGCCGCGTCGCGCAGCTTGGCGCGCTGGGCCGCGAGCGCATCGGCATGCTCGGTGCCCCGGTGCTGCGCGTCGAGCAGTGCGGCGACCGGCGCCATGCGCTCCAGCAGTTCCACGCCCCAGTCGACCAGGCCGACCGCGGCGCCGCCACGGCGCAATTCCAGGCCCGGACGGCGGCCCTGGTTGACGGCCAGCGCGAAGTTGGCGGCATTCTCCGCGCCCTCGGCCAGGCTGGTGGGCGGGCTGTCCTGCAGCGCGCAGTACAGCAGGTAAACATCGAGGAAACGCGCGGTCTGCAGGCTGATGCCGACCGGCGAGAACGGGTCCACGTCCATGCAGCGCACCTCGATGTACTGCACGCCCCTTGCGCACAGCGCCTCGAGCGGCCGTTCGCCCGAGTTGATGACCCGCTTCGGGCGGATCGTGGCGTAGAACTCGTTCTCGATCTGCAGCACGTTGGTGTTGATCTGCACCCATTCGCCATTCTGGCGCGTGCCCATCGCCACGTAGGGCGGATAGGGCTGTCGCACGGCGCGGGCCAGGCTTTTCATATAGTCGGCCAGCGTGTTGTACGGCGGCACCAGCCCCGCCTGCACATTGTTCTGGTAACCCAGGTCGCTCATGCGCAGGCTGGTCGCGTAGGGCAGGTAAAGCGTGTCCTGCGACAGCTGCTCGAGCTGGTGCGGGCGGCCGCGCAGGAAAGCGCGGTCCAGCGCCGGCGACGCGCCGAACAGCACCATCAGCAGCCAGTTGGTGCGCTTGAAGTTGCGGATCAGCCCGACATAGCTTTCGGACTGGTAGTCGCGCAGCGAACCGGTCTTGCCGTCGTCGGCCTGCAGCAGCGGCCATAGTCCTTCGGCCAGCGAATAGTTGTAGTGGATGCCGGCGATGCACTGCATGGCGCGGCCATAGCGCAGCGCCAGGCCGCGCCGGTAGACATGCTTGATCATGCCGATATGCGAGGTGCCGTACCAGGCGATGGGAATGTCGTCTTCGGCTGGCAGCGGGCCGGGCATGGACTGGCTCCACAGCAGCTCGCCGCCCAGGCGGCCGGCGGCCAGCCGGTGTACCGCGTCGAGTTCGTCGAGCGCGGTGGCAATGTCCTGTTCCGCCGGCGTGATGAACTCCAGCAGCGACTCCGAATAGTCGGTCGTGATCTGCGGATGGGTCAGCGCCGAGCCGAGCGCTGCCGGGTGCGGCGTGGTCGCCAGCCGGCCCTCCGGCGTTACCCGCAGCGTCTCGCGTTCAATGCCGCGCAGGCCCTGTCCCAGCAGGGGCTGCGCCGGCGCCGTTGCCAGCAGTGCGAGGCGGCGGTCGAGCAGATTGGTCATGGGATTTCCTCTTCTTGTACGCGTGCATCCCTGCACGGAAGTGTGTCATGTGTAAGGAGATGCATCATTCGTTGAATGCATTTTTTACATCAGTATATTGGGCCGCATCATCGCACAGATGGCGGTTTTCATCCGGCCGCCCGGCCTCCCCATGCCCACTCCCTTCACCGTTTTTTTCACGCTCGAGCAGAACCGCCTGCTGGCCGCGTTGCCAGCTAGCGACCGCGAACGCATGGCGCAACACCTGGAGCCCATGGTGCTGCATGCCGGCGAGGTGCTGTGCGATGCCGGCGCAGTGCCGACGCACATTTATTTCCCGACCAGCGCCGTACTGTCCATTCTTCACCTGATGGAAGACGGCGCATCGTCCGAGCTGGTCGCCGTCGGCAACGAGGGCATGGTCGGCATCTCGCTCTTCATGGGCGGCGCGGCGACCGCCGCGCGCACCGTGGTGCAGACCGGCGGCCACAGCCTGCGGCTGCGGGCGGACCTGATGCGCGAGGAATTCGACCGCGGCGGGCCGGCGATGCAGTTGCTGCTGCGCTACACGCAGGCCTTCATGGCGCAGATGGCGCAGAACACGATCTGCAACCGGTATCACAAGATAGAGCAGCACCTGTGCCGCTGGCTGCTGCAAAACCTCGACCGCGCCGGCGGCGACGAGCTCGACATCACCCACAGCATGCTGGCCGCGATACTGGGCGTGCGCCGGGAAGGCGTCTCGGAAGCGGCCGCGCGGCTGCAGCTTGCCGGTGGCATCAGCTACCGGCGCGGCCATGTCAAGGTGCTCGACCGCGCAGTGCTCGAGGCGCAGGCATGCGACTGCTACCAGACGTTGCGGGCGGAATTTTCAAGGCTGTTGCCGCCGCCCGGAAAGCCGCGGCCTTCGGTCGGGTGCCGGTGAAGAGGGGGCACGGTCGCCGTTGTCACTCGCCAGCCGCTGTCCTCAAACCCACCCGAACCATCCGAGCAGGCCTCCCGCACCCAGCAGCCAAAGCAGATGGACCCGGGTCTTCCACACCACCAGCGCCGTCACCGCGGTTACCAGCCATAGCCGCCAGTCCGTCGCAAACTCCCCATGCGCGCTGCTCATCAGCCAGCCGGTGGCCAGGATCAGCCCCACCACCACCGGCGCCATGCCCTGCTTGAACGCCCGCACCGAACGCAGCTCGCGGTTATTGTGGCCCCAGCGCGAAGCGACATAGGTCAGGGTCGCGCTCGGCAGCAGCATGCCGGTCATGGTAATGGCCACGCCCAGCATTGCACCGGCCAGGCTGCCGGCGTTCAGGCCCACCTGCCAGCCCATCAGCGCGACGAACAGGACGTTGGGTCCGGGGGCGGCCTGGGCCAGGGTGATGGAGGCATTGAACTGCGAATCGGTCATCCAGTGCTGCTCCTCGACCAGGTAGCGATGCATGTCGGGAGCGGTGGTGATGGCGCCGCCGATCGCCATCAGGGACAGGCCCAGGTAATGGACGAACAGGTTGAGCCAGTCGAGCGGGTGCATCTGCAGCAGCGCCGTCATCGCTTGAGCCTTTTCCAGGTCAGCGCGCAGGCAAGCGTGCCGAGGGCAGCCAGCACGTACAGCAGCGGCAGGTGCAGCAGCGCCACCGCGCCGAAACACAGCCCGGCCAGCAGCAGGCAGGCCGGGCGTCCCAGTGGGTGGCGGGCCAGCGCGGGCATCAGTTTCATGCCGCTGGCGATGATCAGGCCGGCGGCCACCGCGCCCATGCCGCGCAGTGCGCCGGCGACGCCCGCATGGTCGGCGAAGCGGCTGTAGGCGAGCGCCATCAGCAGCACCACGACCAGCGGGAAGGTCAGCATGCCGGCGAGGGCGGCGAGGGCGCCGGGCAGGCCGAAGTAGCGGCTGCCTATCATCATCGACAGGTTGACGACGTTCGGGCCGGGCATGATCTGCGCAACCGCCCAGTCCTCGATGAACTCTTCCCGGGTCAGCCAGCGCTTGCGCTCGACCAGTTCCAGCTGGACCACGGCAAGCACGCCGCCGAAACCCTGCAGCGCAAGGAAGGTAAAGGAAAAAAACAGGTCGGCCAGCGAGCGTGGCTGCGGATGGTCTTGCGGAGGCGGTGGGTTCATGAAGATGTTGGATAAGCGGCCCGTCATCCTAGCATTCGGCGGCGGGTTCGACCATGGGCAAACCGTGCCGGCGGGGGTTTCGGTTAAGCTGGCGCCTTCTGCAAGGAGGCTATCTACATGAAATACATCAAGTCCGTGGTGCCCGCCGTCCTGCTGTGCTGTGCCGCAGCCCATGCCGAAACCGTCGGGGAAGTGAGCACGGTGTTCAAGTTCATCGGCCCCAACCACAAGATCGTGGTCGATGTGTATGACGACCCCAGGGTCGGCGGCGTCGCCTGCTACCTGTCGCGCGCCCGGACCGGCGGCATCAAGGGCGCGATCGGCATCGCCGAGGATAAGGCCGACGCGTCCGTCGCCTGCCGCCAGGTCGGCGAGATCCGTTTCAACGGCAAGCTGCCGCAGCAGGAGGAAGTCTTCAGCGAACGCTCGTCCATCCTGTTCAAGCGGGTGCGGGTGGTGCGCATGGTCGACGTCAAGCGCAATGCGCTGGTCTACATGGTGTATTCGGACCGGCTCATCGAAGGCAGCCCGCAGAACAGCGTGACTGCCGTGCCGCTGCCGGCCGGGCAGGCGGTGCCGCTGGAGAAGTAAGCCGTGCCCCGGCCCGTCTATTGCAATTGCCCGGGCTGCCACGGGCGGGCCGTCGAACGGCAGGCCTGCATGCCGGCCGCCGGTAACGAAAAAAATGTTTTGCCTGTTCAGCGGAGAAAAACGATGCAACCCATCCATAGCGCCCTGCCTGTCCTCGTCCTGCTGCTCGCCGGTTGCGAGCAGGCGACCCTGCCGCTGAAGGCGGGCACCGGTCCCAACCCGACCCTGCCGCCGCCCAACCACACGCTGCTGCCGACCGTGCACATCGCGCCGGCCATCGGCTGGCCGCAAGGCGCCAAGCCGTCTGCCGCCGCAGGGCTGTCGGTGGCTGCCTATGCCAGCGGGCTGGACCATCCGCGCTGGCTGTACACACTGCCGAACGGCGACGTGCTGGTGGCCGAGTCCAATGCGCCGGCCAAGCCGGACGACGACAAGGGCATCCGGGGCATGATCATGAAGATGGTGATGAAGCGCGCCGGCGCCGGCACCCCCAGCGCCAACCGCATCACGCTGCTGCGCGACGCCGACGGCGACGGCGTGGCGGAGACGAAAACCGTCTTCCTCGAAGGCCTCAATTCGCCGTTCGGCATGACGCTGGTCGGCAACACGCTGTACGTCGCCAACACCGATGCGGTGATGCGCTTCCCGTACAAGACCGGCGAGACGCGCATCGGCGGCGAAGGCGCCAAGGTGGCCGACCTGCCGGCCGGGCCGATCAACCATCACTGGACCAAGAACGTGATCGCCAGCCGGGACGGCCGCAGGCTGTATGTCACGGTCGGCTCCAACAGCAATGTCGCCGAGAACGGCATCGAGGCCGAGGAAAACCGCGCGGCCATCCTCGAGATCGACCCGGTCAATGGCAAGACCCGGCTCTATGCCTCGGGCCTGCGCAACCCGAACGGCATGGCCTGGCAGGAGCAGACCGGCGCGTTGTGGACCGTGGTCAACGAGCGCGACGAAATCGGCAGCGACTTGGTGCCGGACTACATGACGTCGGTGAAGGAGGGCGGTTTCTACGGCTGGCCGTACAGCTACTTCGGCCAGACCGTCGACGCCAGGGTCAAGCCGCCGCGGCCGGAAATGGTGTCGAAGGCGATCAAGCCCGACTATGCGCTGGGCCCGCATACCGCGTCGCTGGGGCTGGTGTTCTACCAGGGCGACCTGCTGCCCAAGCGCTATGTCAACGGCGCCTTCATCGGCCAGCACGGCTCCTGGAACCGCAAGCCGCGCAGCGGCTACAAGGTGGTGTTCGTCCCGTTCGACAAGGGCATGCCGGCCGGCGAGACCGAGGACATCCTGACCGGCTTCGTCAATGACGAGGGCGACGCGCTGGGCCGGCCGGTCGGCGTGACGGTGGACAAGGCCGGCGCACTGCTGGTGGCGGACGACGTCGGCAACGTGATCTGGCGGGTGACGCCGGCGCGTTGAAGCGGTGATGCGGGCTACACCGCTGCCCGCCACGTCTCGCCGTCCATCGCGGCCTTCCCCTCCGCCGCCAGCTTTTCCAGGTGCGCGAACAGGGAACGCGCCGCCATCGCATGGCGCTCGGCTGGCACGTCGTCGTAGACCAGAGGCAGCAACGTCTCCAGCGTCCCGCTGCCGGCCTCGCGCAAGGCGCAGAGCACCTTGTCCTCGCGGGTCTGGCGGTGCGCGAGCAAGCGCCGCACGGCCCGGTGCGGCTGGTCGATCAGGAAGCCATGGCCGGGCGCCAGCCATTCCAGGTCTTCCTCCAGCAAGGAACGCAGCGCGTCGAAGTAGGCCTGCATATTGCCGTCCGGCGGGTTGATCACCACGGTCGAGCCCTGCATGATGTGGTCGCCCGTAAACAGCAGCTTCTCTTCCTCCAGCAGATAGCACAGGTGGTTCGACGCATGGCCCGGCGTGTGCACCACCCGCAGCGTCGCATTGCCGACCGTGATGCGTTCGCCGTGCCGCAGCACCCGGTCCGGCGCGAAGTCCTGGTCCTGGCGCGCATGCGGCGGCGCCGGCATGCCCAGCACGTCGGCCCCCGTCAGTTCCTTGAGCCGGCGCGCGGCCGGCGAATGGTCCATGTGCGTATGGGTCGCCAGGATGTAGCGCAGGCGCGCGCCGGATTCGCGCAGCAGCGCCTCGACATGCTGCGCGTCGTCGGGGCCGGGGTCGATGACGGCCAGCATGTCGTCGTCGCCGATAAGGTAGCTGTTGGTGCCGGGGCCGGTCATGTAGCCGGGATTGGGCGCGGTCAAGCGGCGCACCCGCGCCGACAGCTGCACGGTGCGCCCGGGCGCGATCTCGGACCACGCATGGCCCTCGCCGAACGGGTCGATCTTGCCCACCTCGGCATAGGCGCGGTCGTGCGGCAGCACCATGCGCCGGCCGCCGCTGCCGGTGGAGATGCGCGGCATCAGCGCCGGCACCGCCTCCAGCGCCTGCGCATGGTCCAGCATCGCGGCGACGCTGTCGAAGCCGGACAGCGCCCGCAGCGTCTGCATGGTCGCAAACACCAGGTCGATCTCGCCGCGCTTTTGCATGGCGAGCGCGTCTTCCGGGCGCACCCATGCATGGGCAATGGTTTCGACCTGGTCCGGGACGGCGACCTGTTCGGCCGGCGCGGCCGCCAGGAAAAAGCGGGTATCGAAGCGGCGCGACAGGCCGGGCGGCGTGATCCAGTGGCTGAAGTAGCGCAGCCCGGTCAATGCCGGGCGCAGGCCGCGCGTGCGGCACAGGGTGTTGAAATCGAGTTCGGCGCTGGCCACGCGCGAGCGCAGCGCGCTCAGTTCGTCGGCATCGGGCGCAGCGCCGTTGGCGTCGACGGCCAGCAACAGGCCGGACTCCTCGAAGGTTTCGCGGATCGCCGCGATCCAGTAGGCCAGCCCGCCCTGTTCCAGTCCCAGCAGCCGGCTGGCATGGGAATCGTCGAAGTGCGCAGCGTTGTCGGCCCACAACGGGTCGGCGTCGCCCGGGTCGACCGCACCGCCGGGGAAGACATACGCCCCGGCCACGAAATTCGCCGTCAGCGTACGCTGCATCAGGAATATTTCCGGGCCGGCGGCGCCGTCGCGGGCAAGGATCAGCGTGGCGGCGGGGCGCGGCGTGAGCAGGGTGGGGGTCATGCGGGTGCCTGGTTCGGTTGGATGGCGCTGATTGTAAGTCAGTCAGGAAAATTCTACATTTGGTGCGCCGCGGTATAACCGAAGGTCGATTTCTGGGTAGAAATTTGTTCTGCCTCCAGCGGCGGTCCCGCGGCGCCGGAGGCAAAATGGCTTTCTGCACTACAATCACGCTATTTTCCAAAAATAGCCCCTGCCTGTGCCCAACCTAGTAGAAATCCGCGACCTGCACTTTGCCTATGGAGACCGACCCATCCTTTCGGGGCTGGACATGGACTTCCCGCGCCGCAAGGTCGTCGCCGTGATGGGCGGCTCCGGTTCCGGCAAGACCACCATCCTGCGCCTGATCGGCGGCCAGCTTGCGCCGTCCCGCGGCAGCATCGCGGTCGACGGCGCGGCCATTGACTTCGCGGACAATCCGGCGCTGTACCGGATGCGGCGCAAGATGGGCATGCTGTTCCAGCACGGGGCGCTGTTTACCGACCTGACCGTATTTGAAAACGTCGCATTCCCGCTGCGCGAGAACACCGATCTGCCGGACGAACTGCTGCACGACCTGGTGCTGATGAAACTGCAGGCAGTCGGCCTGCGCAACGCCGCACAGCTGAAGCCGGCCGAGATTTCCGGCGGCATGGCGCGCCGGGTGGCGCTGGCCCGGGCGGTGGCGCTGGACCCGCAGCTGATCATGTACGACGAGCCCTTCGCCGGCCTGGACCCGATTTCCATGGGCGTGACCGCCAACCTGATCCGCCGCCTCAACGACGCGCTCGGTTCGACTTCCATCCTGGTTTCGCATGACGTGCACGAGTCGTTCTCGATTGCCGACTATGTCTATTTCCTGTCGCAGGGCAAGATCGTCGCCCACGGCACCCCGCAGCAAATGATGGCGTCCGACGACCCGTACGTGAAGCAGTTCGTGCATGCCGAGGCGGACGGCCCGGTGCCTTTCCATTATCCGGGCCGCAGCCTGGCCGAGGACCTCGGGCTGGGAGGGCGGCCATGATCGCCGCCTTCCTGGCTGCCATCGGCCGCGGCGTGCGCGAGTTCGTCGTCAGCCTGGGTTTCGGCACCCGCACCTTCTTCGCGGTGCTGGGCGCATCCGGCGGCCTGCTCCGGCGCTTCCGCCTGGTAACCGACCAGATCCATTTCATCGGCAATTATTCGCTGGTCATCATCGGCGTTTCCGGCCTGTTCGTCGGCTTCGTGCTGGGCCTGCAAGGCTATTACACGCTCAACAAGTACGGCTCCGAACAGGCGCTTGGCCTGCTGGTGGCGCTGTCGCTGACGCGCGAACTGGGGCCAGTGGTGACGGCACTGCTGTTCGCCGGGCGCGCCGGCACGTCGCTGACCGCCGAGATCGGGCTGATGAAGGCCGGCGAGCAACTGGCCGCGATGGAAATGATGGCGGTCAACCCGCTGCAGCGGGTGCTGGCGCCGCGTTTCTGGGCCGGCGTGATCGCCATGCCCATCCTCGCCGCCATTTTCAGCGCGGTCGGCATCATTGGCGGCTATATCGTCGGCGTGCTGCTGATCGGGGTCGACGAGGGCGCATTCTGGTCGCAGATGCAGGCCGGCGTCGACGTCTGGGCCGACATCGCCAACGGCGTCATCAAGAGCCTCGTATTCGGCGTGGCGGTGACCTTCATCGCGCTGTACCAGGGCTACGAAGCCAAGCCGACGCCGGAAGGCGTGGCCCGCGCCACCACCCGCACGGTCGTCATCGGCTCGCTGACCGTGCTGGCGCTCGACTTCCTGCTCACGGCACTGATGTTTAACAAATAACGGTTTTTGAAACCAGGAATTCTTATGCAACGCAAATCACTGGATGTATGGGTCGGGCTCTTCGTCGTGCTGGGGGCGGCGGCGCTGCTGTTCCTGGCGCTCAAAGCCGGCAACATGAGCACGCTGTCCTTCGGCAAGACCTATGACGTCGTTGCCCGCTTCGACAATATCGGCGGCCTGAAGCCGGGCGCGCCGGTCAAGAGCGCCGGCGTGGTAGTCGGGCGGGTCGACAACATCGGCCTGAACGGCAAGACCTTCCAGGCCGAAGTCCGGCTCAAGATGCAGAACGATTATCCGTTCCCCAAGGACAGCTCGGCCAAGATCCTGACCTCGGGCCTGCTGGGCGAGCAATATATCGGCCTGGAGCCGGGCGGCGACACCAATAACCTGGCGGCCGGCGACCGCATCACCATGACGCAATCCGCGATCGTGCTGGAAAACCTGATCAGTCAATTTCTCTTCAGCAAGGCTGCTGAAGGAAAAGAGGAAGAAAAATAATGAAACCACCGTCCTTGCTGCTGCCGGCGATCGGCCTTGTCGTCGTCCTCGGCGGCTGCGCCACGACCGGTAGCGCCGGTAGCGCCGACACTGCCGACACGGCAGGCAATGCCGCCACGCGCAATCCGGTCGATCCGTACGAACGCTTCAACCGCACCATGTTCAACTTCAATGACAAGGTGGACCAGTACGCGCTCAAGCCGGCGGCCACCGCCTACAAGCGCGTGCTGCCGTCCTTCGTCCAGACCGGGGTCTACAACTTCTTCGGCAACCTGGGCGACGTCTGGACCGCCGTCAACAACCTGCTGCAGGGCCGCGTGGGCGATGGCGTGTCCGACGTGATGCGCTTTGCGGTCAACACCACTTTCGGCCTGGGCGGCCTGCTCGACATCAGCAGCGAGGCCGGCCTGCCCAAGCACCGCCAGGACTTTGGCGCAACCCTGGGCGTCTGGGGCGTGCAGTCCGGCCCTTACGTCGTGCTGCCGCTGCTCGGTTCGTCCACCATGCGCGACTCGGTGGCGCTGCCGGTCGACTTCGCCGGCGACCCGTGGAGCTATGTGAGCCCGGATCCGACCCGCTATACCGGCACAGCGCTGCGGGTGATCGACCTGCGTGCCGGCGTGCTGGACGCGTCCAACCTGATCGAGGATGCCGCGCTGGACCGCTACGAGTTCATCCGCGACGCTTATTTGCAGCGCCGCGCCGGCAAGATCAGCAGCAACCGCGAGCGCGGCGCCGACGCCGCCTACCGCGCATTGCCCGACGATGACGAGTTTGATACGAAATCGGACAATAGTTCGTCATTGAATGGCGGCGCAGCGGCACCATCTATGGAACCCACGGGCAACAAGGATGCCCAACAGGAAAAGGCGCCGGCCGCGCCTGCGGCGGCCGGCAACCAGCCAGCCTTCATTCCCGCGCCGTCCGGCGAACCCGCCAAATAAACGCAGCCGCCGGCATGTGCCGGCACCGCGTCCAACATCAGGAATCGACATCATGTTCAGAAAACTGCTAGCAGCGATCATCACCATGGGCGTGCTCGGCTTTGCCGGCGTGGCCCAGGCCCAGGAAGCGCCCGACGCGTTCGTCAAGCGCATCAGCCAGGAAGTGCTGGAAACGGCCAAGACCGACAAGGACATCCAGAGCGGCAACCAGCAAAAAATCCTGGAAGTAGTCCAGGCCAAGATCCTGCCGAATGTGGACTTCCAGCGCATGACTTCGCTGGCCGCCGGCCGCTACTGGCGTGAAGCCACGCCCGAGCAGCAAAAGCGCCTGACCGAGGAATTCCGCGACCTGCTGGTCTACACCTACGCCGGCGCGATCGCCCAGATCCGCGACCAGCAACTGGAGTTCCGGCCCATGCGCAACGACCCGGCCGACACCGATGTCGAAGTGCGCTCGCAAGTGGTGCAGCAGCGCGGCGAGCCGATCCAGCTCAATTACCGCCTTTCCAAGTCCGGCAACAGTTGGAAGATCTACGACCTGAACGTGCTCGGCGCCTGGCTGGTGGAAACCTACAAGGGCAATTTTGCCAGTGAAATCAGCAAGGGCGGCATCGACGGCCTGATCAAGACCCTGGCCGACCGCAACAAGCGCCTGGCTGCCGGCGGCATCAAGTCCTGATGACGATGTACCAGCCGGCCGAATCGCTGACCCTCGCCAATGCACGCCAGGTGCGCGATAAAGGTCTGCGCGCCATCGCCACCGGCCAGCCCGAAATCGACCTGTCGCGGCTGGCGACGGTCGACTCGTCTGCCGTTGCCACGCTGCTGGCGTGGAAGCGCGCCGCTGCGGCGCGCAATGCGCCGCTGGCATTGACGAATGCACCGGCCAGCCTGCAGAGCCTGGCAGGACTTTATGGCGTAGACGGGCTGTTGTAGGGGCTAGCGCATTTTCATGCTGGCTTGCTTTAGCCGGCTTCCACCAGAAGCGCCACTTCCGCGCAGCGACAGTTGCCGTTGCATTAAGCCCCGCGCAG